>JANOBD010000127.1:0-139443 GCA_031411495.1 Phycisphaerae bacterium | reverse complement strand
GTACTGGAGCATGTGCGCGGATGGCGAGGTCGTCCTTTCCAACCTCTACGAGGATCGCTTCGACTTCTACCACGGCCAGCAGACGGCCATCGCCCTGCAGCTGGCGAAGAACCGCGGCCTGATCGTCGGGCACTACGGATTTCCGAGCTTCGCGAAGATCCCGACCGCCGATCAGTTCTGGAATCAGATCAAGTACAGCGTCTCGATCCTCACGCCGGGTTACTACGCGAGCTTCGACGATAACGAGGATCATTGGTCGAGCGTCGATTACGAGCGCATGGCCCTCCAGGTAAGCCAGGCCAGCCGCTACGCCGCCGAGGTCCGGGCGCTGGTCGGTTTCGTGGTCAATCCTGAGACGCATCCGCAGCCCGGCACCAACGCGAAGAAGCCGCTCAAGCCGGCAAAACAGCAGCTGCAGCTCGACTTCCTCAACGCGCTGGGCGTGCAGGTCGTGTTCACCTGGTCCGACAGCCAGGACGAAACGTTGAAGCGCGCGTCGGTGCAGCTCGCTGCGAATCTGAATGCGGCGCCGGCTCAATCGGAGAACTGATGCCACTCACCGAAGCACAACTCAACGCACTTCTCATCGCCCGGGGAATGGAGTTTCGTTTTTCGTGCCGAGGCGACCTCACCGAGAAGCTCGGCCTCTATCCTGGCTCCGACGGATCTGCCGGCGCGGGCGCGGCATATACGACCGCAGGCCCTGAGAATGCCGCGACGGGAAACGTGCTCACCTGCAGCGGCGCGGCGAACAGCTACGCGCAGTACGTCGAGCTGCCGGATGGCTCGCGTGTCCTGGGCGAGTTCTGGGCCCGCTTCTCGACGCTGATGCTCGCCAAGTGTGCCGAGTCGCTCGCGCTCTCGCGCGCGTTCGTGCCGTGCAACGGACTCTATCTCGCCGAGGAAATGCAGTTCGTCCCGCAGCGCAAGAAGTTCGTCCCATCCACGCCCGTCGCTGAGGGCTTCGGGGATCTTGGCAGCCAGCTCCAGGCGGCACGGGCGCGGCGCGAGGATGCCGGCGCGGATGAGATTGCCGAGGCGGCGCCGTCGCTCTCGGGCTTCATGGCGAAGCTGCACGATGCGATGCGCCGGGCCGGGGCTCAGATGGCCAGCGTCCGCGACTCGATCATCGCGAAGGTGAGGCGCGAAGCCGGGATGCTCGAGGATGAGAACCCGGAGGCGTTTGCGGCGGCGGTGCTGGAAGAGACGCGGATGGCGCTGAGGCGGTGAATCCTCTATTTTGGCACGTAAATCACCTTGTCTTTTGCAAGATTGGCGAGGGCTTGAGCGAGTTTCCGGTACGATGAAGCCTTCTCTTCCCTTAGCTTTATGTTGAGCTCTTGAACGGATGCGTGGCCTGGGCCATCGGAATTCGGAGTAGGAACGACGGAAAGCGTAATCGCGTCCTCGCAGATTTTGAGAATTCCGTCAACCGGGATACGAGCTATGCAATGGCTTTGCGTTCTATCGCCGCCAGCGAGTAAGGCTGTTTCAATCGTGGCACCGCAGAGCTCTCGAAAAACAGAGATACCATCGGTGTCGCTTGGAGTGGGCTGGAAGGCAACATAGCGCACCGGGTACTCAAGGCTTGCATCGTAGTTCGCGCGTGCAAATCGTCGATAAACGAACTCATCAGCACTGACGGGGTCGTGTTCTGACTTCGTTGGCACTGATCCCCCGACAGGTTTATAAGCTCTCTTCCAATGTCGTCATCGCCATCGCGGAGCGGCGACTGCGGTATCGATTTTCACGCGTTGGAGAATTGCGGTAAGTTCTCTCTACGAATCCGAAAGCGGCTTCTGGCAAGCGGTGTAACAATTCATCTAGCCGCGGCGAATGCCACTCAAAAGCGTCAAACAGCGAAGTGCCGTCGACTGTCAAAAGCAATTCGCCTTTGCACGGTTTGCTGATCTCGATAGTGCGCACAGTGCCGGCGGCCTGCCACTCGATCATCAGTCCACCTTCGGGCAGGAGTACCATTGTCACAGGTGCCTCCCATCCACTTGCTCGCAACTTATCGAGGAGGTCGGCAGCACTTGCTAGGATCTTAACGTCTGGCTTTATCGCCCCATCATTATCCCAGTTGGCTGAATAACCGGCCAACTCATCTAGCCGACGAAAAGCTTTGAACCAATGATCACAAGCGTTGATTGAGAATTGGGCTGCAGTTTGAGCGTCTCGTACGACGTCGAATTGAACCCAAGCCGAGGGTTGCATTGGAGTATCAAGCATTCTGCTCTCTTCTCAATCCCCATGCGCTATGGGCCAACGGTGAGGTCATTTGTTCGAATGATCGAATAATTGCATCATGTCCCCGTGAGATGCCGTCGTCCACGCTGTGCTTATCAGATACGCCCCCACGAGCGGTCAGGGTGAGTGACGCAACTTCCCTTGGCTCACTTGCGCCTGTTTGCTGCGTTCTCGCGTGCGACAAAGCAACGTGAAGGCGTCCCCGCTGATCAGGTAGTTGGAAGCGCCAAATTCCATTCTGAGTTTCGACTTGCAGGTTGGAACCTGCGCCGTCAGTCGCTGGCGGCGTTTTCAGCCAAGGAAATATCTGTGCCCAATCGCTGACCGCTGACCACATCTTGCCCTTTGGAATGTGGTTCACGTACGTCACTTCCCACTGGTTGAACACGGGGTTAGGCATGCCCCAGGTGCTCAGGCTCTGCAGAAAGAGATTGAGCTTTTCGTCAAACTCTGCCTTTAGCTGATCAAAAGTTGGGTACTCATCCTTCTGTTGACGCCAGTTATAGATAAACCGGCTGGATTGAATCTGAAGCATGCGATCGCGGCTCGCATCACTTATTTGAACACGCGGCGGACTGGTTTCGGGATCTGAGAATGAAACGGCGAGCCGTCCGAACGCCGGCTCCGGACTCTCGAACACGTCGTCAAGCGGTAACGAATGGGTCACCCACGCTTGAGCCCAATCGTCGTGAAATCGGTCAATAAGCGTTTGCCAATATCGGCCGGCATGCGCCGCGCCGAGGTTCGGAATCGGCGCGAACTGCGCGCTAATCACCACCTCGACAACCGGTGGAGCATCAAATGAGAATCTTCGTGTAGGCATCAAATCGGACCCCAGCGTACCTGTCTATCAGGAGCATAGATGACCAGAACCATGAATCAAACGCGCAAAGCCTAGACAAGGTTTCGACGAATCGGGCGGCAGGTCTTTGTTCGTTGCCGATTTCCGTAAAAGCGTCTGATAAAAATAGACTTCATAGAATGTTACGAAAATGCGACTTCCTCATTTCCTGACTGCCCACTGGCGTGACGTTTCCGCCCCCTGCGCTCGCCTCCAAGAATCATCAATGTCGTGCTTCACTTCCCGCCCTTCCCCTTCGGCTCCTCGGGCGGCCGCTTCCGTGAGTGCGTCTGCTCTTTGTTGGCGGCGGTGCGCTCGCTGCTGGGCTTGATCGTCCCCGCGACGCTCACTCCCTCCACGCCCGCGCCCGGCTTGTCGACGCCGTCGCCCTTCACCTGCTGGCGTATCCGCGCGATGTCGTCGGCGCTGAGCTTGCCGCTGGCTTCGAGCGCGTCGATCGCGGCGTCGATGGTGGACTGGGCGAAGCTGGAGTCGATGTCCGCCAAGATTTCAAGAGGATCGGCATCTAGTGCGGCGGCGATTGCACGCACCGTAGCAACGTGAACGCCGATCGATTCCCGTGGCTCAATCCGCTTTATGGTGTTCACAACGACGTCTGCAGCAGACGCCAAATCAGGCTGAGCCCACAGCTTCGCGTTTCGCAATGCGGCGACCTTGAGGCCGTTCACTTCTACGGATTTTTTCGAACGCCTAACTGCCACAGAGGCAACAGGTAACGCAACTTCGGCCACAAATCCGCCAAAGATTGGAGTAAATTGAGTTGCAGTAGCCAATTTTGAGCCTATCTTGTTCCAATCATGATCCGTTCAGCAATCACCGACAAACAAGCCTGCCGCGATTTTGCGGACGAGGCTCGTCGTCGTGGCTTCAAGAAGCCATCTCGTGCTGTGTCGGCATTGGCCTTGGAACGCCTTGCCCAAATCAAAGCTGAGAGGGCTTCGGCACAGGCTGTCCCTGCAATCCAGCAGGACAGCGAAATCGATCAACCGCAGGCTCAGCCCGCGTGACGACCTCCGTGGTTGGAGAAGGCCGGGGATGTGAAGGAGCCCTCAATTGGAATGTGCCCCGGCTCCAACCTCCATGAGAATTCGAAGCGTCGTTTGTACTCGGGCCATTTTTGGAACCTGGAAAGGACCATCACATGCAGGATGAAAAAGGTAACTGGCGACAAGTGGACCGAGTCGAAGGCGGTCAGGCGTTTGACGCGGCTGGCGTCCCGATCGGCAGCGTGAATGAGCGTCCGGTCTTCGGCTACGGCCGGGCGCCGCAAGTGGACACTCTCGCAGTACGAAACCTGGGCCAAGCGTAAACAGGAAGCCGCCGACAAGGTCGCGTGAATCGATGCCGAAGCTCTCGGACAACTTCCCTTACGTCAGCCTCTACCAGTCCGGTAGTCGGTGGCGCATCACCACGTGCAGGATTGGCGGCCGCAGGATCACGCGACGGCTCGGCATCAGCGCCGCGCACGCTCGCCGGTTCGCGGCAACCGCCAGCGAGTGGATCCAGCAGTGGAAGGCCAGACTCATCACCGAGGGCAAGCTGCTCCAGCTCCTGGGCGAGTCGCTCTCGGTCGACGGCGTAGTCGACCAGTATCGCGCCTCGCTCAAGACGAAGGCGCTCAATCCGGTCTACGTGAACAATGTCGCATCACGCGTTCGCGTGCTGATCGAGGCGATGGAAGTCTCGAAGCTGAAGCACATCACGGCAGCAGCTCTCGGCCGCGGACTCGACAAGCTGCGGACCGAGGGTGTCGAAGGTCGTCAGCTTTCCGACCAGACCATCAGTCACTACCAGACGGCGATGCGGCAGTTCACGAAGTGGCTCAAGCGTTCACACCTGATCGAGATCGATCCACTCGCCGACACGAAGGGCCTGGGCGTTGCTGAGAAGGTTCACAGCCGTCGGGTGCCGACTCCGCTGGAGGTATCGCTCCTGGTGAACTATGTCCGCGACCAGCGGCGCGGGCGGTTCCTGATGGATGGCAGGGCGCGCGGCGTGCTCTACCTGATGGCGATGTCCACAGGCTACCGCGTCGGCGAGTTGCGATCGGTTCGCCGAAGCTGGATCGACTTCAAGGCCCGCCTGCTCAAGGTGCCGGGCGAGTTCACGAAGAACGGCAAAGACGCGATCCAGCCGCTTCCGGCCTGGCTCACCGACGAGCTGGCGTTCTGGTCTATGGAAGCCGACCTGCTTTGGCCTGAAATGCCCAACGCGCTGACGCACATGCTCAGGGCCGACCAGTCGGCCGCGCGGGAGGCATGGATCAAAGCCGCCAGCGATGATCATGCCGAGGTCGAGCGGCGGCAGAAGTCCGACACCCTTCTCTACCGAACCGACTCGGGCGTGTTCGACTTCCACGCCTTCAGACACTTTTACGTGACGACCATCGGCCGAAGCGGCGCGACCGTGAAGGACACACAGACGCTGGCGCGGCACTCGACGCCGATGCTGACGCTGGGTGTCTATTCACATTCAGAGGCCGAGGCCCTTCGAGGGGTGATCGACGAGGCATTCAAGAACCCGCTCGACGGTTCAGGATAGCGCAAGCGCAAGGCGCAGCGCGTTTAGGTGTGTGTTTGGTGGTTTTGTGGCTGGGTGTGGTGAATATGAGCAATACATGTGACAGTCTAAAACGATCGAAACCCCCGGAAAATCCGAGGGTTTCAACGGAGGCGGAGGGATTCGAACCCCCGGTACCCTTTCGGGCACAACAGTTTTCAAGACTGTCGCAATCAACCGCTCTGCCACGCCTCCAGCGGTCGGGTGAGTGTAGCAATCCGGCAACGCTCGGCAATCCTTCAGCCACCTTCGCCGCCCCGTTTTTGCCCCAACCTGCTCCCCGCAGGTGAAACCAGAGAATCGACTGACGCGTGAAGTGGGTAATCGTGGGTAACGCTGGGTACCCGCCGCGGCAGCCGATGGGAGGTGTTCCTCTGCCAGGATCCGTATTCACTTACCAAAGAGTTCGCATGTGATGACTCACCTCCAGAGAGGATGAAAGCCGAGTCGACCGGTCGGTAGAATGATCGGCGTTGCCGGACGAGGTTGGGAATCGCTTGGCGCTTTGGAGCCCGCCAAAGAGTTTGACCTGGGGCTGGCCTTCGGTTCCGAGATTGCGGCTTTGACCGCGCAGAGCAGACTGTTTTCCATGCCAGTCCTTCCGGCGACGTTTCTCTTACCGGAGGTGAACGATGCAGGTGCTTCACGACCGTTGCGCTGGGTTCGATGTTCACAAGGATTCGGTGATGGTCTGCCTGTTGATCGATCGTACCGAGCCGATCATCCGGCAGTTCGCCACCACCACGCGTGATCTGCTTGGCCTGCGTGACTGGCTGGGCGAGCATCACATCAGGCACATCGCCATGGAGTCCACCGGCGTGTACTGGAAACCCATTTGGAACCTGTTGGAAGATGCCTTTGAACTGATGCTGGTCAATGCCCAGCACATCAAGCAGGTGCCCGGCCGCAAGACCGACGTGTCGGACTGCCAGTGGATCGCCGATCTGCTGCGTCACGGCCTGATCCGCGCCAGCTTTGTGCCGCCTTCTCCGCAGCGGGATCTGCGTGAACTGACCCGTCAACGCGCCCAGTTGGTTGCCGAGCGGGCGCGGGTGGCCAACCGGATCCAGAAGATTCTCGAGGATGCCAACCTCAAGCTCGGCTCGGTCGTCACCGACATCCTGGGCAAAAGCGCACGCGCCATGCTCGGGGCATTGATCGAAGATGCAAAGGCCGATCCGGCGACGCTGGCGCAACTGGCCCGCTCGGCGATGCGTCCCAAGATCTCGCAGCTGACTCTGGCATTGGAAGGCAAGCTGCGTGAGCATCACCAGTTCATGCTCCGACAACTGCTCGACCAAGTCGACTATCTGGGCAAGCAGGTTCAGAGCTTTGAGCAGCGGATTGATCAACTCATGGCCCAAGGCCCTTTTGCCCAGGCGGCGACGCGGCTGGATGCGATGCCGGGATCAACCGCAACGCCGCCCAGACGATTCTGGCCGAGATCGGCCATGACATGAGCCGCTTTGCCTCGGCGGCGCACCTGGCCAGTTGGGCGGGCCTGTGTCCGGGCAACAACGAATCGGCCGGCAAACGCCGTACCGGCCGCACTCGCTTTGGCAACCGCTGGCTCAAGCAGATGCTGGTGCAGTGCGCCTGGGCAGCAGCACGGACCAAGTGCAGCTCCTTCCACCGCATGTACCAGCGTCTCAAGGCCCGACGCGGACACAAGCGGGCGTTGATCGCAATTGCCCACGCCATGCTCAGCACCATCTGGTACCTGTTGAGCCGAAACAGTGAGTACCGTGAGCAAGGGCCCGTAGAACAACATCGCCAAAACCCCCGACGTCTGACCCAACATCTGGTCCAACGCCTCGAACAATTGGGCTACGTCGTCGCGCTCACACCTGCGGCGTAACGGTGGCTTTCAGAGCAGCCAGGTACCCCCTCTGGGGTCCGAGGGTCGTCGCAACCCAGATCGACCGATCCCCACTCTCCTCGCGCGCTGCGCATTCCCGCAAATTTCGACGGCGCGCGAAAGCTCCGGCGTCGCCGCAATCATCGCGCCAGAAACGAGATATGTGTCCAGGAATCGGTCGCGAAAAGCGGTCGGTTGACGCAAACAAATCGATCGAGTTCGAATTCAGAACCGACGCGTCTGCCGGCTCGGCTTGGCCCTACCGCAGCGCCTTCGCGTATTTGCTCCACCCTTCGGCCAGCTTCAACTGCGTGATGCCGTAGACTTTCTTGAGCGCATCCTCGGGCTTCGTGCCGGCCTTGATCTCGTCGAAGAGCGCGAGGAACTTTTTCGTGTCCTGCTTCTGCAGGCACTCGGCCATCGTCATCATCACCGGATAGTAGTAGCCGCTGGGCATGTTCGAATCGTCGAAGAGCGGCATCACGTCGACGGCTTCCTGCGCCGCGGCGCGGGCTCGGCCGTGGTAGTTGTTGGTCGGCAGCGCCGCCTCGGCGATCAGCTCGGCGGTGCCTTCGTTGAGCCAGCGCGGGATGCGCGCATTGCTCTTGTAGCGGGAGATGAACGCGTGCGCGAACTCGTGCACGAGCGTGCGCGCCCAGCGGCGGGCCGCGTCCTGCGTCGAACCGCCGGCGCCGATGCCCGTGCCGACGGCCGGCTTCCACATCGCCATGTGGCCCTGCTCGGTCGATGAGTTGATGAAGTAGCCCAAGACGGTTTCGCCAGCGCCGAACTCGTCGAACTCGCGGGCAAAGCGCAGAAAGCCCTTCTGCGTCGCGAACATGAAGATCGGCAGCTTGCCGACGAACACGTTTCCCTTCACCGGCTGCTGGAACTGCTTCGCGAGCACGGAATACGCGGATTCGCACTTCTCCTTGAGGAAGGCGTGCTCGGCCTTGTCCCAGTCGGTGAAGATCAGGAAGTGATCGGTCTGGATCTCGGTGAACTTGGTGTCGAGGGCGCGCTCGGCTTCGGCGGCGCGGTTTCGCGACAGCGTGATCTGCGCTTCGTTTTCTTCCCGGGTCGGAATTGTGTACTGGACGATCGCGTCGCCGGCCCGGTAGCCGGGCTGCATCGGCGCGGTCTCTTCCGATGCGGGCGCGGCAGCTTCAGGCTTCGGCGGTGTCGGCGGCGTTTCGACGGGCTTGGTGGCCGGCTGCGCTTTGGACGCGAGCGCGGAGCCGGATTCGCTGGCGAGGATCGCGTCGATCTGGCTGCCGAGCGATTTGTCGAGCTTTCGCGCGCTGCCCAGTGCCGATCGCGCCTGTTGGCTCAGCCCGTGCGTCCAGCCCCATCGACCGAGTTCAAGAAACTGTTGCGCATCGCTCTTGTCCACGAGGCGGAACTTGGTGTTGAACGCGCTGGCGGGCGCGAGTTCCTCCCACGCGAGCGTGCGCTCGGCTTCGCCGACGTGCATCGTGATGCCGGCGTCATCAAACGCGACGAGTTTTCCCGCGACGCGCTGGGTCGGGCCGTCGCCGGCGAGGATCACCTCCAGCGGGATCGGCGTTGCGAGCGTGTCGCGCGCGAGAACGCTCGAGCCGACACACAGCGAGATGCAGGCAAAACAGGTCCAGATCGAGCGAGCGCGCATTCCAACTCCTGTCGATGGCTTATGACTTGCCACGCGAAACAGTATAGTCCGTTTCATGCCGCGCTGGGCACTGTTTCTCATCATCCTCTTCGCGTCGTTCACCCGCGTTCATGCGGCCGTCATTCCGGACGCAATCGACGTCTCGGTCATCACCATGGGCCCCGGCCGCGCGGTGTACGAACGCTTCGGGCACATCGCCATCCGCGTGCGTGTCGCGGGAACGGGTTTCGATTACCTCTACGACTGGGGTAACTTCGACTTCGGCGAGCCCAACTTCGTTGGCAAGTTCGTCAAGGGAAGCCTGCTCTATTCCATGGACAACAAGCCCACCGACGAGTGGCTGAACTTCTACGGCGGCGAGCAGGATCGCACGATCACCGAGCAGGCGCTCAACCTCGACGGGGCGCAGAAGGAAAAGCTGATCCACCTGCTGGAAGAGAACCAGAAGAACCCGAAGTACCTCTACGACTACTTCCTCGACAACTGCGCCACCCGCGTTCGCGACATCCTCGACCAGGCCACCGACGGTCAACTCGCGCCGCAGTGGCAGGCGATGACGCCGCACAGTTATCGCTGGCACTCACGCCGGCTGATGGATGTCGGCCTCGATAACCAGGCAATGTCGCTGCTCATGGACTTCACCTACGGGCCGCGCGCGGATCATCCGCTCACGCAATGGCAGGCGGCATTCGTTCCGATGGAACTGTCGAAACTGCTCGATGCGGCGACGCTGCTCCGCGCGGACGGAAGCCGCGTGCCGCTGGTGCGCGAGCGCATCCCGCTGAACACCACGAAGCTGCCCGGAAACGCCGAACCGTCGGAAGCGAGAAGTCCCGTGTGGTGGGCGTTGTCGATCGGGATGGTCCTGAGCGCCATGACGTTCGCCTGCTCCCGCGAAACCCGATTCGGCTACTGGGTCGTGGCGGGCGGCTGGTCGTTCTTCGCATCGTTCGGCGCGGTCTTCTTCACGATCCTCATCGCCTTCACGCGGCACCAGGTCGTCGCCTGGAACGAGAACTTCCTGCAGTTCTCGCCGGTGTCGCTCGGCGTCCTGGCAGGCGTGCTGGTTCCGCGGTGGCGGCGGCCGCTGTCGGTGTTGCCGCGCGTGGCGCTCTGCTTGAGCGCGGTCGGCGTGTTGATGACAATCTCGCACCTGACGATCCAGCAGACCGCACCGGCGGCGTGCCTGGCGTTTCCGATGCATCTGGCGGTTATGCTCGGCTGGAAGCGCCCTGGGGCGAACTCTGCAGAACCTGACGCGAAACAGCCGATTTGACAGGTTGCCGGACGTTTCGTTCGGAAAAGGAACTCTCTGATGAAGCTACTACTCACGATCTCTACCGCCGCCCTCGTCGCCGTCGCGGGTTGTTCACCCTCGCAGTCCCAGGGCAAGCTGAACGAGGCGAAGGTGTTTAAGCAGGTCACCCTTCCACCCAACCTTCCCCCGGTGGCGGTGCCGATCGACGAGGCGGTCCAGCAGCAGGCGCAGAACGAGATCACCCTCGCGTTCAACGCGAGCGATCCGGTGATCAAGGCGCAGTCGCTCGAGGCGATGAGTCAGACGCACGACCCGAACGTCGCCGATCGTGTCCAGCGCGCCCTGGCCGACCGGAACTGGCTGGTCCGTTTCGCCGGCGCGATGTGCGCCGGCGACCTGAAGCTCAAGAGCGTCTACAAGCCGCTCGTCGCAGCCGCCTATGACGCGGAACCGAGCGTTCGCGCGGGCGTGCGCTATGCCCTGCACCAGCTCGGCGACAAATCGCTTTCGAAGGATCTGGAGGCGCTGAGCACCAATGCCGATCCCCAAGTGCGAGGAAACGTCGCGGTCGTGCTCGGCCGGATGAATGAACCGACCGCCGTCCGCGTGCTCCGGCCGATGATCTCAGATCCGGAGATGGAAGTGCGCCTGCAGGTGGCCGAAGCCCTTTGGCGTCTGGGCGATCCGGACGGTCAGAAGATGCTGGTGGCCGCGTCGCTGAGCAAGTTCCCGGATGACCAGATTTTCAGCATCCTCGGACTCGCCGGGCCGCGCGACCAACGCATGAAGCCGTACATCCTCGCGAAGTTCGCTAACGATCACGACAATCAGCAGTACGCCGAGCTGCAGCTCGTCGCGGCGCGGGGACTGGGTATGCTCGGCGACGATTCGGGGTTCGGGTTGGCGGTCAGGAAATGCGCCGACAGCGATCCGCGCCGCCGGTCGCTCGCCGCCCTCGCGCTGGGCGACATCGGCCGGCCGGACGCGCAGGATGCGCTGGCGAAGCTGCTCGCCGACCCGGTGCAGGAAGTCCGGCTCTCAGCGGCGACGGCGCTGCGCCTGATCGGCAACCGCAATCGGCCTTAAACGTCGGGATTATTCGCTGCGGTTTTGCGGCGGTTCGGTCGGGAGCGGCACGAGCCTGAGGATCTTGCCGGTGCCCTTTTTCGCGCTGGGTCGGCCGTCGCGGTATTCGACCTGCCCCATGTCGACGATGTAGAGCGCGCCATCCGGGCCGAACTTGACGTCGATCGGCCGCTCGAGCGCGAGCCTGTTGTGGCTCGACTGGCTGGCCGGCATCTGCGACGTGTTGTAGACGAAGTCGCGGTGGTCCTTCTTGTCCGGATCGAGGACGACGACCTTGAAGCCGATGGGGCCCTTGAGCTTTTCGCCGTTGGTGGCGAACGGATATCGATCGCCGCTGAGGGCGACGATGAGCTTCCCGTTGAGATTCTCGAATCCCTGTTCGTCGTTGACGAACGTCATCTTCGCCGCGCCGCTGAGGCTGGGGAACGCGCCGCGGACGAGCGTGGCGCGGTCCGGCGCGATCAGGCCAGAGCCCTGGTGATCGATGAGGAACGACACCTCGGGGTAGCCGGTGCGGATGATCATCTGCGCCGGCGGCTGGAAGCGTGAATCGGTGATGGGGACAAGGTCGGCCGAGTAGTCGGGCCAGCCGAACCACGTCCCGCCGCCGGGCGGGATGCGCAGGACCGAATCGGGATCATCCTTCACCGGTCGCGTGCCGCGCATCTCCATGCCCTGGTTGGTGACGAAGAGGTTGCCGAACTCGTTGAAAGCGAGTCCGCGCGGTTCGCGGATGCCGTGCGCTTCGACGCGCAGGTCGCCGCCGCCCGAGGAGATCGAAAAGAGCGCGGAGGTGGGTTTGCCGGTGGTCGATTGGGGAATGCGCAGGCGCTTGCTGGTGCCGAAAGGTTGGAACGGCGCGGTGACGGCAATGTCGTTACCGCCGAGGAGCCCGCCGGACGGGTTGGGCGTGTCGAACCGGTACCCGAGCAGTTTCAGGTCGACGGCGGGGACATCGGCGACATTCTCCTTCTTGCGCGGCCAGCCCTGCTGCCAGTTGTCCATGCCGACCACGCCGCTGTTGGTCACCGAGCCGATGCCGAAATATAGGCGCTTGTTGGTGGGATGAAACGCCAGATCGGTAACCGAGTTCTCGCCTTGCGTGGGGAGATCGCTGACGACGGTGCGTCGGCGGCCGTCGTAGGTGAAGGCGCTGATCATGCCGCGGCCTTCTGCGTCGCAATGGGCGACATAGACCTCGCCGTCGCGGATGGCGATGCCGCCGATCGGGCCGAAGATCGGCAGATCTCGCGAGACGAATCGAAGGAGCGGGTTGGCGGAGCGGGGATAGATTTCAAAGCGTGTGCCGTCGGGCCTGAAGCCGAACAGGTGCGGCTCGCCGCGGTCCAGGCCGCCTTCGGCGATGATGAGCAGGCCGTTCGGCTGGCCTTCGGCCGTGTCGAAGGCGATGGCCGTGGGGGCCGTCAGATTCGGAATGTAGGTGGTGAGGTCGAAATTGACGGGTCGCTCGACGATGGCGCGGTCGATCGAAATCCGCTTCTCGGGTGCGAGAATCAGCGGACCACTGTTGCAGCCTGTCACCAGCGCCGTGGCCGCCAGAAATACGCCAATCGCAAGCTGCCGTCTCATCGGGCGAAGAGTTTACCCAAATCCACCGCGAAGGATACGGCCCCCAGTGCAGATGGACTTTCTTTCATGCGACTCTTTGCGACACTGGCGAAGGCCCGTCGCGGGAGACGCTCTTTGACGTTTGGAGCGCTGCCATGGGTTCGGTGTTGGGGAATCTGGAGTTTTTATGATGTCTCGTCTCTCGGCCACCCAGGCGGCGTTTTTCGGTTTTCTCGTTGCCGTGACACTCTGTACGACCGTTTCCGCACAGCAAAAACGCCTCGACTATCGGCAGGCGCAAGCACTCAAAGACGCGATCTACTACCTCGATCAGACGGATGGCATCCTCGAACAGATCGAGGAACGCTCCAAGGACTGGAAGGTTGGCGATTCGAAGGTGCCTATCACCGAGGTCGACAACCTGATTTCCAATAGCGAGCGCATTGGCCAGTACATGACCAATGCCAAGACGCGATTCGACACGCTGCCGGCACATCCCGACGTGGATTCGGAGCGTGAAAGATTCAACACGGTCTCGAAGCGCCTCGAAGCATCGAACAAGAAGCTCGCTGACATCAAGGCCGGGCTGATAGGCGTGGTGAATAAAGGCGGCGCGGAGTACAAGGCCGACTTCGATCGGCTCAAAGAGATCAACCAGATGTACGCCGATCCCCAAATCATTGACAGCCGACCGGATGAAGCAATCGAGATCCTGAAGCAGCTTCCGAACGTGAAGGCCGAGCGGGCCCGCATTGCCGAGAAGTACGCCGACCTGCTCAACCAGCCGACCGATGGCGCGCGCCAGATGAAAGATGTGCTCAACTACTTCGACGCCGTGTTCGGCCGGTTCATGCAACATGCCGATCAATACGCGAGCGAGTCTCCGCCGGCGATCAAGAACGAACTGGACTTCGCCGTCCAACAGGCCCAGACCGCGGTGGCGAACAAATCGCCGGCGTACTTCGGGCCGGAAGGCGGCATCACGCAGCGCCTCGCGATGGCGAAGACGCGCATCGACGTCCTTACCGCGCTGCGCCCGGATTCGCCGGAGTCCAAAGCAGCGCTTGCGGATTACGAAGCGACCCAGGTGAAGATTGCCGAGACGGGCAAGTCACTCGAAGCGAACATCCTCGAGGCCAATCGCGTCCCGGACGAGCGGTATAGCGCCGCCGACAAGGACGAGCTGATCCAGATCATCAAGGCCAAGTGGGCCGCCGAAGGCACCGGCGGCGAGCCGCTGAAAGTCGGCATGAACAGCGCCGGCTGGAAGCGCGATACCCGCTGGGAATGGAGCAGTGCCGACAAGGCCTGGTACAAGGTCGACAAGAGCAAGACCCAGGGATACGTGCTGATGAAACACTCCGACAGCGTCGCGGCCGTGTGGTATGTGAATCTGGTGAAGGATCACCTCGCCGACGATCGCGTCACGGCGTGGTTCTTCGACGACCCGAAGGAGCAGCCGGCACTGATCCATCAGGTGCTGATGAAGAACGTGAAGTGATGAAGCGAACGCGATGAAGCTCAGTGCGGAAAGTCCCACGGATCGCCTGCGCCGGGCAACGTCCTCGTCGGCGGCGTCACGCCGACGTGAAAGTCCATGAAGAGCAGGTTGCTCCCGCGCTTGATGCCGTGGTGATACGGATCGACGACTTCTTCGTAATCGGTGTGGTTGTCGGGAAAGGTCTGGACGTAGTAGTCGCCCTGCTCGGGCTTCTTCTCGCCGGCGACGACGACATCCGACGCGGTGAGCCCGCCGGGCGGGCGCGAGGAGAACTTCATGCCGCGCTCGTTCATGTGATCGTTGAGCACGTACGAGCTGGCGTTCGCCGGCTCATCGCCGCGCGGGCAGAGCAGGACCTTGGGCGCCCAGTTGTAGAAGTCGAGCAGCTCCGGCCGCGGCGGCGGTCTGACCTTCAGGACATACACGTACCAGACCTGATCTTCCGGCGCCATCGCCAACGGCCCGCCCGCATCGATCGGGAAGAGTTGCCCGCCGTGGTCCTGTGAATAGATCAGCATCGCCTGGCCGATCTGGCGAAGGTTGGAGGCGCAAGCGACCTGCTTAGCCTGATCGCGCGCACGAGCCAGCGAAGGGAGCAGCACTGCGATCAGGATCGCGATGATGCCGATGACGACGAGGAGTTCGACAAGGGTGAATCCGCGAAGCATTCGCCCGCGCCTCGCCGAAATGCGAAGATTGGAAACCTCGACGTGCCCGCCCATGTCCGGCGATCCTAATCGAGTATCACCGTCTTCGCATCCTGATTTGACCGCGATCACTCCGCGACCGTCGGAAACGCCGACACGCGCAGCCGCGCCCCGCCCATCGGCACCAGCGTCAGGTCGACAGTCGGCTGATCCGATCTTACCGGGCTCTGCGGGACCGCGCCGCACAGCCCGTGCTCGTCCAGCGTCCAGCTCGGAATCGCCTTCCCCTTCACCTTGAGCTCGATCGGCGCATCCGCATTGGTGAACGGATAGTCATCGCTCGGCCAGTTCTTCTTCACGACCTCGACCGACTTCTCCGGGTGCGCCCGATCGAGGATGAGCCCGTAGTTCCACGGCGAGGCCGGCAGGATCTCGCGCGTGGGCCACTTGCTCTGGTCGACACCCTTCTGCCAGCCCGAATCGCCCATCGCGGTCTTCGTTCCCTCGACGACGTTGTACGTTTCGTCGATCTTGAGCGAGTAGGTGAGCGGTCCGTGGTTGATGCTTACGCTGTTCCTGTTCTTCTCCCACGTGCGGATCGTGATTTTCATCGGCAGCTTCAAGTCGATCGTGTCGCCGCTCTTCCAGTTGCCCGAGAGCTTCGCGTACGCACCGGTCTTGAGCGGATCGCCCTGCCGCTTGCCGTTGATCGACACGCTCGCGCCCTCGGCCCAGTCGGGAATACGAAGATAGATCGGGAACGCGGCGCCGGCCGCATCGCTCTTCACGTTGAACCGGATCGTGTCGTCGAACGGATACTTCGTTTCCGTCACGATTGTCACCGATCCGTCGTGCGCGCCGACCTTTGCCGTGACTTCCCCGGGCGCGTAAAGCACGGCCGCGAGACCCGCATCGGGTGTGGCCATCCAGGCCGTCTCGGCAAAGTTCATCCAGCCGCTGGTGTGATTGTGCTGGCAGCAGCGGCTGCTGAACGGATTCATCAGCATGAACGGCCCGTCATTCGCGACGCCGGGCGCGTGGTTCTTCGCGTCGCTCACCACCTGGTTGGGCGCGGTGAGATATCGCAGCGCGCGGTAATCCGGCGTGAACGCCGCCGGCAGCGTGTTATAGGCGACGTCTTCAGTATTCGCCGCCCACGCCGGGTCGCCGGTGATCTCGCTCATGATCAGGTTCGACCAGATCTGCTCGACGAAGCTGCAGGTCTCGGCCGCCTGGTGTGGATCGCTGTGGCCCTCGCGCGCGTTCTCATCCGCGCCGAACATCCCGCCGGGCACCTGGCCGTACTTCTCGCGGGCGATTCTTTGATTGTTGTAGCTCGCGTCGAGATCGGCCTTGCGTTTGCTCTGGAGATAGAA
Source organism: Phycisphaerae bacterium (assembly GCA_031411495.1). Classification (GTDB taxonomy): domain Bacteria; phylum Planctomycetota; class Phycisphaerae; order Tepidisphaerales; family Tepidisphaeraceae; genus JANOBD01. Next base: position 122,826 of record JANOBD010000127.1, on the reverse strand, counting down.
CGTCGCGGGCGCGCGGAAGCACTCGGCGATGTTCACCACGTGCCAGTTCGGGAGATCGTTCTTCTGTCGCCAGTCGGCGGTGTTGCGGTCGATCTTGGCGGCCAGATCGAGCAGGAAGTCGTCGCCGGTGCGGTTGTAGAGCCAGTAGACGCTCACGAGATTGTCGCCGCCGCGGGAATTTTCCCAGTAGTCCTCAAGGAAGCGATTGTCGGGGATCGTGAGTTGCCACCGGAAGTAGTGAGTCATGAACGGCAACACGCGCGGGTCGTTGGTCTTCTCGTAGAACGCCTGGAGGATCTGCAGCATGAGCATCTGGGCCCACAGGTCGCGCTTGCCGTTGCGCTCGATGATCGGGCCGAAGTCGCCGCTCTCGCGCTGGCTGTTCAGCGTGGCTTCGATCCAGGTCCTGGATTCCTCGAGCATGTGCGGATCGTTCAGCGTGTAGGCGATGCGCGAGTAGCCGCGCAGCCAGTACGGCACTTCTTCCCAGCCGAACTCGCCGTGGCCGGTCTTGTTGAGCCAGGCGTTGTCCTTCTTCGTGAGCCACTTGCTGATCTCGCCGAGATGGCCGGTGAGACCGTCGCGCTGGCGCTCGAGCGCGACCTTCAGCCACCCGCTCGGCTTGAACGACGCCACCGGCAGTTTGATGAGCGCGCCGGGAGCAAGGGGCGGACGGTTGGCCAGGTAAGGTGAGTGGCCCGCATCAGTCGGGGGCCGATCCACGACTTCGACGCTGGCGGTGAGTGTGTGTGACATGGCAAGCATCGAGATCAGGACAGCGGATTTCGCGAGACGCATCAGGGCTCCTCCAGGAGTAGACCCACCACTCTAGGGTCTTGGAGCCTGCGGGCCATTTGTCACATGCACCTGATGATCTTTTTGAGTGCTCCCAATCGATTTTGAAGCCAAAAGAAAAACCGGCGAGCAGGCTCGCCGGCTACATTTTGAGCTGAATTGCCTTCTGAATTACTTCGGCAGCATCCCCTTCACCGCTTCTCGTTCTTCCACCAGTTCCTTGTTCGTGACCGCGATCTTCTGCTTCGCGAAATCGTCCATCGGCAGGTCTTTGATGACCTCGTAGCTGCCGGGCGTCGTCGTCTTCACCGGCATGCCCGCCCAGATGTTCGGGTCGAAGCCGTAAAGGCCGTTGCTCTTCACCGCGACGCTGGAGACTTTACCTGGCGTCATGAGATCGCGCACGTGATCGACCAGCGCGTTGGCGGCGCTGGCCGCGCTGCTCGCGCCACGGGCCGCGATGATCGCCGCACCGCGCTTGCCCACCGTCTCCTGCATCTCGCCTTTGAGCCATTCGTGATGGCCGATCACCTGCGGCACCGGCTTGCCGTTGATCTTGGCGAGGTGGAACGCGCTGAACATCGTGGGTGAGTGGTTGCCGAAGATGAAGACGTCGGAAACGTCCTTCACCGGCACGCCGGCTTTCTTTGCGAGTTGCGTCGCGGCACGGTTCTGATCCAGGCGAACCATCGCCGTGAAGCGATCCGCCGGCAGGCGCTTGGCCATGCTCGCGGCGATCATGCAGTTGGTGTTCGCGGGGTTGCCGACGACGGCCACGCGGCAATCCGCTGCCGCGACGCGGTCGATGATCGTGCCCTGCTCGATGAAGATCTTGCCGTTGTCCTTGAGCAGGTCGGCGCGCTCCATGCCCGGGCCGCGCGGCTTGGCGCCGACGAGCAGACACCAGTTGGCGTCGCCGAACCCTTCTTCCGGCTTGCTCGTCTGGACGATGCCCTGCAGGAGTGGGAACGCGCAGTCGTCCAGCTCCATCGCCACGCCGTTGAGGGCGGCCATCACCTTTTCGACCGGTACTTCTAAAAGCTGGAGGATGACCGGCTGATCCGGGCCGAACATCGCGCCGCTGGCGATGCGGAAGAGCAGCGCATAACCGATCTGACCTGCGGGACCCGTGACGGCGACTTTGATGGGCTTCTTCATGACGTGACTACCTGCGATTCGGAGGGGAACGGACGACTCGGACGCGGCCTGACCGCCAGACCGGACTATTGAGGATAGCGAGAGGCTCTAGCCAGGCAATGTCGCGGCTGCGTCAAAGAATCGCGGAGCATTTGCAGATTCCGGCTGGAATTCACGTCGACCCGCGTACTTCGACCTCTCGACCCTCCTCTTCCTCTCCCGCCGCTTTGAGTTTTCGCGGGAGGATCATCACGATCGGCAAACCGGCGAGCGTGATACCCGTTGAAATGGCCAGCAAGATCCAGAGCCGGTGGGCTGCGAAGCCTTCATACCACTGGCCGCCGAAATACTCGCCGAAGTTGGTCGACAGATTCGACACCGAAAGCAGTGCGGCGAAGACGAACCCCTCGGCCCGCTTCGGACAGACCTGGGCCGCGAGGCTCAGCGTCGCCAGGCTTCCGACCTGGTATCCAAAACCCCAGACGATGTTGCCGATGTAAAGCTGGCCCTTGGTCTCGATGAAGAAGTACGGCGTCATCGAGGCGGCGGCGAGGAGGATACCGACGGTCTGCAGCACGCGCGTCGAGAGCCGTTTGGTCGGCAGCACGATGAACGCCACCGCCGCCAGGATCGCGCCGCCGCTGAAGAAGATGTCGGCAAACGCGTATTCGGAATCGCTCAGCCCCTTCACCTGCGTGAAGTAGTAGTTGGCCGGCGTCCACATGCCGGGGTTGAAGGCGAGCAAGGCGATCAGCACCAGGACGATCCACAGATGCACCGACTTCAATGCCGCCAGCAGCCCTAATCCGCTCTCGGCGAGCCCCGCGGTGTCGAGCCGGGCCTTCTTCTCCGGCACGGACCACCACGTGATGCAGAAAACCACTGCGGGCATGATCGCACAGACCAGCGCCGCCCGCTGCAGGGCGAGCAGCGGCGTATACCACTCGAGCAGGTACGAAGACAACACGCCGCTCAGGAGCGCGGCCGTGTAAAGGCATGCCCATTGAACTCCCTGGAAGCGGGTTACCTTTCCACTCGCTTTGCCGTACTCGACCATGAGCGCATCGACGATCACATCCGCCGCGGCCACGCTCACACCGACGGCGATTCCTGCGATCATCAGCGCCTTGGCATCTGAAATGCCGCTCATCCACATGAAGCCCACCGCGGCGGCGAGGTTGGAGAGCAACAGGTACGAACGCCGTCGATATCCGAGCAGTGGAATGAAGTCGCTCAGCAGGCCGTAGATCGGCTTGATCGTCCAAGGCACGCCCAGCCAGAACCGGAACGCGGTCGTCTGCGCGCCGTCAAAGCCGAGGGTGTCGCGGAGGTAGGCGATCACCGGCTGGTTGATCAGCGCGGTGTACTGGCACACACCCTGCAGAAAGTAGACGAGCCCGAAGTAAAACGTCAGCCGACCGATCGGCAGGCGTTGCGGCGTGAGGATCGACGAGTCGGACAACGTCTGTATGGCCGGCGACTTCTGCTCCATGGCAGGCGGTCATATCCCGGGGAGACGGGACTCACAATTGAAATCCGATGCCGCAACATCCGGTGCCGCTCGACTTCCGGCCGCCGGCCCGGCTATCGTCCTCTGGTCGCATCCATTCGATTCACTTTTTGGGAGTTCTGTATGAAACTGAGAACCGCCGCATTCGCCGGGCTGCTCGTCGCCTCGAGCGCCGTCCTGTTTGGCCGACTCATGTCAGTCTCGCCGGCGCCGGACATGCCGGCGGAGTGGTTCTGGCACGACTCCGAAGATCAAGCCGCCAAGCACCGCGAACTGATCGGCAAGCCCGCGCCCAAGATCGAGACCGCCAAGTGGTTCCAAGGCGAAGTCACCGCCGACGCGATGAAGGACAAGGTGGTATTGCTCGACCTCTGGGCGACCTGGTGCGGACCGTGCAAGGCCGCCATGCCGCACACGGACGAGATGGCCAGGAAGTACGCCGACAAGGGCCTGGTCGTCGCGGCGATCTGCTCGGACGGCGACGAGGCATTCGTGCCGAAGTTCATCGCCGAAAAAAAGCTCACCGTGCCGATGGCGTGGGACAACGACGCCGCCACGTTCAAGGCATTCAAAGGCCAGTGGTACCCCACCTACGTGTTGATCGACAAAAAGGGAATCGTCCGCGCGATCGGCCTGAACTCCGAGAGCGTGGAGAAGGCCGTCGAGAAGGTGCTCGCCGAATAAGTTCGAATCATCGAATCAATTCAAATCGCCGCGGCCGATCGTTCTCGGCCGCGGCGTTTTTCGTTCGGGAAGCCTTCGCCGTCTAATCTCGACGGCGCCCGAGCACCGTCGCACACAGCGCGAGTGCGGCAAATGTCGCCGGCTCGGGCAGCGCGTACACGCAGATGGAATCGACTACGGCCCCGCCAGACTGATTCTGCAACGTGATTGGAATGATCATCGGCGTGTAGATCCTGCTCGCGGCGATCTTGCCGGTGATCACGAAGTCCTGCGGGCCCGCCCCGCCGCCGGCGATCGATACGTCATACACGCCCGCGATGTTCGCCGCGGTGAGCGAGAGGACGTTCGTCGGGTTCGTATCACTCGCGTGAACCGTCACGCTGAAGGGCGCGCCGGCGCTGAAGTCACTTCCGAAGTACGCGACGGCCGGCTCGGCTGAGATCGAGTCGATGGTCGGATTGCTGCCAGCGGGACCGCCGGGGATTCCGCCGGGATAGACTCCCGAGAATGGGACCTTCGCTCCCGCGTCGCCGCCGATGTTGCCCCCCAGAAATCCGTACTGCCCGGGCAGTAGGAAGATGCGCATGATCTGAAAGCCCGCGCCGGTCGCCTGCGTGTTGCCGGTATTCGCCACCGCTCCGCTGAAATGCTTCACGCCGCACATGTACGGATTAAACGCGATCGGCCCGGTGGCCGGCGAGACGCCGACAAACGTATTCCCGGTCGGCGACGTGTTTACGCGAACGCGCGTGAGCTGGTTGCTCAGCAGGTTGACGGTATCCGGGATGTGATCCGGATCATTGCCGGCGGGATCGGTCTCATCCGTCACCTGGAAGTAGGCGCGAGCGCCCGTGTAGTTCCACTCCAGGCCCTTGACCTGCGTCCCGGTGTCCCCGCCGGTGTTGACCGCCGTGACATCCCAACGCACCATCGGCGTTCCGTTCACGGTTACGTACGCGCCGAGTTGCGTGGTCACGGTAAAGCCCGCGAGCGCGGCACTTCCGGTCGTCAACGTCGCGAGCACAGCCGCCCGGATGGATATCGATTGCATCATGTCACTTCATCCCTTCTGAACGATCGATCCGATTCAAGGCTAACACGACTCGCTCACCGACGTCTGCGCAGAACAGGTGCGACAAAAATCAACCCCAGCGCTGCCGGCTCCGGCGTCACATGCAGCGTAAATGTCCCGTTCGCTTCGGGTATGAAGATCCCCGGACAGTGCGCGACGAACGAGATCGGAACGTCCAACCCGTTAAGGGCATAGTCGACAATGCCGGAGACGACGAACGTCCGCGACTGCGATCCGCCGCCGGTGACCGAGAGGTCGTGAACGCCGGAGATCGATTGTCCGAACGTCAGGAATGTGTTCGCGCCATCGGGCACGCCGTCGACAACCACCGTCGTGCTGAAGGATGCGCCGTTGCTGACGATGGGTCCGAAGACGACGGGAACCGGGTTGGGAGTGATCGAACGGATTTGAATAGCGTAGTCAGTGAACCCGCCGATGTTGACCAAAAACGGCGACTTCGTCCCGACATCGCCGCCGATGTTTCCGCTGAACACGCCGCTGGTGCCGGTAGGAACATAGATCCGCGCGATTTCGAATCCCGCGCCGCTCGCCTGCGTGGTTCCCGTGTTGGCGATCGCGCCGCTGAACGCGGCCGCGCCGTTCGCATAGGCATTCGGCTGAACCGGCCCTGCGTCCGGCGTGACGCCGACGAACGTGTTGTTTGACGCTGTCGCACTCATGCGGACACGGGTGCGGGTCGCGCTCAGGAGATTCGTCAGATCCGGAATTCCGTCCGGGTCGCCGGCACCCGTCGCGTCGGTCGTGTCCGTGACTTCGAACGCGACCGGCGAACCACTGTAGTTGTATTCGAGCCCCTTCACCTGCGTGCCGGTGTTGCCGCCGGTGTTGACGGCAACGACGCGCCACTGGTCCAGGCCATTCGCGGTGTTGAACAGGGTTGAGGTTACCGTGAAGCCGGCAAAGCTCGACGAGGCGCACGTTGCCGTCGCAACAGCAAGTACGATCGATTGAAAACGCATACGTTTCCCTCCTTCAAGTACTGTCGCAAAAGTTCAGCGCCGCCGCGAAACGAGCGCCGCGCCCGCGAGGATGAGACCCAGTGACGTCGGCTCCGGAGCGATGGGGCCGACCTGTACCGAGAACGCCTGTTTCTGACCGATCTCGCCGCCAATGAAGCCGCTGAAGACGAAAGATCCGCCCGTCGGGATATAGAAGCGTGCAATCTCGAAGCCGGCGCCGCTCGCCTGGGTGGTGCCGGTGTTGGTGATCGTGCCGCTGAACGCGGCGACGCCAGCGTCGTAAGCGTTGGGTTGAACGGGCCCGGGGTCTGGAGTGAAATCGAAAAATTGGTTGTTGGGGGCAACCGTACTGAGTCTCACCCTCGTTCGGGTGGAGCTGAGTAGATTGGCCGTATCCCCAATCCCGTCCGGAAGCCCACCGAGCGGATTGGTCCAGTCATTGACCTCAAATGCTGCGCGCGATCCAGCGTAGTTGAACACCAGCCCTCTGACCTGCGTGCCCGTTTCGCCGCCGGTGTTGATGGCCTGGATGCGCCACTGTTCCAGCCCTGGGGAAGCCGCGGCCAGGGTTGCGGTGAGATTGAAGAGCGCGAATGAAGACGAGCCTGAGCTGGCGACCAGCGCCATCGCGATGACGAAACGAGTTTTGCGAAACATGATCTCTACTTTTCGAAAAAGACGACGCTCAAATCGCACTCAACCGACGACGACGGGATGCCAGGGCACCAGCGCCTGAGAAAGACACGATCAACACGGGCTCCGGGGTGACGTGGAGGATGATCGAGCCGGTAGTGATATGTCCGCCGGGCGTGTCGGTCGCGATGAGCGGGATTACCACGTCGGTGCCGTTGGCGGCATAAGACACGGTGCCCGAGAGGATAAACGTGCGCGGGCTTGTACCTGTCGCGCCAGTAATCGTCACGTTCGAAACCGAAGCCGGAAGTGCGCCGACTGAAAGAGAGAGGATGTCTACTGCGTCCGTATCCGTGACGGTGACGCTCGCACTGAACGGAGCGCCGTTTGCCACGAATTGTCCGAAGACGACGCTCACAATCTGCGACGGCGGGCTAATGACAGGCGGCGCGGTCGGCGAGCAGCGGCAGCCGAGGATCACGCTGAACGGCACCTTCGTCCCGAGATCGCCGCCGATGTTTCCGCTGAAGACCCCGGTGGTGCCGACGGGAACATAGATTCGCGCGATTTCGAATCCCACACCGCTCGCCTGCGTGGTTCCGGTATTCGCGATCGCGCCGCTGAATGCGGTTACGCCGCTCGCGTAGGCGTTGGGCTGTACCGGTCCGGCATCCGGCGTGACGCCTACGAACGTGTTGTTTGAAGCAGTGGTGCTCACGCGAATGCGCGTGCGGGTGGCACTGAGCAGGTTGGCGGTGTCGGGAATGCCATCGGGATCGCCGCCGAAAGGATCGGTCGTGTCGCTAACTTCAAACGCCGCGGGCGAGCCCGTGTAGCGGTATTCGAGGCCTTTGATCTGCGTGCCCGTGTCGCCGCCGGTGTTGACGGCAAAGTAGCGGTATTGGTCCAGCCCGTTGGCGGAACCGACGTGCGTCGCCGTCACGGTGAAGCCGGCGAACGCCGAACTCGCGCCAGCCGCGAGTGCGGCCGCCCGAACGATCGGTTTGATTTTCATGAGTGGGTCTCTCCCTTCTCATTCTCCCTCACACGCGTGCATCATCCGCCGCGCGATCAGCCTTGGAGGGCATCGCTCCGGCGATGCCGCCGAGCGCCGCACAGCGCGAATAACGTCGCGAGCGATGCAGGTTCGGGAGTGACAACGATGAAGAAATACCCGTCCTGGTATCCGTAGTTGCCTCGATGCGCCCTGATCGGAATGAACAGCGCTTGGCCGATGAGGCGGCGCGAGACTTCGCCTTGCAGCGTAAACGTCGCGCCCGTTTCGAAAACGCCGCCACCGGTGATTGAGTCGATCGACACACCGTCCGGCAACGCGCCGGCGGTGAGCGAAAAGGAATCACTGATCGAAAACGGATAGCCCATCTCGACCCTGACCGACTCAGAGAAATGCTGCGACGCACCAGACCCTGGCCCGAAATCTAGATTGACGTCGGCAGCCGGATATATGACGACTGAACCGGCGCTATCGAGGATGTCAAACGGCACGGCCGGCCCCTTATCACCACCGATTCGCCCACGAAAATTGAATCCAAAAGTTGGACTACGCGTCCTCGCTGGTGCCGGCATGTAAATCCGAGCGATTTGAAAGCCAGCACCAGTCGCTTGTGTGGTTCCTAGATTTGCTACAGCGCCGGAAAACGATCTGGGACTCGCTGCATATGGATTTGGCTGCACGGGCCCGGCCTCAGGGCTTACACCGACGAACAAGTTGTTCGACGCCGTACTATTCACTCGGATACGCGTGCGCGTCGAACTCAAAAGGTTTACCGTATCGGCAATCCCATCGGGATCACCGCCGGCCGGATCGGTCGTGTCCCACACTTCGAAGGCCGGCCCCACGTCGGACCATGAATCGAACTGGAACTCGAGCGCTTTGACTTGCGTGCCGGTCGCCCCGCCGCTGTTGGTCGCGACGATATCCCAGCGAACGAATCCACCCGTTGTCACGCCACGGTTGGCCGTCACCGTGAACCCGGCAAACGAACTCGACGCGGCGGCGGAAAACGCCAGGCAGGCCAATCGGACTGGTCGGGAAATCTGCACGGCTGACCCTCCCCGGTTCATCGAGACGTCGCACTGACGAAATTGTAAATGTAACGACTGCGTCCACCGGATGCCCGTGAAATCGCGGCGGAATGGACGGCATTCTTCGTGGGAAAAGTTGTCGCGTGGTGCGACCGATCGCGCTTGCGCGTCGCGTGGTGCGGCCGATCGCGCTTGCGCATCCTTCAGCCCGGCTGAGCGCACGACCGCTCAAGGAATGCCAACCGGAAGCGGTTCTGTTCGAATTGTGAATGCGACGGCGCGCGAGGGCTCTCACAAACGAACACAGGACCGATCGCGGTAACGATCGGCCCTGTGGAGTTCGTCAGCTTTTTAAGAAAATCTTAGCAAACTGAGCAACGAGTCAGACTTTGAGATCCGACCCGAGGAGATCATCAACCACAAGGATTACTTGCGGCGGCGACCCAGGAGCAGCGTGCTGAGGCCGATGAGGCCGAGCGATGCCGGTTCCGGGGTCACATGAAGGGTGATCGAGCCGTTGGTGGTTGCCGCGCCGTCGTTGGCGACGATCGGAATGACAACGTCAGTCCCGTTCGCGCTGTAGTTGACGGTGCCGGAGACCGTGAAGGTGCGCGGGCTGGTGCCCGTCGCGCCAGCGATCTGCAGGTTGGAAACGCTGCCGGGGATCGGGGTGCCGAAGGCCAGCGTCAGGGTGTCGGCGACGTTCGGATCGGTCACTTGGACGGTCGCGGTGAAGTTGGCGCCGTTGGTGACGATCTGACCGAAAACAACGTTAACGGTCTGGGTCGCAGGGTTCAGAACGGGCGGGAGGTTGCCGCCGCCGGACACGAGGTTGACGCTGAACGGAACCTTGGTGCCGAGGTCGCCACCGATGTTGCCGCTGAACACGCCAGACTGGCCGGCCGGGAGGAAGATACGGGAAATTTCGAAGCCAGCGCCCGAGGCGTTGGTCGTGCCGGTGTTGGCGATAGCGCCCGAGAAGGACGTTCGGCCAGCGGCGTATGCATTCGGCTGCACCGGGCCGGCATCCGGCGTGACACCGACGAACGTGTTGTTCGAAGCGGTGGCGCTGACGCGGATACGGGTGCGGGTGGCCGACAGAAGGTTGGCCAGGTCAGGGATGCCATCCGGATCGCCGCCCGACGGGTCGGTCGTGTCGGTGACTTCGAAGGCAGCCGGCGCACCGGCGTAGTTATATTCGAGACCCTTGACCTGAACGCCGGTGTCGCCACCGGTGTTAACCGCGACGATGCGGTACTGGTCGAGGCCGCTCGCGGTGCCGAACAGCGTGGCCGTTACGGTGAAACCTGCGAACGAGGACGAAGCAACGAGTGCGCTGCCGATCACGGCAGCAATAATTGAGGTACGACGCATGACGAATCTCTCCTTATTTCTCTCCACTCCGGGAGGGCTAGAGGTTGCGGTCATACTAACCCCGACTTGAATCGATGCAAGTTCTTTTTTATCCGACTCGCGCAACATTTTCCCGGCAGCACACGAGCCCCGCCAAAACGGCCAGTCTGACAAAATGTTACAGCTCCGATAACGGCGCCCATTCCCATCGAACACCATCGGTCGTTTCAATTTTCGAGATGACGAAAGCCGATTATTGAACTGAAAATACCGCTGTATCCGCGCAACGACACAACGCATTGCGAAATCACGTCGACTCCATGCCACGTGATGAGCGGGAAAAACGTCCGACGACATCCGAACCTATTCGATACTGCCAAATGAAACGCGGAAAATGCCCCTTTTTCCAACCTTTACCACTACCTTTTTGCCATTAGTAATGCAGCGCATTACAACGCTCTTCGCGACCCTTGACGGATATGCCGCGAATGCGTCCTGCCGACCCGCTTTCGTGATTTTTTTCCCCTGGGCGCGCGGCGTGAGATGACAAAAAAATCTCGGTCCCCTTCCCTCGACTCGGTCCGCAAGTTCGCCAATGTACCAAGCCGCCCTGATCGACACGGCCCCGTTTGTTGCCTCGGTGAGTCGGTTCTGGTTCCATCCCCCATCGATCCGCCCCACGCGACGGCGATCGCCCTCGGAGAGCGAATGAATCCTGCCCTCTCGCCATCACTTCTGCATTCCTTCACCCTCTCAGACCTGCTTCCGCTGGCGGCATTCAGCCTGCCGGTCGACGGCTCGATCGTCGGCGTCTACCTGCTCCTGACGATGATCGCGGGAATCTTCGTCCGGAAATACGTGGGCAAGGTCGAAGACTTCCTCGTCGCCGGCCGCGAGATGAAGCTCTACCTCGGCATCGCATCGCTCGCCGCGACCGAGTTCGGCATCGTCACCGCGATGTACACCGCCCAGAGCGGCTACACGATGGGATTCGCCGGCGCCCTGCCAGGCATCGGCAACGCCATCGTGATGTTCGTGATCGGCTACTCCGGGTTCTGCGTGAAGCCGCTGCGCGACTCCGGCGTCATGACCATCCCCGAGCTCTTCGAACGCCGGTTCGGCAAGTTCGTCCGCTGGCTCAGCGGCGTGGTCATCGTCCTGGGCGGTCTGTTGAACATGGGCGTGTTCCTCCGCGTCGGCGGACAGTTCCTGGTCGTCTGCACCGGCATGGATGTCCGCTATCTCCAGTGGATGATGACCGCCCTGCTCGTCGCCGTCTGCATCTACACGATCCTCGGCGGAATGCTCTCGGTCCTGGTGACCGACTACCTGCAGTTCGTCGTGATGAGCGCCGGCCTGCTGGTCGTCACGATCCTCGTGCTAGGCGATATCGGCTGGAATGGATTGGTCGCGGCGGTCGAGACACATCGCGGCGCGGCCGGGTTCAACCCGTTCCTCAACAAGGACCAGCACCTGAGCCTGATGGCCGGTAACGGGCCCGGGTTGCCGTTCGTCATCTCCAACACGATCACCAGCATCGCGGCGGTGCTCACGTGGCAGACGGTGATCGTCCGCGTGATGGCGGCCAAGGACACGAAGACCGGCCGACAGATCTACACGCGGACGTCCTTCTTCTTCATCTGTCGGTGGATGATCCCCGGGCTGTGGGGCATCGCCGCCCTCGCGACGGTCGCGCCCGCAACGCTCGATGCGCTTGCCAGGCAGATGGGCGAGAACAGTGGCACGCTCTTCGCGATGCCGCACTACCTCAGCACGCTGTTGCCGATGGGCTTCATGGGGCTGCTGATCGCCGCGATGCTGGCGGCCGACATGTCGACCGACAGCTCCTACATGCTCACGTGGGGCAGCGTGATCTACAACGACATCCTCGGGCCCTTCCGGCGCGGCGTCGTGAACGAACGCCGCGGCATCTTGATCAACCGCCTGATCGTCGCGTGCATCGGCATCTTCCTCCTGTTCTTCGGGCTCTGGTATCAGCCGCCGGGAGAGCTCTGGACGTATCTGCAGACGACGGGAACGATCTATCTTTCGAGCATGGGTGTGCTGCTGATCGCCTGTTGCTATTGGAAGGACGCGAACAGCTGGGGCGCGATCGCGGCGATCGTGGTCGGCGCCGCCTTGCCGGTGGCATCACTCGTGGCCGACCGATTCTTTGATAACGCCGCACACAACGGGATCGGCGAGCATTGGGTCAACATCGGCACGTATGCCGCCGTCGTTGCCGCGATGGTGGTCGGGTCGCTTCTCAAGCCGAACCGAAACGGCGGAGGGCTGCATGCAAACGCTGCGTGAAATGCTGAGCAATCATCCTTTGTGGGGATTGCTGATGATCGCGGTGCTGATCTGGTACACGTTCGTCACGCTCTACGTCGCGGTACGCGGGGGGATGGATGTGAAGTCGATGCTGCGCGAACTCGACAACCGAAATCGTGGCGCGTGATCCGTACCTGCGGCGTTTGACGCGCGTGCCGGTGACTCAGATCAGGGTCTGCCATCGCGCCGGCAGGATTCGCACGAGCAACTCGCCGATCAGCCGCACGTACGCGCCGAGCACCACGAGCGCCGTGAGGACGCACGCCGCGCCGTACAGCGCCGCCCACACCTGAACGACCAGCCCGGTGCGATAGTCTTCGAGCCCCTTGGCCAGGAACGCCATCGCAACGCCGGCGATCATGCACGCCGCCTGCGCCATCGCGGCGCGCTGGAACAATCGCACCAGCGACGGCCTCGCGAGATCGAAACTCAGGTTTGCCAGATAGACCATCAGCGCGAGCGAGCACGGCAGCTCGACGCCGATGATTCCATAGAGCGCGTACTTCCCGACGGCGACGTCGGTGTCGTAGAGGTACTCGGCATTCATCAGGAAGCCGAAGAATCCGCCGGTGAGAAACGCGGGCTGCCAGCGGGCGATGAGTCGGAGCCTCTGCGTTTTTGCCGACATATCGATGCGCGGCGAGGTAACAAAGAAAAGCGCGACCAGGCCGAGCAGCGTGAGCCAAGTGCCCTGCACACCCAGCCACTCCGGCCGATAGCCCAGCGAGCGCTGCACAAGCGTGGTCGCCCAGATTTTCGGGCCGGGAACATTCAGGCGCGTCGCCGAACCGAACGCCGCGTCGCCGAAGCGCATCTCCAGCGCCACCCAGATCTGGCTCGGGCAGAGAATCAGCATCGCCGCCAATCCGAGGGAGACGGTGACGGCCCACTTGGTGTAGACGCGTGAGCGCTGTTTCGCCGGCGAGTGGCGAATGCTCTGGGCGATTGGCGTCGCGCACTCCGGACAGGACGATCCCGCGGCAAGGCCACGAAGGTTGTATCCGCAAAACGAACACGGGGCGTTGATGCGGACCGAGGTGTCGATCGGGTGGTCGCGACGTGCAGGATCAGGCGGCACCGATACGTCTGGGGTGGTAGAAGGCGGCCGAGTCATTTGAGCTTCCTTGCTCGGGACAGGAAACGTGATGAAAACGAAGGCCGATCCATCGGCCCGAGAGAGTGTAATCGAGGCCCACAAATTCCCGTGGAGGACGACAGATTATATTCTCCTGCATTATCGCGCAAATATATCGACATAATGGACGAAGCGACGTGCGGCCGTCACGGCGAAGTAATCCGCGGAACACCTAAAAAACAGTGCATCAATCCAAAAAAAGTGCCGAGCGGGTGGCGCAGGAGGGGGGGCCTGCACCGGGGACAACCGCTCGGCGCATCGATTGTACCTTCTGATGCAATGGTTCGCAAATAAAAGGGGAAATTGCATGAAAACTCGGAGAAAAGGATCAGAAATCGCAGGAATTATATAAGTTAAACGGAGCGCTGGAAGTTCGCTTTTCTCCGCGGTGTTCATCTCATTGACATTCTTGCCGCTCATTTCGGATTGCCAACTCCGATTCGTCTGTTAGACTAAAATATGGTGATTCGAGAGGGCCATTGACCCGGCGCGGACCGGCTTGCCGGGCCGTTCTTGAGCTAGCACCTGATGGCACAGCGGTTTATGAACGGCTGCATCAAGTCTCGAAAAGGCATGCCCGGCGGCACCTCTCCCCATTCTGTGCGGACATTTCGTGCAGCGCTTGCAATCTACTGCCGTCAATCGTGTAGTGATTCTATATGGGTAGACCTCGATCTAATCGGCCGACCGATGCTGAGCTAGAGATCCTCCGGGTTCTCTGGCAGCGCGGTACTGCCACGGTGCGTGATATCAGCGACGACTTGACTAAAACCAAGAAAATCGCCTACACCTCCATCGCCACGATCGTTCGCATCATGGTCGAAAAGGACATGGTGGAAATCGTCGATGAGCGTCGGCCTCAACGCTTCAAGCCGACCATCAGCGAGAAAGATGCACGCAAGTCCGTGACCGATGAATGGCTCAGCCGCATGTTCAACGGCTCGATCGCCAACCTTTTTCGCCACGCGCTCACGGGTCGAAAGTGTTCGCCGAAGGAAATCGCCGAACTCAAGAAGATCATTGACGAAGCGAAGTGATTGGACGGCCGGCCCCGACTTGAGATTCGGAACGATCCGTGATTTCCACCGCTATGGATCCCTCCTCGCGGCGCGCCCTCATCTCGAAACGACCAACGCAACCGCCAAACCGTCGTAACCCTTCATGCCGACAGTCTGCAGCGCGGTCGCATCCACACGGGTCTCGTCAATCAGCAGTCGCAGGAACCGGCGCACGCCCAGGACGCTTTCATCGACGCCCTGCTCATCGACGATCGCACCGTTCCGCACGACGTTGTCCACGATAATCACCCCGCCCACGCGCGTGTGATTCAAAGCCCACGTGAAATACGCGGCACAACTCTGCTTGTCGGCGTCGATGAAGACCAGATCGAAGTCGGCGACGCCCTGCTTCTCCAACGCTGCAAGCGAGTCGATGGCGAGCCCCTGGCGAAGTTCGATGCGATCGCTCAGTCCGGCACGGCGGAAGTTCGCTTGCGCGACGTCGGCGTGTTTGGGCTCGAGTTCGAGCGTCACGAGCTTGCCATCGGCCGGCAGCGCGCGGGCGAGCCAGATCGCGCTGTACCCGCCGAGCGTGCCGACCTCCAGGATCCGCCGGGCGCCGATCATTCGCGCCAGCAGGTTCAGCAGCTTTCCCTGATTTGGCGCGACGGCGATCGCCGGCAGTCCGGCCGCCTCGCAGGCGCGCAGCGCGTCGTCGAGCACGACATCTGGCTTCATCACGTGGCTGTTGAGAAACGAATCAACCGCGGTCCAGCGTTCGTGGTTCATACGCGACGCTTGTACGTCTGACTCATCCCACTCTCAACAGAAAAAGCGGCTCCGCGTGGAGGAGCCGCGCCGATGCAATGTTCGCGGTTACGCACGGCGTGAGACACAAGACAGTTAGAACTGGATCAACGTTTCGCGAATTGAAAGCCGCCGCCGGGCATACCGCTCATTCGGATCCACAAACGCGAAACCGCTCGGGAGGGTGTAAAGCGTCGGAGTGCCGCTCGGTTCGACCAACGTCCAGTCGCCCGCGACCGGCGAACCGAAGATCGGCGCGTCGCCGCTGAACGTGAACGGCTGCATCCGCACGACGCGATCGTCGTTGAAGCTGCCAGCGAACTTGTGCGCGTGATAGACGATCCAGTCCTGAGTCTGGTCGGGCGACTTGACGAACGATGCGTGGCCGACGCCGACGATGCCATTTCCCTGCGTGAACACCGGCATCGGCGTCTTAGTCCACGAACTGGTCAGCATCGGGTCGCTGCCCGTGAGCGTGATCTGCCCGAGCGAGTATTCGTTGGTCCAGTATCCGCTCGCCGAGAAGATGATCTGCGTCGTGTTACCGTGTTGCAGCGCTTCTGGCCCTTCGTTGATCGGGAGGCCGTTGCGTTCCCACGACAGGGTCGGCGCGGCGATGCGCACGCGGTCGCCGGAGATGGTTGTCGGGCTGCTCATCCGCGCGATGTAGAGGTCTTGTTCGCCGTCGGTCGAGCCAGGCCATCCCGACCAGACGAAGTAGCGATTGGAAGCGATCGAAACGACGGTTCCGTCGATCGCCCAGCGGTCGGTCGTCGCTGCAAGCTTCCCGACAAAGCTGTAGCCGGCGAGCGGATCATCGGCGTTGCGTGTCGCGACGTACATGCGGTGATTGGCGTTGTTCCCATCCGACGCCGCGAAGTAGAGGTACCACTTGTTGTCGAGCCGGTGCAGTTCCGGCGCCCAGACCTGCTGTGAATACTGCGTGCCGGTCGGTGGCGTGTACAACACGACGCCCGGCGAGGTGCCGATGTCCTGCAGGCGCGAAGAACGCGACCCCAGGATCCGGCCCCCGTCCGACCAGACGTAGATATATTCGTCATGCCATTGCACCACCCACGGGTCTTGCCCGGCATCGTCGATCGGATTGGCGAACGCCGCCGGCGCCGGCGCGAACGTGTTGATGAGCTGGTCGGGCGGTATCGCGCCGAAACTCGCCTGCCCCGGCGGCATCCAAGTGAGCGCGACGCGCGAAGCGCCCGTGAGGTGCGCGTAGTCGAGTTGCACATCCACCACCTGATTGGCCGGCAACGGAATCGTGCCGATGCGCATGCCGTCCGTTTGTGTCGTGAGCGCGACCGACTGGCCGCGGATGCGCAGCGCGACGGTTCCATCCGCATCGAGCTTGAACGCGTAGGTTCCGGCTTCGCCGGCACGGAGCTGCCCGATCCACCGGACGGAGAACGACGTAGGCGACATGCGCGTGAGCGGCGCGCGGACGCCCCAGTCGAATGCGATCGCCGGGTCGTTTCGTGTGAAGCTCAGGTTCTTGAAGTCCTCGCGGTCGTAATATTGGCCGTAAACTGCGCCGGTCGCCGCGAGCATCGTTCGCCCTTCAAGCGACTCGATGTGGCCGGCCTGCTTCAATGTTCGTCCGGAGTGTTTCTGCATGTTGTTTCCGCGGTGTTGAATCGCCCCGGCGCACAAAAACGAGTCGTCGGCGCACCTACATAGAGGATACGCCGACGACGCGAGGTTCGATCAAAAAACTTCATGAAACTCATTCAGCCCGACGGCGCCGGGCGACACCCGCCAGCATGGCGATCGCCGCCAGACCCGTCGGCTCCGGCACGAGCGAACGCGCCAGGGCCCATTGCCCGCCGAAATCCGCGCCGAGGGCCGACATCTGAGATCCGCTGAGCGTCGTGTTGATCAGCGCGCCAAGGCCATAGTTCTGCGCGAGAGACAGCAGATCGTCGAAGTTCACGGTTCCGTCATAATTCGCATCGCCGTTCACCCAGGACTTTCCACTCGCGCCGTAGCTTTGGGCCAGCTTGAGGAGGTCGTCGAAGTTGACGATGCCGTTGAGATCGGTGTCGCCTTTGTACGTGTAGCGTACGAGGACGGCGGTGGCGTCGACCGTTCCGAAGAGTGCGGGAACCGTCGTCAGGCCGGACGCTTCCGCGTAGCCGATCGCCCGCGAACTCGCCGTCGCGGCGGTGCTGGAGGTGATGCCCGGCCCGCCCCAGTTGCCGGTGCCATAGCCCGACTTGATCAGCGCGCCAACGCCCGCCAGCGGGCTGGTTGCGCCGTCGTAGTCGATCACCATCGCATTGTCGGTGATGTCGAACTTGGCGGTGGAGCCGGCGCCGGTCGCGACGGCGACCGTCTTGACCTTGCTCACGTTCGAACCGCCGCCGGCGATGAGCTGCAGCGTGCCTGCCTGCACGTCGACCTGGTTGGTCTGCAGGCGATTCACCCGCAGCGTGCCCGCGCCCATCTTGCGTACGCCGGCGTCCTGGTTGTTCGTCGGATTCAGCGAATCAAACGGCGAGGCGAGCAGGTTGGTGAGCGACAAAGAACTGCCGGCCGCTATGTCGAATTGATGAAGGTGAGCAAGCACGGTCGGCGCGGAAATGGTGTGTGCGCCAGCCGTCACACTCACGGTGCCCGGGCCGGTGTTGTAATAGTCGGGATGGGCGGCGTAGTAGAACCAGTCAAAGGTCACCTGGCCGGTGCCGCTGATGGTCGTGCCGGCCGCGCTGTCGAAGCGGAGGTTGGTGAGGACGATGTTGCTGGGCACATCGAGTGTTCGCGCCGAAGCGGAACTGGGCAAGACGGCGGTCGATTCGATGTTGGTCGGCGCGCCGATGCCGTTGTTGTTATTCCAGTTGGCATTGTCCGTCCACGAGCCGCTGGCCGGGCCGGTGTAGGTGGGCGTGCCGGTGATGGCGCTGAGCGAATCGAACTGAAGCACGGCCCCGCTCGCGCCGCCGCCGAACGCGTAGACGCCGACTTTGAATCCGCCTTCGACAGTCGATGAGGTCGTATCGGGATTGTTCGGGTTGGCAACGGTGCGGTTATCGACGCGCAGGGTGGTGGCATCGATGGCGAAGGAGTTGAAGCTGTAGGTGTCGCCGCCGAGACGGGTGAAGCTCGTGCCGCCGTCGGTGCTGACATAGCACGCGACCGCGGTGTGATCGCGGATGATGCGGAGGATGGTGTTGCTCAGGTCGCGGCCGGTGGCAGCGCCGCCGCTGGTGGGCGTGGTTTGCGCGCTCACGCCAAGGTATCGGCTTTCGATATCGAAGCCGGGACGGTTGGGATAGGTTCCATTCGTCGTCCAGCGATCTTCGTTTTCGCGCAGCGCTTCGATCGACACGGGCCCGCCATCGACAAAGCTGTTATTGATGATGCCGAGCCGGATGTAATGGTCCTCATCGGTCCCCATCCAGATGCCGCCGCCATGGAAGTTTGAATTGATATTGAGCGCGTTGACATGCACATCGGCGACGGTGCGGTCGCTGACGTTCATGCTGGAGTAGAAGACATTTTTGGCGGTGTCGGGATCGTTTTCGTAGTTGCCGAAGATGTCGCCATTCTGCGTGAGGATGCCCAGCTTGCCGTTGCCGCCGACGTTCAGGTTGAAGCCGGAGGTATCCGGGTTGTACGCGGCATCGAAGCCGGTGTTGTTGAATCCGCCGCCGCTCCCGTTGAAGTCGAGATTGAGCGACGATACCTGGGCCAGTGCGGCCGGCGCGAGCGCGGCAATCGCGCTGGCAACGACCACCGTACGTACGAGTGCTGATGTCTTGTTCACTGCCATTTTCTCCTCCCGAGAAACGAGTTCATGAAAGTCGATAACGATTGAATGGTTCCGCCATCATTGCGCCGGACGATCCCAGTTCGGATCAAGGCCCGGTCCGGTTTCATAGTAGGTGTGCCACATGGTCTGGCGGACTTTTTCGCCTCCGCCGCCAAATCCGCCCACGCCGCCGCCGCTCTGGCTCGCGAAGAGCGGGCCGAGGTCTTTGAGCGAGTCGTCGAGCCGAAGCGTCTCGGCATGTCCGTCGAGGAACGCCGCGTTCACCACACGGTCCTTGGATGCCATCTTCTGGCTGGAGTGACGGAACTCGATGTTCGTGAGCGGTTGGCCGAACTGGTCGGTCTGGTCGGGCCGGCCGAACTGTCCCTCGCCCAGCGTTTCCCACGTGGCCAGGTGGTGGAATCCGCTGGGCTTGCCGTCGGTGAATAGGATCGATCGCGACGACTGCTTCACGCGGGCGATCTTGTAAGCGTAGTGATACTGCCCGACCGAGCCGACGGAGGCCAACGATCGGGGATTGTTGCTCGCGTTGAGCCGGTAGGAACCGGGAAAGTCGTCGAGCGTGTTATTCGGGCTGTAGGTCGAGCCGCGAACAAAGTCGGATGTATCCGCCGGGCAGCGAAAGACGTCTTTGCCCTGGATGTACTTCTTGTAATAGATGACCGAATCCCAGCCGTAGCCTTGGGCGGCCGGATCGGAGAACGCATCTCGGAAACCCCAGTCTTCACTCTTGTCGAGTCCGCGCGGGGAGTCGTTGAAGAACGCCTTGATCGCGTAGCCGTGATGGTCCTGGGCGAACATCATCTGCGCCGTGCCGAACTGGCGCAGGTTGCTGAGGCATTTGGTGGTGTTGGCCGCGCGGCGTGCACTGTTGAGTGCCGGGAGCAGAACGCTGATTAGGAGCGCGATGATACCGATCACGACGAGAAGTTCGACGAGCGTGAACCCGGTCGGACAGGATCGCTTGGGGAGCCGGGACATGGATGACCTCCGCATTGGTCAGGAATTGTAGTGACCGCCGGCATCCGCCAACGCCGGCGACATTCTTAAACAACGTTGAAATTGTCCCTTCCTTCGGCCGCGTTGTCAATCCGGTTTTTCCCAACCGGCCCATATCGTGCCCGATCCAATGGCAAATCAGCCGGCGTCCGCTACATCTCGCGCGCAGCGGTCGCCGGCTGGAAAAACATCGGCAGAGGGTCGTAGGTCAGCGGCGGCGACGCAACAGGACGCTCGAAAGCGTTAATGCCGCCAGCGACGTCGGTTCAGGCGTCACCACCAGCGAATCGAATGAGAACACGCCCGGCGCAGCGCCATCGGGCCCGCCGAATGCGTAAACGCCGACTTTGAAGGTGCCAGGCGCTTCGATCGTGTTGCTGCCGAGCCCTTGTGGATCACCAGGCAGCGCCAAACCGCCAATCGCGCCGGCCGGAAGGAACGTCCCGCCGTTATCGAGGCTGTATTCGCCGACGACATTGTTCCCGTTGCGCGTGATGCGCAAGAGGACGTCTCGAGCGATGTTCGCCGCACCGACGGGCGTGCCGATGCCGACGATGTCATCGCCCTGCCCCGGCGGCGTGGCGCCGCCCCAGCGATCTTGATTTTCGCGAAGCAACTCGACGCCGACGGGACCGCTGGACAGGAAGCTGTTGTGGAAAACGCCAAGGCGGACGTAATGGTCTTGGTCGGTTCCCATCCAGATGCCGCCGCCATGGAAGTTCACGTTCAGGCCGCTGACATTGACCTTGGCGGTGGCGATCGTCTGCGCCCCGACATCGACGGTGTTGTAGAACATGTTTTTGGCGGAGTCGGGGTCGTTCTCGTAGTTGCCGAACGTGTCGCCAGGTTGCGTTCGGATGGTGAGGTTGCCGCCGCCCACGTCGAAGCCGGTGGGATCGATACTGTAAACGCTTTGGAAGCCGGTGGCTGCGAGCGTTGAGCCTGGTCCGCCGTTGAAATCGAGCGAAAATCCCGATGCCGCCATCGCCGCTGACGCCGATGAAACGACGACTGCCGCACAAAGAATCCAATTCCGCATTGTCTCTCTCCTCTCAAAAAAGATGTGAACACTATATGGGATGAGCCGCCTGGCACCCACTTCTTAAGTGTTACTTCAATAATACCATTTCTGAGGGCACGTCAATCTGATCTTTGTCACCGTTTTTCGATTTAGTGGCTGAATTGCTCGGGGAGGATGCACGCCGGAGCACCGCATTTGTTTCGATGGGTGCACTTCGAGAAGAAAGTGCTCTTTCCCCAAGCCCCTGATACGATTGCCGCCAATGGCGCAGCTTAGAAAGCTTTCTCCGCAGCCCAGCCTCCTTCGCCAACTCAATGAGCGGGCAATCTTTGAGACGTTGCTGCGGTCCGGCAGCGCGTCGCGGTCGGATCTCATTCGCACGCTGGGGGTCTCCGCGCCGACCGTTCACAAGGCCGTCGCCAGCCTACTTGAGGCGGGCCTCGTCGAAGAAGTCGGGTTCGACACGACCAAAAACCTTGGCAGACCAGGCAAAGTATATCGCGTCGCCTCCCGGTCCGTTCAGGTGCTCGGCATCGCGCTGGACCCGCGCCAAACGTCGGTCGTCTCGGCCGGACTCGACGGAACGATCGATTCCTCGTCCTGCATCCAATTCAGAACGCCAAACAACTACGCCAGCTTGATCTCCTCGCTCGAGCGCCATGTCCGATCACTCGCGACCGGAACGGTTCAGACGATCGGCATCGGCATCAGTACGCCGGGCGAGCTCGATTTCGCCAATCAACGCATCCTCCTCTCCCCAAATCTGCATATCACCGACGGAAAATCGCTCTCCGCCGACCTGCGCGAGCGCACCGGCATCAACGCGGTGATGTACCACGAAACGACCGGCACGTGTCTCTCCGAATGGTCGCACGGGGCGGCGCGCGGGCTTCAGCATTTCGTCATGATCGGCGTGTACGAAGGGTTCGGCACATCGATCGTCGCGGACGGCCGCCTGCTCCACGGCCGAGATGGTATGGCCGGTGAACTCGGACACATCACTGTCGACATTCACGGCCAGCAGTGCGGTTGCGGCAACCGTGGCTGCATCGAGACCGTCGCTACCGATCAGGCCTTCGCGAAACGCGTCTCACAACGCGTGGGCGAACCCAAATCGATCGAGCAGATCATCGACGAAGCGAGCAGAGGCATCCTGAACGTCCGCCGCGAGTTGAACGAAACCTTCGACTACCTCGCCATCGGCGCCGCAGCTGCGATCAACGTGTTTAATCCGCAGGCGGTGTTATTGTGCTCGCGCATGTTCGACGCCGATCCGGACGGATTTGACCGCCTTCGCGACATGATCCGCGCGCGAACGCTTCGCCCGATGGCCGAGAATTGTTCGATCGTCCGCGCGCAAGGCGACACCCGGCTCGGCGCCGTTGCAAGCATCATCCACCACATCACCGGCTCCATCGGCCCATCCCTCTAGCGCGCTCGCCCGAGGCTCGAGCTGGCACCAAGATTGGATTGCCGTTGGCACTTTTTATGCTAAGTTAAAGAAATGTCGGAGGCGCGTTGCATACTTTGAGTTCTAACGATTCTTCGGGTCGAAATGGCTACCCGCGGCCGCAGTTGGTTCGAGACCGGTGGCTCAACCTCGACGGCGAGTGGCAGTTCGGCATCGGCGCCTCCGCCGACGCCATCGACCGCACCATTCTTGTCCCCTTCGCACCCGAGACACCCGCCAGCGGACTCGGACTCAAAGGATATCTCGGCGAGTGCTGGTACCGTCGAACCTTCTCCGCGCCAGCAGCGCCCAAGGGTCATCGCACGCACCTGCACTTCGAAGCGGCGGACTACAACACCCGCGTCTGGGTCAACGGCCAGTTCGTCGGCGCCCATGAAGGCGGCTACACGCGTTTCAGTTTTGACATCACGGACTACCTCGTCGCCGACGCCGAGCAGACCATCGTCGTCGCCTGCGAAGACGATCCGCACGACCTCGCCAAACCGCGCGGCAAGCAGGACTGGCTGCCCGACGCACATTCGATCTGGTATCCGCGCACGACAGGAATCTGGCAATCCGTCTGGGTCGAGACAGTACCGGCCGACCATTTGAAAACGATTCGCTGGAATCCATCCGTAAGCGACTTCTCGATCGCGCTCGATGCACGCCTTGGTCGCACGGCTGCCACCGGATACAAACTGCATGTCGAGTTGTCGATCAAGGGCCGCACCCTTGCGGACGACACCTTCCTGATCAGCGGCAATGAAGTC
This sequence comes from Phycisphaerae bacterium, assembly GCA_031411495.1. Lineage (GTDB taxonomy): Bacteria > Planctomycetota > Phycisphaerae > Tepidisphaerales > Tepidisphaeraceae > JANOBD01. Next base: position 99,318 of record JANOBD010000127.1, on the reverse strand, counting down.
GCGCGGACGATCACCCTTCCCGACGGCGGGATCGACTCGGTTCGCGATGAACTCCTCTGGTCCCCCTCGCGTCCAACGGTAATCGACGCGACGCTCACGCTCATCGATCCCGGTGGTGCGCCGATCGACCACGTGCGCAGCTACCTCGCGATGCGCTCGGTCGGCACGCTGCGCGATCGCTTCATGCTCAACGGCCGGCCGATCGAGCTGCGCATGCTGCTCGACCAAGGCTACTGGACCGACAGCGGCCTCACTCCACCCGGTGATGACGCGATGATCCGCGACATCGAACTCGTCAAATCGATGGGGTTCAACGGCGTGCGAAAGCACCAGAAGATTGAGTCGGAACGCTTCCTCTACTTCGCCGACACGATGGGCCTCTTCGTCTGGGAAGAAATGCCCAGCCCGTATCGATTCAGCGGCGAATCGGTTCGACGCATCACAACGCAGTGGACCGCGGCGATCGAGCGCGACGTGAGCCACCCGTGCATCATCGCGTGGGTGCCGGTCAACGAGAGTTGGGGGACGCCGGACCTGCCGATACGTGAGGACCAACGCGCGCTCGTCGATTCGCTCTACCATCTGACGAAATCGCTCGACGCGAGTCGTCCGGTGATCAGCAACGACGGGTGGGAGATTTCGCAGACGGATCTCGTCAACATCCACGACTACGATCATGACCCGCAGCGACTGGGAGCGCGCTACGACGACACGAAGCGATCCATCGCCGAGATCCTTCGCACCGAGCGGCCGGGCCAGCGCGTGTTGCTGCTGGACGAATCGGTCTACACCGGCCAGCCGATCCTGCTCACCGAGTTCGGCGGCATCGCGCTCTCGAGCGACACGAACGCGACCTGGGGCTACAGCCGCGCGACCAGCGGCGCCGACCTCGCCCGCCGCTACTGCAAGCTGCTCGCGGCCGTGCGCGGCGTGAGAATCTTCGGCGGCTTCTGCTATACGCAGTTCACGGACACGTACCAGGAAGCGAACGGCCTGGTAACGATGGACCGCCGGCCGAAGTTCGACCCGGCCCTCATCGCGATCGCGACGCGCGGCCCGCGCACGCCGCTGGAGCTTGCCCGCTTAAGCGCGATTCTCGAAGGCCTCAACGAGGAGCCGACTCAATCGCCAGAATCGTTACAGCCGGTGAGAACGAAGCCGCGCATCGCCCGCGGTACGACATCGTCACCGCGTTGATCGCGACCGGCTTCCCGCCAAGCGAGCACCCTATCGCCACCATCTCATCGTGACGATTCCGCGCGTAACTGCGAGTCAGTCCAGTTCGTTCTGGAAGATTCCATGGACGCGTATGCTGTGGATTCTCTTCAGATTCGGTGTGATGGGCGCCGACGCTTCCGCCATCTCATGTGGTTCGGTCCGTCAATTCGACATTCCTCATTCGCCGTTGGTCGAGAATTCGGCGTTGATCGTTCCCGCGTTCCGCACACCGAGAACCGTATCACTTTGGCTTTGTGTGCCGATCTGAAATCGCGCGTGTCGAGTTGCTCAATTGCCCGATGGATCGACCCTGGGGCATTCGCACCGCAAGCGTTCAGGATCCCGCCGGCCACATCTGGGAGATCGCGAAGTAGTCCCGGTGCGGCGAGTCAGGTCCGTTCACACAACCCGTGACGGTTTGGACTGAAAATCACATGCCATCAGCTCAGAACGCTCATCCGTTACGAACGGGCGAGGCGCGCATCTTGCCCATCGAGACCGTTCTTATCGGACAATCGCGTTCTCGCCCGCGCCACGCGGATTGCAGCGCTCGCCGGTGAAGGCTCATCCGCTTTCGGACCGATACCCAAGGCAGCAGAGGAATTGTACGTAAATCACCATGGACGCTGCACCCACCGAACCCGTCGACTCCATCGAACGACTTCAATCCGAGTTGGACGCGATGCGCGCCCAACTCACCGAGTCACAGCGACTCGCGACCGTCGGCACCATCGCGGCGGTGATCGCGCACGAGTTCAACAACCTGCTGACGCCCATCACCAGCTATTGCCAGATGGCGCTGGGCGCGATCGAGCAGAACAAGGAAGACCGCGAACTCACTCACAAGGCGCTCTCCAAGAGCATCCAGCACGCGATGCGCGCAGGGAAGATCTGCAACTCGATGCTCTCGCTGGTCCGCGGCGAGCGCGAGAACCGCACCGTCCGCATCCAGCACCTCATCGACGAAACGCTCTCGGTCCTGGCGCGCGACCCGCGCAAAGACGGCATCGCGCTGCGCATCCAGGTCCAGCCAGATCTGCAGATCAAGGGCGACCCGGTTCAGCTGGAGCAGGTTCTGCTGAATCTGCTCATCAACGCGCGGCAGGCCATGCTCGGCGAGGTCCGATCGCGCGGCAACAGCATCACCATCAAGGCCGACATGGTGGATGACGACCACGTCCGCATCTGCGTGATCGACACCGGTCCGGGCATCGAAGCCAAGAACCTTGCGAAGATCTTCGACCCGTTCTTCACCACCAAGACCGACCCCAAGCCCGGCGAACATCGCGGCAGCGGACTCGGCCTGCACATCTGCAAACAGATCATGGAAGTGCACGGCGGAACGATCGAAGTGGAATCCACGATCGGCCGCGGCACCACCTTCGGTCTGCTGCTCCCGGCGGCATAGTCGAGTCAGATCAGAAACCACAGATGAACAAGATGAACACAGATGAAGATGAACTCAGATCTTTATTCGATCTGTGTTGATCCGTGTTCATCTGTGGTTCCCTTCTCCTTCTTGCCCCGCCAGGCCGAGACCCACGGCATGTGCCTTCGTGGTTCATTTTGAATATCCTTCTTGAATGGCCCGTGATCGAAGCGTCAAATACCATAACCGAGTCGCCAAGAAGTACGACGCCATTTACGACGACGTCTACTGGGATTTTCACGACGAGATCACCTGGCACCGCGTCAAGCCCTATCTGCCGCGAGACGCGCGCGCGAAGTGTCTGGACCTGGGCTGCGGCACGGGCAAGTGGGGATTGAAACTGCTCAAGAGCGGCTTTCACACCACGTTCGTCGATCACTCACCGGCCATGGTCGGCGAAGTCCGCGGCAAGCTCGATGAACTCGGCAAGACGAGCAAGGCCCAGGGAATCGTGGCCGACATCGTGTCGATGCCGATGCTGCCCGACGCGGCCTACTCGCTTACGCTCGCGATGGGCGATCCGCTGTCTATCTGCAGCGATCCGCTCAAGGCCGCGCGCGAGATGTCGCGCATCACCCTTCCCGGCGGCATCGTCATCGCCACCGCCGACAACAAGCTCGCCGCCATCGACCACTATCTCGAGCGTGGCAACCTCGACGAACTCGAGACGTTCCTCCGCACCGGCCGAACCCGCTGGCTCACCAACGATCGCGAAGAGCAATTCGAACTCACCACCTTCACGCCTTCATCGCTCCGCAACCTCTTCGAGAAGTCCGGCTTCGACGTGATCGAAGTCAGCGGCAAGACGATCCTGCCGATCCGCGCGTACAAGGAACTCGTGAGCGATCCAACGGCGTTCCGCAGGCTCGTGAAGATCGAAGAATCCCTCAACGACGATCAGGATGCGGCGGCACGCGCATCACATTTGCAGATCGTCGCGAAACGACGTACTGACTGAACCGCAGGCAGATCCAGATTGCGAGGACATCCGATGCATCCATGGTTTCAACGCGCGATGGGATCAGCCATTGTCGCATTGCTGGCGATCGAATCACAGGCACAGCCATTGTCGCTCGCGTCGGTCTTCGGCGATCGCATGGTGCTCCAGCGCGATGCTCCCGTCCGCATCTGGGGGAACGTGACGCCGGCGCAGAAAGTAGTCGTCTCACTCGCCGACAAGTCGGCCGAAGCGGTTGCCGACGCCGAGGGAAAGTGGCAGGTCGAGCTTCCACCATTGCCGCTCGGCAAACCGCTCGAGTTGTCGATCCGCTGCGGCCAAGAGGCGCTCGCCGTTCACGACGTGCTCATGGGCGACCTTTGGCTTTGTTCCGGCCAATCGAACATGCAGTTCACGTTCGGCGAGGCGATCGACAATGCTTCGGTTCTCGAGAAAGTCGCCGCCGATGCGTCGCTGCGATTGCTGATGATCCCGAAAGCAGCCGCAGAGAAACCGGCGGACAGCTTCAAAGGATCGTGGACGGGCAAAGACCTCAAGGCGATCAACAGCTTCGCTGCCGTCGGCATCTATTTCGCCGCCACACTGCGCGAGCACGACCCGGACCTGCGCGACGTGCCAATCGGGCTGATCGATTCCTCGTTCGGCGGCACGCGCGTCGAAGGATGGATCCCGTCTGCAAAGCTGGCGCCGTTCAAGGCGGACGATCTCCACGATTCGATGTTCGGCATCAAACCAACCCAGCTCTACAACGCGATGATCGCCCCATTAGCCGGCATGCGCATCAAAGGCGTGCTCTGGTACCAGGGTGAGAGCAACACGGCGCAGGCGACGCTCTACCCGGATCTGCTCCGCACAATGATCGGCCAATGGCGCGAGGATTTTCGCGACCCTGTCCTCCCTTTCTATCTCGTCCAGCTCGCGAACTATCCCGAGCCGTGGGAGACGTACTCGTTCGCGTGGTTGCGCGATGCGCAGGCGAAGGTCGCGAAGGAGGATGAGCATGTGCACCTCGCCGTCGCGATCGATACGCCGGACGGTTACGACCTTCACCCGCGTCACAAATCACAACTCGGCGATCGATTGGCGCGGCTTGCCGCTCGATACGCTTACGGCAAGGAGATTGTCGCCGAGGGGCCGCGCTTCCGATCCGCGACGGCCGATGGCGATGCGATGTGCGTCCTGTTTGACGTGGGATCGTCGCCCCTCTTACTGAAGGAAGAGCTCGTCGACGGGTTCGATCTCGCGGGCGAAGACGGCGTCTACTATTCGGCGCTCGCGAGCCGGGTGGACGACCAGACTCTTCGCGTCTCCAGCGACCGAGTGCGCTCGCCTCGAACTCTGCGCTACGCGTGGCGCGCGAATCCCGCGGCCACCGTGTTCAATCGAGACGGACTTCCCGCCGAGCCCTTCAGGACCGATTCCGCGCCCGAGTCGCCGATGTGCGAGGTTCAGCAGATGCGGCCGGCCCGGCGCGTGATCACGCCGAACTACTCCGCAAGGATTGAAGCGGATGGCCGGCTCGCGAGCCTGATGGTCAACGGCCAGGAACTTCTCAACACCGACGAGGGTGGCGGTTTCCTGCCGATGGGCGCGTGGGGTGCCCGGCCGCTCCTCAACTGCCATGAGGTCGGGCCGAATTGCGTTCGCTATTTCGATCGCGGCGCGGCGATCACCTACTCCTTTACGAACGACGAAACTCACATCGAGATCGACAATGACACCAATGAACCCTTGACTACACGCCTGCTCCTGAGCAGGCTCGCCGAACTTCTCGGGAAGGCGGAACCTGGCAAGGCGATTTCCTTCGCGCGCGACCGATCCGGAATCACCATCGAAGGGGCGGATGCGGCAGAGCAACTCTTCGGCGTCATCTACCAGGTCAAGACGGAGGTGAAGCCGCACGAGAAGCGCGAGTTGATCCTGCGGCCGACTGTTTCCACGTCGAAATGAGTGTTGATTGCCTTTGTTTGGTGATCGAGTCATCGGGTTGATGTAATACTCCGGGAGCATGCGTGACCGATCAGGCTTCAACCCAGCCCTCCGCGTACGACGAACAGATTTCACCCCTCGAGCAGCATTTCGAGCGGTGGCGGAAAATCGTCGGGGCGTTTGCGACGCCGGTCGTCTTCGGGGTCACCTATTGGTTGTGTGACGACCTGACGCCGCAAGGGCGCACGCTGGCGGCGATCCTCGCGGGCATCGCCTGCATGTGGGTGAGCGAAGTCATTCCCCTCCCTGTCACCGCATTACTCGGCTCGGCGCTGTGCGTGTTGCTCGGCGTTGCGAATGCGAAGACCGTGCTCGCCTACTTCGGCGATCCGATCATTTTCGTCTTTCTCGGCGGATTCATGATCGCGCGGGCGATGAGCGTTCACGGGCTCGATCGCCGGATCGCGCTCTACTTTCTCTCGATCCCGATCATCGGCTCGACGCGAGCGGGCATGCTCGCCGGGCTCGGGATCGTCACCGCACTGATCTCGATGTGGGTGAGCAACACCGCGACGGCGGCGATGATGATGCCGATCGCGCTGGGGATGCTCGGCGCGATTCATCGCATGCGCGCAGCTCCCGGCGAACCGATGGACGCGCGGCGCTGGCCCTTTGCTACCGCCATGATGCTCATGGTGGCGTACGGCGCGAGCATCGGCGGCATCGGCACGCCGGTCGGCTCGCCTCCCAACCTCATCGGCATCGGGCTGATCCGTAAATCGCTCGGCGTCGAGATCTCGTTCTTCCAGTGGATGGCGCTCTGCGTTCCGCTGCTGGTCGTGATGGGCGTCGTGTTGTTCTTCCTGCTTTACTTGTTGCATCCGGAGAAGAATCGCGTCGACACGGTGGGCGGGTGCCCCGGGGCAGGCGCCCCTGACCCGCGCCAAGAGCCTACGGCGCGGGTCAACGAGTACGTTGCCCCGGGGCACCCTTGTGGCGAGTCGGTGCTCGACTACATCCGCGCCGAGCGCGCCAGACTCGGTCCTTGGCACGCGGGGCAGATCAACACGCTGATCGCGTTTGCGGTTGCCGTCACCCTCTGGATCACGCCGGGCATCCTCGAACTACCGGGAGTCGCGAGCTTCGAACTTTCGAAAGCGCTCTCGGCCTGGTTCAAGACCCATCTGCCCGAGTCGATCGTCGCGCTGCTCGCCGCGTCACTGCTCTTCATGCTGCCGACACGCCTGCGGGATGGCGAGTTCACGCTCAGCTGGCACGATGCGCAGAAGATCGACTGGGGAACGATTCTGCTCTTCGGCGGCGGGCTGGCGCTGGGTTCGCTTATGTTCGACACCGGCGTTGCCGAGGCGATGGGCCGGGGGCTCACCGCGCGGTTTCTCAGCGCCGATGCATCTGTCTGGACACTCACGGCGTTTGCGATCGCGTTGGGAATCGTCCTGAGCGAAGCGACGAGCAACACCGCGTCCGCGAACATGGTTGTTCCGGTGGTGATCGCGATCTGCCAGAGCGCGAAGGTAAGTGCGTTGCCGCCGGCGCTGGGTGCGGTGCTCGGCGCGAGCTATGGCTTCATGTTGCCGGTCAGCACGCCGCCGAACGCAATCGTCTACGGCTCGGGGCTGGTGCCTTTGTCGCGAATGATGCGGGCGGGAATCCTCTTTGACCTGATCGGGTTCGTCATCATCTGGGGCGGACTGCGGCTGCTGTGTCCGATGCTCAAATTGATGTGAGCGAGCGCAATAATGCGCGATTTTTCGGGGAGTTTGGGCCGTTTGTGTGCCGCCGACCGAAGACGGCGGCGGCCGGCTTTTTGTTGTCATCACCCCGGAATCCGGTATTCTTTGCCTGCGGAAGATCCTGCTTCTCCGTAGTCGCTGCTGTGAACGTCGCTGATCGTGAACGGGATTTCCGTGCGCCTGCCAAGGCGCGCTCGAGGTGGGCAGCACGCGCTTTTTTCGACCACGAGGCCGTTTTTCTCGGTCCTCGCGGCCGGGTGCCGGAAGGAAGATCCATGCCGTCTGCGAAAAGTCGATCGTGCTCCGCCAAGGTCCGGCTCGCACGGGCATTCGCGCTCGAAATGATGGAAGCGCGTCGACTGCTCGCGAGCATCGCCGGCAGCGTGTTCTACGACGACAATCTCGACGGCATCGTCAATGCCGGCGAAGGCAATGTTGCCGGCTGGACCGTCTATGCGGATGTGAACGGAAACGGCTTGTTCGACGGCGCGAATACCAATTACGTCTCCCTCAACGTCCCACTGCCGATCAACGACAACGCCACCATCACCAGCAACCTGCCAATCTCCGGCGATGGCGGAAATGTCGCCAGCGTGCGCGTCACGCTCAACCTGAATCACACCTATGTCGGCGATCTGAATGTCACGCTCATCTCGCCAACTGGCACGCGCGTTCCCCTGGCTTCGCGTCGCGGCGGCACGGGCGAGAACTTCATCAATACGGTTTTCGACGATGGCGCGGCGACATCCATCAGCTCAATCGGCACCGGCGGCGGATATACCGGCAACTACCGGCCGGAGTCGCCCTTGTCGGCGGTCGCCGGCCAGGCCATCGACGGCACCTGGAAACTCGAAGTGACCGACGCCGCGACGCTCGACACCGGCACGCTGCTGGGCTGGAGTCTCAACTTCCGCTCCGGCGAGCCGTCCGCCACTTCTACCCCCTCTGGCTATTCGCTCGCCGGTCTTCCCGCGGGAACGTTCAACGTCTATCTCGCGTCAGAGGCGAACTGGCAGACGCAGCGCGATGTCGCGGCCGTCACGCTCAGTACGTCGCTCAGCACGGAGACCGGTGTGAACTTCGGCGTGCGGCAGGCGCCGGGATCGATCAGCGGCGTCGTCTTTGCGGATTACGACCTCGACGGCATCCGCGATGGCGATGAGCCCGGCATCGCCGGCCGAACCGTCTACCTTGACGCCAACAACAATAGCCTGTTCGAACCCGGCGAAGTCAGCACCACGACCAACGGAAGCGGCGCCTACACCTTCACAGGCCTGCGCCCCGGGCAGCTTTACATTCGCACGGTGCTGCCAAACAAGTGGTTTCAGACCTCTCCGACCGTGGGCGGACTCGTCGGGCTTTCGGCGCTCGGTGCGGGCAACGCCGCTTCCACGCGTGCACCGAAGATGAGCCACATCTCCGGCGAGATGATCGTCTCGGTCAGCAATCGAAGCCGGCTGGACGGCGCGCTCAAGAAGCTCGCCAATCGCGGGCTGCGGAACAGCGTCCTGATGTCGGCCGCCAGCTCGCTCGGGAGTGTGCGCGGCCAATCGTTGCTCTTCATCAAGGTCAAAGCCGGAAACGACTCGGAGAAAATCGCCGGTCTCTTCTCGCATCTCGCCGGCGTGGGCTGGGCACAGCCCAACATCAGCTACGCGGATGCCGCCGATCCGCGCGACTTCGTTCCGAATGATCCGAGCTACCCGACGCAATCCCATCACATCAAGATGAAGAACGACCTTGCCTGGGATGTCAGCGAAGGCGCGGGCGTCATCATCGGCGTAACCGACGACGGCGCGCAGCTGACCCACCCCGACCTGGTGGACAATCTCTACATCAACACCGGCGAGATTGCCGGCAACGGCATCGACGACGACGGCAACGGTTACATCGACGACCGCACCGGATGGGACTTCACCAACAGCACCACCATCGGAACCGGCGACAACAACGCCAGCCCCGCCAGCAGCTCGGACAGACACGGCACCCATGTCATCGGCATCATCGGCGCACGCACCGACAACGGCATCGGGGTGGCAGGTACTGCTGGCAAATCCACCATCGTCCCGCTCCGCTTCTACGGCACCGGCACCTGGACGAGCACGGTGATCTTCAACACCTACAAGTATGCCGCCGACAATGGCATCAAGATCGTCAGCACCAGTTACAATGTCGATGGCTTCGCCAATGACAACCTCTTCCTCGCCGCCGAGAATTATCTTTACGACCACGGCGTGCTTCACTTCAATTCCGCCGGCAACAACAACGAGATGAATCCGGCGCGTCAGAAGTTTGACCAGTTCCTGCTCGTCGCGGCGACAGTCACCAGCAGCGATGCGAAAGCCACCTTCAGCAACTACGGCACCGGCATCGACATCTCCGCGCCCGGCGATCCGATCTACTCCACCAGCACCAACAGCGGATACGTCGGCATGAGCGGCACCAGCATGGCTACGCCGAACGCGGCGGCCGTCGCCGCGCTGATCTGGAGCGCACACCCCACCTGGACGCGCGACCAGGTGGCCGCCCAACTCCTCGGCATGGCCGACAATATCAATGGCGTGTCCGGCAACGCGGCTTACGCAAACCTCCTCGGCACCGGCCGCGTCAACAGCTATCGCGCCGTGACGCAGTCGCTGGGCGCTCCGCACTTCCGTGAGGTGCTGGGCCTGCCCAACGAAGGCGGCATGACCGTCGGCAGCCCGACGCAGGTTCGCGTGCAGTTCTTCAACGTGCTCGATGCCGCTGCTGCGAATGACATGGCGAACTGGAAACTCGTCGGCGCCGGCGCGGATGACGTCTTCGGCACCGCCGACGACCTCTCCGCCCCGCTCACGCTCACCGGCAACAGCACGACCTACCGCATCGGAACCAACGAGTTCATCTTCAACATCGGCAACCCGCTGACCCCAGGTACCTGGCAGTTCGTCGCCAGCAGCGCACTCACCGACCCGTTCGGCACGCCGCTGGATGGCAACAACGACGGCACCGGCGGCGACGCGTTTAGCCGCACGTTTACCGTCACCAGCGCCACCGCGGCGCAGAGCGTCACCCTCGAACCGGCGCAGGACTTCATCGACGCCAACTTCGGCCAGCGTGAGGCCGTCGCGCCGACCGTTTCCTCCAGCGTCTTCGAGTTCGAGACTGACCTGGCACTGAAGTTCGTCTTCAGTGAAGACATGACCGACCTGACCGATGCGTCGATCACCATTATCAACACCACGACCGGCCAGACGCTGCCCGACACCGCCTACGACGTCACCTTCGACCATGTGACGTTCACCGCGACGGTGGCGATCGATCACTCGATCGTCAGCGGCGACTTCACCGCCACGCTCGCCTCCGCAAACACGGCCGACCGCTTCGGCAACCAGCTGGACGGCGACAACGACCACGTCGTTGGCGGCGATTACGCAGCGCCGTCGTTCTTCTTCCTGCAGGGTGATGTGAACCGCGACCGCGTCGTCGACTTCAGCGACCTGCTCACCGTCGCCCAGAACTACGAGCAGACCGGAAAAACCTTCAGCGAAGGCAACGCCGACTTCGACCCCACCGGCACGGTCGATTTCAGCGACCTGCTGATCCTGGCGCAGCAGTACGCCACGACGCTGCTGAGAACGGCAACATTGACGCAGGTCAGAAAGCGTTCTCCACGCGCATCAGATCTCGTCTGAGGAACAAGCCGCAGCGGCCTCTTCTGAAACGACGATTTTTGAAATCGGTCCTGACCCTGCGAGGTCGGCACTCGAGGTCGCTTTCAACCAAGGCTCGCGCCGAATCCGATTGCCGCGCCTTTCGCCAACTGACCGTGTTTCGAAGCTTGCGTCAATCTCGGGGATATCCGCCAATAAAAGTTTTTGGTCGTCGAGTCAAAAGCCTCGCGATATCATGGCGGATGGTCTGCACATTTTGTTCCGGCGATCATTATGTTCATTTCCCCTGATGCAGGAGGGTGTGATGTTCGCACGCTATCCTTCCCTTCAATGTCGTCCGACGTTCCGAGCCGAGTCCCTTGAGCTACGGTTGCTGCTCGCCACCGTGACCGGATTCAAGTTCCACGACCAGAATGCCAACGGCGTGCGCGACCGGCCGTTCCCGTCCATCGCCCTCGAGCCCGGGCTGGCCGGTTGGACCATCTATCGCGATACCAACAACAACAGCGTGCTCGATGCCGGGGAAGCCAGCGGGGTCACCGACGCGAGTGGCGCATACAGCCTTAGTTTCGCTGTACTGGCCACGACGCAGTTTCCCGCGATTGTGACGATCCGCGAGGTGCCGCAGGCGGGTTGGCGTCCGACCAATCCCGATACCGGGGCGACAACCGTCGTGTTCACCTCCAACAACCAGACGCGCACGGCCGACTTCATGAATACCCAGCGGCCGCAGGTGAGCGGCACGGTCTGGAACGATGCGAATGCCAACGGACGAGTCGATCACGGCGATGTGGTGGCGTCGGGCTGGACCGTTTTCGCTGATGACGACGATGATGGCACACTCGATTCGCTGGAGGTCAGCACCGTCTCGGATGCCAACGGCGATTACGTTCTCAATCCCCCGGGCAGCACCAGGATCAGACAGGTTCCTCGAGGCAGTTGGCGGACGACCTTCCCCGCGGCGGCGTCTTACAACCTGACGCTGGCCAGTGCCTAGGTCGTCACGGGCCGCAACTTCCTCAATACACAACGTTCGCTCATAGCTGGAACGGTGTTCGAAGACCTCAACGCGGACGGCGTGCGTGATGCGGGCGAGCCGGGCGTGGGCGGCTGGACCGTGTACATGGACGACAACGGCAACGAGTTGCTCGACGCCGGCGAACTCAGCGAGGTCACCGCGGCATCGGGCGCCTATGCCCTCACGCCGTTGAGCGCCGGCGGCTTCGACTTTGTCGCGATCCGCCAGGTGGCGCAATCCGGATGGACGCGGACCAAGCCGCAACCGGGCGAGTACGTGACGGCGGTGCTCCAGGGCAGCGTCGCGACGGGGTTGGATTTCGGCAACCGACGCCCGGCGCGCATCACCGGGACCTCGTTCCACGACTTGAACGCCAACGGCGTACGCGACGCCGGCGAGCCGGGCCTGGGCGGGCGGGTCATCTATTCCGATGCCGATGGCGACGCGATCTTTGACGACGGCAGTTTTCCCCGAAGCTTCTTCCAGTCCAACTCGCTGAACACCAGTCACTCCGGCAGGGTCACGTCATCGCTGGCCGTCAGCGGCGTGTCGCCCAAGATCCTCGATCTGGAAGTGACGGTCAGTTTCACGCACCCGAACGTCGGCGATCTGTCGGTCTGGCTGGTCAGTCCGTACGGCACGCGCGTCGAGCTGTTCAGCAACGTCGGCGGCAGTTCCGACGACATCGTGAACCTGACGCTCGACGATCAGGCCAACACGGCAATTACCAGCGCCGTCCCGCCCTTCTTCCTCGACACCTATCGGCCCGAGCAGGCGCTCGCGCTGATCAACGGGGAGAATCCCAACGGGACGTGGAAGCTCGAGATCGCCGACAGCAATCCTTCGAGTTCGCTGGGCACGCTCGATTCCTGGACGATCCGGATCACCGCGGCGGAATACAGCGCAATCGGATCAGTCAGCGGCAACTACGTGTTGGCGAACCTTCCCCCGGGCGATCATCTTTTCCGCATGGAGCGTTACGGCGACTACCGGCAGACCCATCCGGCCTCTAACGCCGGTATCACGCTGACACTGGCCAGCAATGCCTCGGTGGACGGCAACGACTTCGGTTCCGCCCGGCCGGGTATCATCTCGGGCGCAGCATTTAACGACCACGACGGCCAGGGTGACCGCGACGCCAGCGATGAAGGCTTGCCCGGCATCACCGTCTATCGCGACGCGAACAACAACCGCCAACTCGACACACGCTCGATCACCTTCAACTGGAACAGTCCGCTGCCGGTGGCACTGCACGATGCCACGTCGTTCCAGGGCGTTGCATTTCCCAGCTTCAACATTGCCGTCCCATTCATCGTTCCACAATCTCTTGAGGGGCTCATCGTCGATATCGATGTCGAAGTGGACATCCTCCACAGCAGATCCTCCGATCTTCAGATCACCCTGCTCTCGCAGTCGGGCAATGTATTGCTGTTCAACCGCAACGGCGGAGACGGTCCGATGTTCGGCACGATCTTTGACGATCAGGCCGCGACGTCTATCGCCGACGGCGTCTCGCCCTTCACGGGACGATTCCGGCCCGCCGGATCGCTCGCGGATCTCGATGGTTTTAATCCCAACGGAATATGGACTCTGATGATCAATGACTGGGCTGTAGGACCCAACGCCAGCGGAGAACCGGCCGGCTACTTGCTCGGCTGGAAACTGCACCTGACCTACGGCGATCCGCGGCGTGTGACCGCTGCCAACGGCACCTACATCTTCGACACCGTCCTGCCCGGCTCGACGGAACACGTTCGCCAGGTCCCGCGCCAAGGGTGGGCCCAGACCGCGCCCGCGACGGGCGTCTATGACCTGTTCATCAACAGCAGCTCCAACAACGACACCCGAAATTTCGGCATCCACGACGTGCCGCCGACCGTGACGTCCGCCGATTTCCTTTTCGAAACGGCGCAGCTCGTCATGCTGGGCTTTGACGATGATGTTTCGGCGAGCCTCACGCCGGGCGATCTGCTTGTGCAAAATCTTACGACCAGCCAGTTTTTTACCGTCACCAATCTCGCCTACGACGCGAACACCAATCTCGCGACAGCGCGATTCGGCCAGATTCTTCCGGACGGCGACTACCGCGTGACGCTCCCGGCCGGCAGCGTACAGGACGTCGGGGGGAACCTGCTGCTCGCCGACAAGGTGTTCGAGTTCTTCGTCCTCGCCGCAGACGCTGGTCGAGATCGCGCCGTGAACTTCGACGACCTGCTCATCGTCGCGCAGAACTACGGATCGACCGGCAAGACGTTCAGCCAGGGCAATTTCGATTACGACCCGGCCGGCAAGGTCGATTTCGATGACCTGCTTATCCTCGCGCAGAACTACGGCAGCATGCTGCTTGTCACTCATTCATCCACGTCGAATCTGATCGATTTCGCAACGAAGAAAAACTTGAACCGTCGAATCTCGATCATCTCGTAAAGTGACGTCGTGACACGCGAAGTCGGCGCTTGAATTGAAACCCAAAAGACAACACCCGCCGAGTATTGCTCGGCGGGCGTCGGACTACACTTCACGGAGACCCGGCGTTTACTCGTCGTCTTCGTATTCCGGCAGGAACTCCAGATCGCTCGGCGTCATCGGCTTGAGGAACTGGCTGATATCCGTCGGCTCCTGCGCATCATCCATCTGATGCTTGTCAGTCGAGCCGGTCTGGGGTCCGGTCTCTTCGATCACTTTGCGCGGGCCGGCGCGAGAGGCGCTTGAATCGCGCGGCGTAAATCCTTCACGCGGGGATCTGCCTTCGCGCGGAGCATTTGCTTGACGCGGAGCGTTTGCGTCGCGTGGTGCATTTCCATCACGCGGCCCATTGGCTTCGCGCGGCGGGAAGCTGCCGCCGTCGCCGGGTCCACCCTGCTCGCTAACGCCATTGCGATTGCGCCCGCGTCCACGGCCGCCACGACGGCGACGTCGACGTTTGCCGCCACCGCCCTGTCCACCCTGCTGTTCGCGCTCGTAGTCGCCGCGATCATCCGTGTTGGGCACCGGTTGACCTTCGTTGCCGAACTCGTCTTCGATCTCGTCCGGAATCGGCACATCGACCGGCTCGGTCAGGAAGCGGGCAACGAGCGAGTCTTCGGTCGGCTGCGGGAGCCGCGCCGCCGTCTTTTCTTCCGGCGACGGGCCACGCCCGCGGCCACGACCCCGTCGTCCGCGACGCCCAGCACCCTTCTCGTCGCGACGGATGTGGGTCTCCGGTCCATGAATCGAGTTGCCGGGTTCTGGCGTTTCCACTTCATCGTCGTACGCGCTCGCCTTGGGAGCGACCGGGGGCGGCAGCGGCGCGGGGCGATTCGGCGGGATGTACGGCCGATCGCGAAAGACGCCGCCCTGCTGGTTCCGCTGCTGGCTTCCCTGACCGTTGCGACGGTTCTCGCCGCCGCGGTTGTCGCGGTTGTCACGAAAGCCGCGCTCGTCGCGCCGGCCCTGGTCGCGATGGCCGCCACGGTCGTCGTGGTGTGCGCGATCCTCGCGCGGGCCGCGGTCATCTCGTGGGCCCCGGTCATCGCGGTGCCCCCGATCGTCGCGCTGCGGACGGTCATCCCGTCCGCCGCGCTGTTCGCGCACCTGGGGCTCGGGCGCTTCGTCTTGCTCTGGAACATCGACGGCCTCGATTGCCTCTTCGGGCTCTTCGTCCTGGAACTCCTCGACGCCGGGGTCGTTGGAGTAGGCAGTGGGCCGGCGCTGTTCCTGGCGCGGCTCCTGGCGCGGTTCATCGCCACCCGTACCGCGGCCGCGTCGGCCACGACGCCTGCGCCGCGAACGACCACTCAGGTCACCTGAGTCGCTGTAACCCGGCGCCTCGCCGACGACGGCGCCGCCTTCATTCGCCACCGGCGTGCCCTCTTCGCCCGAGTCCGGCTCGCGTGCCGGGCGCGGCGGACCTTCTTCATCGTCCCGTTCGGTTTCCAGCTCTTCACGCGGGACATGCTGGTGATAACGCCGATCGTCGCGACGCGGATCGTTCCGCCGATCGTCGCGACGCGGGCGATCATCGCGCCCGCGGCCCAGGTGCTGCGGCGGTTCCATGCCCAGCACTTCGAGCCAGATCGAACCTTCGCGGTCGTCGAACAGCTCGAACTTCATCTGATCGAGCGCGAGGTTCGAATCGATCTTGATAATGATCCGCTTGTCGCTCTCTTCTTCCAGCTTGGCGATGCCGATACGCTTCTTGTTGAGCACCTGCACCGCGACGTCCGGATGCAGCGAGAGCTCGACACGGCGAACGCGCTCGTTGTGAACGGCGATCGCGAGCCGACGCAGCACGTCGAGGCCCATGCTTTCGGCGGTCTTCACCAGCCCGTGGCCGCTGCAGTGGGGGCAGTCGTGAAAGACGCTCTTCTTGAGCGACGGCCGCATCCGCTGGCGGGTCATTTCGATGATGCCGAACTCGCTCATCCGCAGGAAGCGCGTCTTGGCGCGATCCTTTTTGAGATTGTCGGCCAGGCGTGCCTCGAGCTCACGGCGGTGCCGCTCAAACCGCAAATCGATGAAATCGCAAATCACCACGCCGCCCAGATCGCGCAGCTTGAGTTGGCGCGGAATCTCGTCGGCGGCTTCCATGTCGGTTTTGAAGGCAGTAGTTTCGGCGTCCTTGTTCTCGCGGGATTTGCCGCTGTTGACGTCGATCGCCACGACGGCTTCGGTCTGATCGATCACCAGCGAACCGCCGCTGGGCAGCGGTACGGTGCGCGAGTGCATCTGCTCGATGTCGGTCTCGATGTGATACTTGTGGAAGAGCGGCAGGCTTTCCTCATACACCTCGACTTTGTTCTTGGTGCGCGGCATGAGCAGCTTGAAGAAGTCCTTGATCCGCTTGGCGGTCTCCTTGTCGTCGACAACGATCTGCTCGATGTCGCTGGTGAAGACGTCGCGGACGGTCCGCATGACGAGATCGCCTTCGGCGTAGAGTTCGAGCGGCCCCTTCTTCTTCTCGGCCTTCTCGATGTTTTCGTGGAGGCGCATGAGGTATTTGAAGTCGCGCTCGATCTCCTGCTTGCTCTTGCCGACGCCGGCGGTGCGGATGATGAATCCGGCATCCTTGGGCGGGCTGAGTTTGTCGAGGATCTCGCGCAGGCGACGCCGCTCGTCATCATCTTCGATCTTTTTGGAGACGCCGGACTTTCCGACGCCCGGCATCATCACGAGGATGCGGCCGGGAATGGAGAGATAGGTCGAGAGCGTGGGTCCCTTGGTGCCGATGCCTTCCTTGATCACCTGGACGATGATTTCATCGCCGCGGCGCAGGCACTGCTGGATCGGCGGACGGTCGCGGCGGGCCATCTTGCGGCCGACCGATTCCTTGATCCCCTCGCCCTTGCGACCGAAGTAGGTCGGCATCAGATCCGAGATGTGGAGAAAGCCGTTTCGGCCGATGCCGAAATCGACGAACGCGGCCTGGATGGACGCTTCGACGTTGGTGACCTTGCCTTTGTAGACATTGCCGACATGGCTGACGGAGCTGGCGCGCTCCATATAAAGCTCTTCGAGCTTTCCGTTGTCAACGACCGCGATACGGCATTCCTCGCCGGCGGAGACGTTGATGAGCATTTCTTTGGGCATAATGAACAGTGGCTGGTGGCCAGTGGCTGGTGGCTAGTCTTTGGCTATTGCTAGCCACTAGTCACACGCCACTCGTCACTGCCTCTCCTAAAAAGCTTCCGGCACTAGCTTCCGCGTTTCTTCGCGGAGGTAGTGCATGACTTGCCGTTCCGAATCGAAACCCATCACCGTGCGGGCGACGTTGCGCGCGTGGGTGAGTGTCGTGGAACGGATGATTTTCTTGATCTCCGGAACATCGGGCGCGTTCATCGAGAACGTGTTAAGCCCGAGGCCCAGGAGTAACAGTGCATACAGCGGCTCGCCGGCCATTTCGCCGCAAACGCTGACCGAGATCCCGGCTCGCGTGCCGGCGCGGATCACGTCGCGGATCAGCATCAGCACTGCAGGATGGGCCGGGTTAAACAGGCCTGCGACCTTTTCATTGGTGCGGTCGACGGCCAAGGTGTACTGGATCAGGTCGTTGGTTCCGATCGAGAAGAAGTTCACCTCGCGGGCGAACACACTCGAAATCAGCGCGGCCGAGGGCACTTCCACCATCATTCCCACCGGCAGATCGCTGCGGAACTTTACGCCTTCGTCTTCCAACTCCTCCATGACATCGCCAAGGACCATGCGCGCCTGGCGCAGCTCCATGAGCGTTGAAATCATCGGGAACATGATGCGGATGTCGCCGAGCACGCCCGCGCGAAGGATCGCGCGAAGCTGCCGTTTGAACATCGGCATCTCGTGCAGACACAAACGGATGCTCCGGTCGCCGAGGAACGGATTGGGTTCCGGGCTCGTGAGCAGCCGCTTCGGATCGTACTTGTCAGCGCCCAGATCGAGCGTCCGCAGCACGAGCGGCTTCCCGCCGATGCGTTTGACCGCCTCGGCGTAGGCCTTGTAGTGATCTTCTTCCGTCGGTTCGTTCTCCGAGTTCAAATACAGAAACTCGGTTCGATACAACCCGACGCCTTCGGCACCGCGGTGCAGCGCATCATCGATCTCGTGAGGGAACTCGATGTTCGCCTGCAGGGTGATGAGATGTCCATCCTGCGTCTGCGCCGGCAGATCACGCAGGCGGCCGAGCTCGATGGCGACCTCGGCGTTGCGCTGTTCCTGCTGGCGATACTCGGCGAGTTGTTCGGGGCCCGGGTTGATGATCGCCGTGCCGCGCGTGCCGTCGATGATGATGGCATCGCCGGTGTTGACGCGGCCGGAGATGTCGCCCATGCCGACGATCGCCGGGATCCCCATCGCGCGGGCCACGATCGCGGTGTGACTGGTTCGTCCGCCGATGTCGACGGCAAAGCCCTTCACGCGATTCTTGTCGAGCGATGCCGTCTGGCTCGGCAAGAGATCATGCGCAACAATGATCACATCCTTGGTCATCCGTGCGATCTCTTCGTGCTTTCGGCCGATGAGATTGCGGATGATGCGCTTCTCGATGTCGTAGATGTCCTTGACGCGCTCCTGGAAGTAGCGGTCGGCCATCTTCAGGAACATGCCGCCGACCTTCTTCATCACGATCGCGGTGGCGTATTCGGCGGTGGAGGAGTTGTTCTTCACCTCGACGATGATCTGGTCGACCAGCGTCTTGTCCTGCAGCATACCGATGTGGAAGCTGAAGATCGCGCCGATCTCCTTGCCGGCCTGTTCGGTGGTGGTGTCGCGAAGTTTGGAGAGGTCGGCGATGGCGTGATCGATGGCACGATGGAGGCGCAGCAGTTCGGCGTCCACGTTGGCCGGGTCGATCTTCCGATTCGGAATGACCAGGTCCTCCGCGTCGAGCACCACGGCCGTGGATATCGCCACGCCGGGGGAAACGCCGATGCCTTTAAGAATTTCCATGAATCAGTGGAGAGTTAAGAGTGGAGAGTCGAGAGTTGGAGTTCGAATTGAACTCTCGACTCTCGACTCACAACTCTCGACTTCTCCCTACTCCTCACCAAACTTCTCATCGAAGAGCTTTTTGAGAGACTCGAGCGCGGCGGATGCGTCCTCGCCGTCGGCTTCGATCTTGAGGGTCGTGCCCTGGGCGGCGCCGAGCGTGATCATCTGCATCACGCTCTTTCCATCTACCGCGTCGGTTTCGCGGTAGACCACGACGTTGGAGCCAAACTTGTTGGCGACGTCGACGAACTGCATCGCCGGTCTGGCGTGCAGGCCTTCGCAGTTATTGACAGTGACCTCGATCGCGACCTTGGGCATCGTTCACATTTCCGATTGAATCTTTTCCGATTTCCGATTTGCTACGGCCAAAATCGGCAATACCGAAATTGGCAATCGGCAACTACTTCCCGTCGGTCTCTTCCAAAAGTTCGATCAGTTTTTCCTTTGAGTCGGCCTGCCGCAGCATCCGACGGAACATGTCCTCTTTCAGATTCTTAAATACCACTTCCATCGCCTGCAGGTGCAGTTGGTCCTGTCCCTGCGGGCTCAGGAGCATGAAGACGGCGTAAACGGGTTTGTGATCGAGCGCGTTGAACTCGATTCCCTGGTTGCTCAGCCCGATCGTGCCCACGAGTTTCTTGATTTTCGGATGCTTGCAATGCGGCGCGGCCACGCCGCGGCCGAAGCCGGTCGTCCCGGACTTTTCCCGCGCGATTAACGCCTTTATGATGTCGTCGATCGCATCGGCATCGATCGCGCCGACCCGGCCCAGCGACTGGACCAGTTCCCGAATCACCCCTTCGCGCTCGCTCAATTCGAGCGGGACCAGGATCGCATCTTTCTGGATGAACTCTCGGAACTTCATACGAAGCCTTGAAGTTGCGGCCCGCCGCGCGGCTGACGGCGCGAGCCACCTTGGGACGCGCAGTTTACGGGTGCTTTCGGTTCTTCACCATCTTATGGTGGTCCGACAATTGACGCTCCAGCGTGCGAACGCAGGCGTCGACACACAGGTTCGGGTCGGTTCCGGAGTGCTTGGCGATGAAGAGGTTCTTCTTTTCGCCGTTGACGATCACTTCCACTTCCAGCGTCTTGGTCGATTTCTCGATGAGGTCGACCGTCACTTCGATTTCCTTGATTCGATCGTAATACTTGGTCAGCTTCGCCGCTTTTTCTTCGGCGTAGGCCTTGAATGCCGGGCTGACTTCCATGTGCCGGGTGGTGAATATGACGTTCAAATTTAAGGCTCCCTCTCAACTCCGGGGTGCGTCTCCGTCGCCCGGCTGGTCATTTTGTGATTTCGACTATACCGGAAGTGTCCCCGTGCGGAAATGCGCACGAATCAGTTCCCAGGGGTTGTCCCCGACGAATCGGTCGGCGATGTGGCCGAATCGCCCTCGGAAGCGTCGGCGGGCCTCTTGATGTCGGGCTGAACCGCCAACGCGTTGGCAAACTCGACAATTTCGGGCTGCGGTTGACTTTCCAGCACGGCCTTCGCCACCTTCTGGCGGACCTCCCTGGGCATCACCCGCGCCGCGAGCATCGCCCCCACTTCACCAAGAATCGTCTGGGATTTCGCCAGCTTCATGACCCACTTTTCGTCGCTAAGCCCTTCGCGATAAGACAATTGCATCCAGGCTCGGATCTCCGGGTGGGTCTCCTTTTCGAGCTGTGCCGAGAGCGCATCGCTCAACGTCGTCGCCAATCCCACCGCTTCGGCGTTGTCGGTGTTCGCCTTCAACGCCGGAACCATGTAGCCAAACAGTTCCGCCATTGCCGTTCGCTCGCGGGCGTTGCCGCTCGACAACTGGTTGACCGCCTTCTTGCGAAACTCCTCCACGTAGAGCGGTGAGGACTGCCGCTCGAACGCCTGCCCGAGCTTGGTCTGTTGACCGCCCGCTCCCGCCTTGAACGAGGTCGGCCCGTCCGACACGGCATTGGTGATCACGTAACCGATCAGCGGAAACAACGGCGTCGGATAAGTCTTGAGGAACGCGAAGAGCTGAGCGCGATCGATCCGGACGGTGGTCGTCAGCTTCTGCGACGGCTTGAGCCGAATCGCGCCGGTAAACTTGCCGCGCGCCGTCGCCGGGAATCCCTGGGGCGGCGTTGTTCGGACCTGCGCATCGATCACGAAGTTCGGATCGATCATCCCGCCCGGCCCGATCGTGATCGGCACGTGGCCATTGTTCAGGATCGTGATGTTGGCGAGCATTGGTTCGCCCAACGCGTACGACACCTGCGACGGCTGAGCGGTCAGCAGGTAGTACGCGCGCGGGTTGCTCACGACATCCGTCGCAAATGCGCGCGCCGAAGTGATGATGTCGGAGATCTCCTGCTCGCGAGCCGTCTGGTCGGCGACGACCTGCATGCTCTTGGCCACCTGTGCCAGGTATGCTGCGATCATTCCGTTGGGTCGGCCACGGATCATCTGCGTCAGCTCTTCGCGAGCCTTGTCAACGTTGCCCGCGATACGGTCGGCAAGGACGACGCCCAACTTGGCGAATCCGTCGCGGTCGCCGGCCGCTTCGAGTTTGATCCGGGCTTCTTCCACTTTTCCTGCCTGGAGCAGCTTGAAGCCCTGCAGTCGAACAATGATCGGATCATCTTCGCCCAGCAGCTGCGCCAGCGCGTTGATGTTCGCATCGTCCACCTCGGCCGCGCGGAAGTAGAGATCGAACCAAAGTTGCTCGGTCAACGCAACGGCGTACGCGATCGAGAGATTCTGCGGGTCTGAAGCCTTCAGTTTCGCGACATCGGCGCGAACGTCCGGCATCGGCACGGCAGGCCGGGTGGCGGGCATCTCCTTCTTGTCCGGCTCGTTGAGAAGCTGGCTCACCCCCGCAAGCTGCGCCAGATACACGCCGCGAGACATCTCCACGTTTTCCTTCTGTGCATCCTCGGGCCGATCGTGCATCTGCTCGTAGATCAGGCCGAGCGTGTAAATGCGGCCGTCCTCCTTGAGCGCCTGTAGGAGCTGCGCGAGCATCTGACCGACGGAATTGTCGTTGCCGGCGAGGAGCTGCGTACCCATGAAGTTGATTGCTTCATCGGCGGACGGCGACTGGCCGCGGCTGTTGATAATGTTGATCGCCAGGATGCGCAGCAGCCCGGAGTTCTCGTAGCTGCCGACCGCGTCAGCCTCGTGCGCCAGCGCATTCATTGTGTCGGCGTCGGCGGGCGAAGCACGCAGGATGTCCGCAAGCGCTTTGACCCGATCTCGATCAACTCCGCTGGCCGCGGCGATCCGATACCGCGCCCGCAGCGCATCCAGGTTCTGCGGATTGAGCTTCAGCGCCAGGTCGAGCGCGCTGTTGGCTTCGGCATCCTCGGCGCGGGCGAAATACAAGTCCATCAGTTTCGTCGCCGCATACGACTGTACTTCGGCCGCGACGCCTCGCGCGTCGATGATCTGCTTGAGATACGCCACCTTCTGCTCGGCCGACTCCATCCGGCTCGTGACCAGGTCGACGTATTGAATCATCGCAACCTGATCGCCGGGATCGAGCTTGCGAATGGCGGTGAGCGCGTCGATGGCGCGATCGCGCTCTCCCAGCCGAAGCGCCAGGTCGACCGCCGACCGCGCGAAGCGGACTTCGCTCGGGCTCAGGTCACGGGCCAGATCCATCAGCGCTGCCGACTCGCGCAGGACCGGCGTGCTCGCATCCGGGAGCAGCGCGACTTCATCGGCGATGAGGGCGAGGCGCTCGGCGATGAGCGAGTCGAGCGCGGCGTCTCCTGTGCCGCCCCTTGCCGGCTGAAGGGCTGCGGTCGTTGCGAGGACGCCAACCAGGGCGGCACGTGCGATCCAGGACTTGCTACGGGTCATTGATGCGTTTCTTTCTGATTCGGTGCGAGCCACGTTGATTGGGTACGAATCGATCTGGCTCGCAGCTTTGCCGCAGCGGCGGCAGACCAATATTGATTTATCGACACGCCAGCAAGAGCCCTGCAGCGGCGACCGCCGAAAGCACACCGATCCCGCCGCCACACACCAGGCCGCCGATATAAGCAGGCCTGGGGCGATAGATCATCGGGAAGGTCCATCCGGCGAGCAGCGCGTGCGCGATACACCATGCCGCCAGCGCCGCACATCGGGCACCCCACACGCGGGGCCCGGTAAACGACCGTTCCCCGAGTTGAGGACTCGAATGGACCCACAACCAGCACGCGCCGACCACCAGCGCGGTTGCCAGAAGAATGCTGAATGCCGTCCCTATCCTCGCGTACATCGTCCCGTCCTTGTTCGCCGATCACGCGGCCGGCCTCCTGCCGACCCGCCATCCGCGTGAGGTTACCCATCTTCCGCGAAGATGTCAGGTGCGGCGCAACATTGCCACCGGGGGAGTCGGCAGCGCACGGCCAATCTCGGGTGGCGACCGGTCCCGAACGCCAAAATAAGCGCCAGCGCCAGATGTGCGGCGTATTCCGGACCATGCGTGGAAATCCAGGTCGCGCGTTCGCCACCGTTTAATCGTCCTGATCGTCAACCACTCACTTCTTTAACTACATTATCGCCCCATCGGGCAAAACCCGAGGGTGTTTCAGCTCCAGTCATCGACCTCTGCGGACGATGTAACAACATGGTTATGCATGCGTCTATGCGCTTTGCGCGCTGCACGCGACGGGAAGGAACGACGCTGGTGTTTGTCGCGTTTGCGATGGTTGCGTTCTTCGCCCTCTGCTCGCTCGCCGTTGATTTCGGCCGCGTACAATTTTGCCGATCCCAGTTGCAGGCGGCCGCAGACGCGGCGGCGCGATACGCCGCGACCGGCGTTCCTATCAGTCCCGCCGAAGCACGCGCCCGGGCGAAGAGCGTTGCGAATCAGACCTACGTCGACGGTTCGACGATGCTCCTGACCGACAGCGACATTGCCTTGGGAAAGTGGAACGCGGCGACGCGTACCTTTACTGTGCTCTCAGGCCCGGCCGAATCGACCGCGAACGCAGTTCGGATCACCGCCGCACGCACCTCCGCCAAGGGCAACGCCGTGCCGCTCATGTTTGCTTCGCTTCTAGGCATGTCCCGAATCGATCTCTCTGCGTCCGCGACGTGCGTTTTCGTAGGTCCGAACGGATTCGTCGGCCTCGCCGGGGTGGACATTAAGAACAACACATTCTTTAGCGACTACAACTCACAGTCGACCACGAATCCCACCGCCGCGGACTCCACCGGTAAATCGAGCGTCGCGTCGAACGAAACCATCTCGGGCGGCACGAACAACTCCGTGGACGGGACCATCACGCTCGGACCGTCCGGCACGGTTTCCGGTCTAGCCGTGTCGGGAGGAACCACAAGACTTCCAGACCCCATAGCGAAACCCGCGCCGCCTCCCTGGGCACCGACATCGAATCCCGGCAGCGTGCCACAGTCGTACTCCGTTTCCTCCGACACCACACTGCCCGGCGGGACCTATTACTTCACATCTCTCACCGTGACGGCGCCGCTTCGGTTCTCCGGCCCGACCACGCTTCTGGTAAAAGGGAACATTCTTCTCGACTCGACGCTGCAGCCAACGAGCCTCGTCCCGGAAGATCTGAAAATCTTCCAGATCGGTCCGAATTCCTTCGGCGATAACGTCAATGGAATCGACATCGTCGCGGTCGTTTCGGCGCCCGATGCGGACTTCCTCGCGAAAAATGTGCTCCGCTTTCGCGGCGCAGCGCTGTTCAACACCATCGTCACGATGAACAACGCGGACTTTTACTACGATCGCTCGCTCGGCGTCGGATCGGCCATGAATCGCGTATCGCTCGTCAAATAGGCGCAGAGCCGTCTGACTAAACACCAACGACCCCGCCGGACACAAACCGAGCAATTCTCCGTGCTCAGACCGTCGCTGGCCCGGAGGTCTCGAACACCTCTTGAAGGAACGGGCGAGCTTCCAAGAGCGACTCGATGTCGCCCAGCAATTTGGCCCGGCCGGCGAGGAAGTGCCACCACGTCGTCTGCTCCAACCGTTTGGCCGCAAGGGCAAGCAGCGCGTGGCAACGCATGCTGATCGATGCGGGCATCAGTTCGATCAGGCTCAGCACGGTTTGCGGCTTCTGGAACATCTGCTGAAAGTCGCCGCGTCGGGCGAGGTAATCCAGCCGAAGTTGCGTGAGGACGAGCGTCTGCCGGAGGTTGAGCCGCTGTCGGCTCAAGTCGAAGATCTCCCGCGCCACGCCGTCGAGGTCGCCCATCTCCAGCAGCGACTCGGCCAGTACCAATCGGCTTTGAATGTCGCGAGCGGCGAGTCTCCCCCGGCCGGCGAGGAATGCCCGTGCCAGCGCCGCCGCATCCGACCAGCGCGACTGCGCATGCCGGAGCATCGCCAGTTGTTGCAGGCCGATCTGCTTACTCGAACCGGCGAGCGTGAAGGAAGTGAGCGACTGCGTCAGCCGATCCTCGGCGAGATCAAACTCGCCGGCGGCGATGTACTGTCCGGCATCGAAGGCGAGTTTGCGCGTCCGTGCGCTCAGACTGGCGACGACCGTCCAGAGCACGAATAACAACGCGAACACGACGTAGCCGCCGCCCTGCTCGAACGCGTAGACGGCTCCGCCGAGAATCAACAACAAGCCGAATTGCAGGACGATGGAAATCCAGCGCCAGCGCCGCGCCAGGGCAATCGCCCGGTGCGTGCTGATTTCCAGCAGCGGCGGAGTTGTCGGATTGGTCTGGGTCATCGAGTCGGTCATTCGTTTACTTCAAGCCGGCCATTGGACGGGCGGATAATGGTTCGCAAGCAGCGCAGTCTCCGGATAGCGCCGCTGAAGTTCGACGGCCGGCACGAGCGTGGTTGCCTTGGTGAACGCATCGGCAGCCTGAACGACCTGGCCGAGCGCATGGTGCGCTGCGGCGGCAAGCACCCAGGCGTCCGCGACGCGGATCCCGAGCTGGTCGCGCAGCGCCGGCATTGCCTTGGCGAAGACTTCCAGCGCTTCCGTGGGGTGGCCGGTCTTCACATCGCGATAAAGATCGAGCAGCACAACGCCGGCCGACTGCACCTTCTGCGATTTCTCGACCCCCTGTTCACGCCGCACATCATCGCGAGCCATGTTCACTTCGCGACGGAGATCCATCATCGCGCGATCGGCATCGACCAGGTGATCTTCGCGCAGCAGCGACATCGCCCGGGCAACCTTGACCGAGTGAGCCATGGACGGATCGATCTCCAGCTCTTGCGATTCGGGGTTAAGGAGTGCCTCGTGCACGACGCGCGCGTCGGCGAAGCGGTGATAGCGGGTCAGGAGTGCGGCCAGACCCATCAGTGCAAACAGTCGGCGATCGGGGGCCAGCATATGTCTGCTGAGGATCCGTTCCGCGAGGTCGGCGGCCTCTGGCCAGCGGCGAAGCTGCACCAGTTCGTCCAGCGCCATGACGGCGTCCGACTCGGCGGCCAGTCGGCGGGCGAGCACGACGCGAAAGATCGTCAGCCCGATCGAAATCAGAAACATGATCGGCAATACCGCGAGTTTCAGGCCGGTGATGAGCGGTCCGGTCGAGGTGCTCGACATCAGAAGGATTCCGACGACGGCAAACACCATGATCGGCCACGTGGGGATACGAAGCGGCGAGACGCGGCTGGAAACCAGCAGCTTTTGCGGATCGAGGAACGAAGGTTGCGGCAAATCGGTCGTCATGTGGCCAGCGGATACGCTTTCTACTACACTAGCCTCATCGGCCGGAAGAACCAACCGGCCGATGGCACCCAGTTGCCGCGCTCGAGACAAATGTTTGGGAGGCTCGTGTTATGAAGATGATTGAAGCAGTCATCAAGCCGCAGAAGCTCGACGACGTGAAGAACGCACTCGGGCAGATCGGCATTCTCGGCGCGACGGCAATCGAGGTCAAAGGCTTCGGCCGACAGCTCGGTCACACCGAGCGCTATCGCGGCGCAAAGATGGAAATCGGTTTCGTCCCGAAAGTCCTGCTCAAGGTGTGCGTGAAGGCCGCCGACCTTGCCAAGGCCGTCGAAGCCATTACCAACAACGCACGCACCGGCGCGGTCGGCGACGGCAAAATCTTTGTCTACGACATCGATAAAGTCGTGCGGATCCGCACCGGCGAGCTCGACGAAACAGCCCTGTAGCTTATCCTCTGGAATGGAGAACCCGCCGGCCCGGCGGGTTTTCGTGCGTACCTTGTTGTTAAGTTATTCATGTTCATCATGAATTGATTAACCAATTCGATTCCAAAGAAAGCCCGCGCACTTTCGTGCGTGGGCTTTCTTCATTCGAGATGTCGAGCAGAGCTCAGGAGACATTCGAGAGCTGATCGTCCGCGGTGGCGGCGATGACCGAATCGGTGTTCGAGCCTTCGATGTCCTTGAAGAACCAGTCGCTGGCCGCCCCGCCCAGGATCGTATCGAGGCGTCCGTCCTTGATGACGCTGCCGGTGCCGAGGAACGCCGCCAGCCCGCTCGCGCCGTTGCGGAGTCGCGAGACCCGGCTCGCGAAGGAGCGTGAGGTATTGGCCCACTCGCGGGCAATGGTGCCAAGGTCGCTGGCGTTCTCGGCGGAGCCGAAGTTCGAGCCGATCAGTACGTCTTCGCCGGAGCCGCCGTCGAGCAAATCGCTGTCGGCACCGCCGACGAGGATGTCGCGTCCCGCGCCACCGGAGAGGACGTCGATGCCGCGCCGGCCGAGCAGGACGTCGTCGCCACCGCCGCCGACCAGCGTGTCGCGGCCCGAGCCGCCATAGAACACGACCGGGATGGTGATGTTCGAAGCCGCCGAGATGCTGTTCGCACCCGCATCGCCCTGGGCGAAGATGCGGTTGACCGAGAAGCTGTTGCCGAGCTGATCTCCGTTGCGGAAGGCACGAATCCTGCCGTTGGCGAGCTTGGTGAACGTGATCACGTCGTTCCCGCTGGTGCCGGTGACGGCGAGCGCGAGCCCGTCGCCCATCGGATCGGGCTGGACGCCATAATCGCGGACTTCGAAGCTCGATGTGAGTGCGGTCTCGCCGCCGTCGTCGTCCTTGAGCGTCGCGGTCACGGTGTAGGTGCCGCTGGTGTATAAGCGATGGTTCTGTGCCGCGGCGGCATTCGCGCCGGTGAGGCTAGAGCCGTCGCCGAAGTTCCAGTCGACCGTTACCGCGTCGCCGGCGTACTTGACGAGGTTGGAAACCGAGAACGTCTGTTCCCAGCCGCGGACGCCGACCAGCGACGGGACGACCAGCGTTCCGGTTGGCAGCACGTTAGCGACCGTAAGGCTGACATTCTGGGTGTCGGATGCGGTGCCATCGGTGACGGTAAGAGTCGCGATGTAGTCGCCGTCATCGGTCGGCGTGAAGACGAACGACGCCTCTTCGCTGCTCGCGACGATCGTTTCACTGTTGGCGCGCCGCACGGTCCAGGCAAATCCCATCTCGTCGTCGACGCCCGCATCCGTCGCCGAGCCGGCAAGCGTGACGCTGCCGCCTTCGACGAGTGTGCCGGTTGCGGCGGCGGTAGTGATCTCCGGCGCGACATTGTTGACGGTGAAGTTGACCTCGGAGCTATCGGTGAGCTCGCCATCGCTTGCGACGAGGCTGACGGTGTAGTCGCCGTCCTGTGCCGGGGTAAAGTCGAGTGTGCTACCCGTTCCTTGCGCGAGGACATCCTCGCCCCGGGTGACGGTCCACTGATAGGTGAACGAAGTATCTTCTTCGTCGCTCACGGTGCTCGAGAACGACATGGCGGTGCCTTCATTCACATCGTCTGTACCGGCGACGCTTTCGATCACCGGGGCGTGGTTGAGCACACCCAGTTCGACCGAGTAAGCCTCGCTGTCGCTGAAGCCGTCGTTTACGACGAGCGACACGATGTAGTCGCCTGATGCCACGGGTGTGAAGTCGAGCGTCGAGCTCGTTGAAGTGGTCACGACGTTACCGTCCTGACGCACAGTCCACGCATAGGTGAATGTCTCGGCACCCGGATCGACCACGGTCGCCGAATAGCTGACGGCGGTATTGCGATTGACATCGGTGCTCGGCCCGCTGAGGGCGCTGATAATCGGCGCCACGTTCGCGACGGTTTCATTGTGGAACTCGCCGCTCGTACCGCCATCATCGTCGGCGACGCTCACCGTGACGCGATAGCTGCCGGGAAGCGTCGGCGTGAACGTGAAGTCGCTGTTGGTGGTGACGACGTCGTTCGGCAACACGTAGGTCGCGTTATTACGCGTGACCGTCCAGGCGTAGCTGATCGTATCGACCGGCGAAGGATCGATCGCGACAGACTCGTAGTGCAGTTCGGATCCTTCATCGACCGTGCTCGCCGGATAAGTGGTCATGTCAACGTCGGGATTGGCATTGGTGACGTTGATCGTCTTGGTCACGGTCACGCTGCCGCCATCGTCGTCGGTTACGACAAGGCTTGCCACGTAGGTGCCGTTGTCGAGCGCGACGAAGGAGAGAGATGTCGTGTCCGTCGTGACGCCTGTCAGATCGTACGAAACGCCGCCCTTGGTGACGCTCCACGCGTAGGTGAGCGTATCGGCAGAGCCGGCATCCGCATGGGTCGAGCCGAGAGTGATCGTCGACCCTTCGACGGCCGTGCCGCCTGGGAGTCCGGTGATGGTCGCGGTCGGAGCGGCGTTCGAAACAACCGTCGTCGGGCCGACGGCGCTGACGCTGCCGCCATCGTCATCCGTGACGACGCACGTCGCGACGTAGTCGCCGTTATCGGTCGGCATGAAGATCAGGCTGGACGTGTTGGTCGTGAGGCCGGCAAGATCGAAGCTTGCGCCGTTCCTGGTCACGCTCCAGCTGTAGCCAAACGTATCGACCGCTCCGGCGTCGGTCGGGGAGACGGCGTAACTGAGGGTCGTGCCCTCGACGCCGCTTGTCGGACCGTTCACGACGGCCGTCGGCGCGACATTGACGACGACGATGCCTGCAGACGTAACAGTGACCGCGCCGCTGTCGTCGTCGGTCACAACCAATGTAACGGCATAAGTGCCGTTGTCTGTCGGGACGAAGCTGAACGTCGATGCGTTCGTGACCGCAGTATTCGGAAGCGTGAACGGATTGCCGTCCTTGGTAACGCTCCACGCGTAGCTAAAGGTGTCCACGGTGCTCGCATCGGCGACGCTGCTGCCGAGCGAAACGGTGCTGCCTTCGTTGATCGATCCCGACGGCAGGCCGGTGATACTGGCGGTCGGCGCGACGTTGACTACCGTGATCGCATCGCTGCTCGCAGTGGTCTCGCCGTTGCTGTTGTCGACGACGCGGCAATAGGCGACGAAAGAGCCATTGTCGGTCGGCGTGAAGGTGAAGCTCGTCTGGTCGACGACCGCGTTGTTCGGCAGCGCGAACGCCTGGCCGTTCTTCTTCACCGACCAGGTGTAAGTAAATGTGTCGAGGACGCCGGGATCGGTCGCTACGACGTTGAGCGTGACCGGCGTGCCTTCGTTGACCGAGCTGCCCGGTTCGCCGGTAATTTCGGCGTCGGGGTTGGCATTGGTGACATTGATCGTCTTGGTCCTGGTGACACTGCCGCCGTCATCGTCGGTCACGACGAGCGTCACGACAAAGGTGCCATTGTCATTGACGTCGAAGAGGATCGACGGCGTGTTGGTGGTAACGCCGGTGAGATCGTACGCCAGGCCGCCTTTGGTGACACTCCATGAGTACGTGAAGGTATCGGCCGATCCGGCGTCGGCGTGGGTGGAGCCGAGCGAGATCGTCGAACCTTCGGCGGCGACGCCGCTGTTGACGCCGGTGATCGTCGCGGTCGGTGCGACGTTCGAGACGGCGACCGTCGAACTCGATGCGGTCACGGTGCCCGTGTCGTCGTCAGTGACGACGACGCTCGCGACGTAGTTGCCGTTGTCATTCGGCGTAAAGATGAGGCTCGACGTGTTCGTCGTCGCGCCGCCGAGCGAGTACGCGTTGCCGTCCTTCGTGACGCTCCAGCTGTAAGTGAAGGTGTCTGCTGTTCCTGCGTCCGTCGGGGAAACGGTGAAGCTGAGCGACGTGCCTTCGACGCCGGTGATCGGGCCATTCACGACGGCCGTCGGGTTGGCGTTGGTGACGGTGATGGTGCTGCTGCTGACGCTGACGGTGCCGCCATCGTCGTCGGTCACGGTCAGGAAGAATTGGAATGTGCCGTTGTCGTTCGCGTAGAAGCCGGACCCTTCGCCTTCCGTGAACTCGCTCGGAATCGCGTACGGCTGGCCATCCTTCTCGACGCTCCACGAGTAGGTGAAGCTGTCGGCGATGCCGGCATCGGTGACGCTCGCGTCGGCTGAGATCCAGCCACCTTCCACCGCGCTGTTCGGTTCGTTGATGATGCTCGCCGACGGCGCGACGTTCACCGCGGTAAACGGGTCGCTGGTGGCGATGAACTCGCCGCCGTTGTTGTCGGTGATCAGGCAGCTCGCGACGTAGACGCCGTTGTC
Organism: Phycisphaerae bacterium; assembly: GCA_031411495.1. Lineage (GTDB taxonomy): Bacteria > Planctomycetota > Phycisphaerae > Tepidisphaerales > Tepidisphaeraceae > JANOBD01. The sequence continues at coordinate 67,547 of JANOBD010000127.1, read as the reverse complement.
ACGCGGTGCGAACACGAACGACGAGCCATCGTTGCTGACGCCTGCATCGTACGTTTCGTTGTCCTTGGTAAGCGTCCAGAAGTAGCTGAAGGTGTCGAGGGAACCCGGATCGCTCGGCGTGACGGTGAGGGTAACGGTGTCGCCTTCATCGATGTCGCTACTGGGTTCTCCACCGATCGTTCCGGTCGGAGCGACATTCGTGACGGTGATGGCACTGCTCTCGACCGTCGTTGCGCCGCCGTCGTTGTCGGTGACGGTGAGGCTGACGACATACTCGCCGTTGTCATCGGGCGAAAAGCTGAAGGCTGAAACGTTGGTGGTCACCCCGGTGAGATCGTACGGGTCGCCGTTCTTGGTCACGCTCCAGCCGTAGGAGAACGTGTCGGTCGATCCCGGATCGGTGACGGCGGAGGTGAGATCGATCTGAGTGCCTTCCGGCGAGGTCTCCGGCGCGTCGTTGATGACCGGCGTCGGCGCGACGTTGGATATCGCAACTGCGCTGCTGATGGCGGTGTCGCTGTCGCCATCGTCGTCCGTGACGACCACGGTCGCGACGAAGGTGCCTTCGTCGTTCGGCGTGTAGCTGAACGTCGCAGCGTTGGTGGTGATGCCGGTGAGGTCGACGGCGATGCCGCCCTTGGTGAGCGTCCAGGCATAGGTGTGCGTGTCGGCGCTGCCGGCGTCGGTGACATGCGCGCTGAATACGATCGGGGAACCTTCGCTTCCGGTCGTCGGCTGCTCGATGGTGACGTCAGGTGCGGCGTTATCGACGACAATATCCGTCGTGCTGACCGTTACCGCGCCGTTGTCGTCGTCGGTGACGACAACGGTGACGACATAGGTTCCGTTATCGGTGGGTGTGAAACTGAATGTGGCTTCATCCGTCGCGACTTCGCCATCAAGCACATACGGATCGCTGTCCTTGGTGACCGTCCATGCGTACGAGTGCGTGTCCGCGGCGCCGGCGTCGGCCACCGTTGTGCCGAGGGAGACGGTGTCGCCTTCGTTGATATTGCCGACGGGCGCGCCACTGATGCTCGCAGTTGGCGCGACATTGTCGGCCGTAAACGGATCGCTCGTCGCGATGTATTCGCCGCCGTCGTCGTCGGTGATGACCACGCTGACCGTGTACGTGCCATTGTCGTTGGGCGTGAAGGTGAAGCTGCTGCTTTCACGATCGACATTGCCGGCAAGAGCGAAGGTCTGGGAGTCCTTCTCGACACTCCAGTAGTAGGTGAAGGTATCTTCCGAGCCTGCATCGGTCGGGCTCGCGGTGACGGCGACGGAATCACCTTCATCAATCGCGCTGACCGGTTCTCCGTCGACGGTCCCGAGCGGGGCAACGTTGCTGACAGAGAACGCATTCGTCTCGGCGGTTACCGAGCCGCCATCGGCATCAGAAACGACACAGCGGACGACGTAGCTGCCGTTATCGGTGGGCGTAAAGGTGAACGTCGGATCGTTGGTGACGGTGCCGGGGGCGAGGTTGAATGAAACGCCATCGCGAAGGACCGACCAATCGGTGCTGAGCGCGTCGCCGCTGCCGCTGTCGGTGGCGCTGAGCGAGAAGAAGGCGTTGTCTCCCTCGGCGACGCTGCCGCCGGGGCCGTGGATTTCTGCGAGCGGCGCGGCGTTGAGAACCGACAGCGTTGACGACGAAACCGTGACGTCGTCTCCGTCATCGTCGGTAACGACCACGGTGACGACGTAGCTGCCCTCATCTGAAGGCGTGAAAGCGAAGCTCGACTCATCGACGGTGAAGCCGGTCAGGTCGTATGAAAGTCCGCCCTTGGTGACGCTCCAGAGGTAGCTGAGCGTGTCTTCGTCGCCGGCGTCGGCCGCATCGACGGCGAATGACAGTGACGTGCCTTCAATGAGCGATTCTTCCGGGCCGCTGAGGGTGCCAGTCGGCGCGACATTGATTACGCTGGTCGTGATGGTGTTGGACACGCCCGAGTCTTCATCATCGTCGAGCACGACGACGCTCACGTCGTAGCTGCCGTCGTCGGTTGCCTCGAAACTGAACGTGGAATCTGAACCGGGCGAGCCGGTGTACCAAAGAACGTTGTCACGCGTGACGAACCACTGATAGGTCACGATATCGGCAGAGCCGTCGTCGGCTGCGGTCGCGCTGTACGAAAGCGTGTCGCCCTCTTGCGGCGTGGAAATGCCATCGGTTTCGACGACGCTCGCACTCGGCGGCGCGTTGATGACCGTCATCGTGCTGCTGGTAGCGACGTATTGTCCGCCGTCGTCGTCCGAGATTACCAGGCTCACGATGTAGCTGCCGTTGTCGGTGGGCGTAAAGTCGAATGTCGACTGGTCGCGGACCACGTTGTTCGGAATCGACCAGGCCGAACCGTTCTTCTCGACGAGCCAGAGGTAGCTGAGCGTGTCGTCGGCGCCGGCATCGGTGGCCGAGGATGAGAAGTTGACGGTGTCGCCTTCAGCGAACGGATTTGGAACGTTGGCGCTGATCGAACCCTGCGGTGCGACGTTGGTGACATTCACACCCGCGCTCGTTGAGACACTGCCACCATCGCCATCGCTGACGGTCAGAGTGATGATGTAAGCGCCATCGTCTGCCGGCGTAAAGGTGTAGTTGCCCGATGTGCTGCTCGTATCAATGACGGAGCTGCCCTTCTTGAGTTCCCACGCATAGCTCAGCGTGTCGTCGGACGGATCGGAAGCGCTCTTGGTCACGGTGATGGCCGTGCCTTCGGGCGATTCAGAGGGTACGCCGCTGATGCTCGCCGAAGGTGCGACGTTGTTCACGGTGACGCTGAGCGTGGTGTCGGAGGTTCCGCCATCGAGTTCGAGTGCGGTGACGGTGACGGTGTAGGTCCCACTGTTGGCGTACGTGTGTGTCGACACGTGCGTGGATGCCGGGCGGACGTTCACATGGTTGTCGCCCCAGTCGACGATCCACTGGTCGATGCTGCCGGCACGGTTCGGCGACGAGTAGGTGAGGCGGACCTGCTGGCCTTCGTCGACGGTGTCTTCATCCAACGCGGCGTTGATGATCGGCGCGACGTTGTTGACGGTGACGTTCTTGGTCTGCGTATAGGTGCCGTCTTCATCGGTGACCGACAGCGTGATGGTGTAGCTGCCGTCTTCGGTGTAGGTGTGCGTCGCGCTGGTGTCACTGGCGGCGGGTGTGGTGGTGACATCGTCGCCCCAGTCGATCGAATAGGAACTCACGGTGTCAGGGGCAACGTCTTCGACGGTCCAGTTCAGGGCGTAGGGCTGCCCTTCGTCAGCGGTGTTGTCGCCGGCGAGAGTAATCACCGGGGCGACATTGGTCGTGGAGATGGTCGAGGTGGTGATGTCGGTGTTGCCTTCGTCGTCGGTGACGCGGAGGGCGATCGTACGCGAAGCGTTTCCGTCAACGCCGTCGAACGTGAACGCCTGTCCGCTGAGCGAGCGGTGGAATCCGCGGCCGACGCGGTAATTCAAGTCCCACGCGTAGGCGACGATCGATCCATCGTCCGTGCTGTTGCCGCCGTCGACGACGACGCTCGAACCTTCCTGCACGGTATAGGGCCCGCCGGCGTCGGCGACGGGATTGGCGAGCAGGCGGCGCTCCTCCAGCGATTGCACCGTGGTCCCGATTGCGCGCTGGAGTAGCATTCCACCCTTGTGATGAGAACGACCCGTCTGTGTTCGCCCGACTCGATTCACCAGCTGACGCTTCGACATGTCTTGACTCCGGTTCCCACCTGATAGCGCACGTGCCACAGGGGCAGCGCGTCGCTTCGATTGGTGAGTTCGGCAGTTCTTCTGCGCGACCTGACACGGCTTTCGCACAATTCACATGTCGGCGGTGACAACCGATAATCGCGGCTTCTTCAGCCGCATCGCACACGGCGCATTGCGACCGGCGAAATTCTCGGACGAAGGCGTTCCGGAGTGCTCCGTGTCTGTAGGAACGACGCGACCGAACTGTCACCGGAGATTCATCGCAACGTCAGGTCTGATAGTCGCGGCAGGAGCAGCATCCCGGGCAGTTGCGCAGCGACTTGCGAGCGCCGTTGTGACGCAGCGTGCGTGCTCGCGCATGTTTGTGTGCCGGCGCGGGTCAGTGCACGCTGCTTATCCGACGACCAAACGAAAAGAGGCCCGCACTCGGCGTGCGGACCTCTCTCGAATGGATCGAACTTTCGGGAATCAGAAGTCGACGAGGAGCTGTTCCGTGGGGATGACGCGGAAGAGCTCTTCCGTGCTGGTGACGCCCCGCGCGACCTGCAGCAGTGCCGCGTGGCGGAACGGGAGCATCCCCTCGGTTCGAGCCTGGTTGCGGATGGTTTCGACCGGCGCGCCTTCCGCGATCAACACGCGAAGCGCCTTGGTGCTGGGCATGACTTCAAAGACACCGGTCCGGCCGTTGTAGCCGGTCATGTGGTTCTTTTCGGTGGGCACATGTGCAAACAGCACCTTGCCTTCGTCGGGTCCGAGCAGGTGACGGACGTCGTCGAACGTGTGCGGCGCGTCGGAGAGATCGAATGACGTCCGACTCTCCGGATCGAGGGTTCGCACGAGCCGCTGCGAGACGACGCCACGCAGGCTGGCCGCGAGGAAGTGATTGGGGATACCGAAGGCGCGCATCGACTGGATCGCGCTGGCGGCGTCCGGCGCATGCAGCGTTGCGATGACGAGGATGCCGCTGTTGGCGGCGCGAACGGCGATCTTCGCGGTCTCTTCATCGCGAATTTCGCCGATCATGATCACGTCGGGGCTCTGTCGCATCACCGCGCGAAGCAGCTCAGCAAAACCGAGATCGATCGCCGGATTGGTCTGGCTCTGGTGCAAGCCTTCGATCGCGTATTCGACCGGGTCTTCGATCGTGTTGATCTTCCGCTTGCCGTCGTTGAGCTTGGCGAGCGATGCGTACAGCGTAGCCGTCTTGCCTGAGCCGGTGGGACCCGTGATAAAGATCAGCCCGCTGGGCGAGTCGATCATGCTCGTATACGCGGAGAGCTGGTCGCCCGTCATGCCGAGCTGATCGATCTTATAGATCGCCCGGCCACGGATCAGCAGGCGAATCGCACAATCTTCACCGTACATGGTCGGCAGGAAGTTAATGCGGAGATCGACGTCGTCATCTTCTTCCGAGAGGTCGCTGGCGCGGAAAATCCAGCGGCCGTCGGACGGCTTGCGGCGCTCGTTCACATCCGCACCGCTGCCATTGCGGATGTGTGCCACGAGACGTTTTCCTTCGTCCATGGTCATCACGCTGATCGGCCGGACAATGCCCAGGTGACGGACCTGCACTGCAAAGTGCTGCTCGGCGGCAGTGATGAAGAGGTCGCTGGCGCGCATTTCCAGGGCGCGACTCAGCAGAACCTCAAACATGCTCTCGACTGAATGCTTGCTCACATCGATCATCTGCATGTGCGGATGGACATCGTTCGTCGGCTTGGAGTCTTCGAGGGGCTTCGTGGGTCGGCCGTAGTTGAGCTTGGGTGAGGGTGTACTCATTTGTTTTCTCCTGTGACGACGCTGCGGGCTGCCTGCGCGTTGGGAGCAATGGGAATCACCTTGTCGACGTGAAGCAACTCGAGCATCTGGCGGATGGAGACGGGAACGTCATGCAGGACCATTCCGCCGCCGCCGGCTTTGAACGCTTTGTGGGAACCGATCAGCCAGCCGATGGCGCTGGAATCGATGTACGTCGTTTGCCGCATATCGAGGATGACGCGGAAGGTCGCCCAGTTCTCGCCGAGCAGTCGCTCGAGCGGGTTCTTTCCACTCGGGTCGAAATTTTCGGCAGTGATCGAACCGGATGCGGCCAGTTTGACCAGGCCTTCTTTTTCGATCGCGACAAGACTTAGATTCACCGGACCCTCCAGATGCGACTTCGCGTTGAGAATGGTCGGTTGATTATCGGTGCTTTTGTCTCTGTCGGCAACAATTGTCATGCTATGCATCTCCGGTTTTGTTTCAGATTCGGGATCTCAACCCAATGGGCATCGGATTTCACACGCGGGTTCGTCCCGATTGTGCGAACTTTAGGATTCCGGGTCGCGACGACCCGGCGTGAATGACTCACCCGACCAAAAGACTCACGCGCTCGCGCGATGGCCCGTCTCATCAGCCTTCGCCAGCGGCTCGATGCGAAGCTGAACGACCTTGGTCGGACAGGTTCGCACACATTCCCCGTTGAGATCGCAGTCGTGCAGCTTCTGCAGGTCGACCATTGCCTTGCCGTCCACTTGGCGAAGCACGTTCTGCGGGCACTTTGCGATGCACATGCCGCAGCCGATGCAATCCAGCATGTCAATCGCTAGGGTTGCCGAGACGCGCTGATTGTCCTTGTCGGTCGTGATGAACTTCCCGGCCGGACTCGTGGTCTCGCGGCCCACGGGAAGATCGAAGTCGGCGTCGTAGCGTCCGAATGTCGCCTGGCTGGCGACTTCCACGGTCCCCGGACGCCTGACCTGGAAGATCGGCCGCCCGGCACTGTCGGTGTGCAGGGTCTGGAGTTTCTCAAGGTATTTCACGCACGCGCTGACAACCGTCGCGTGGCTCCAGGTGAGCGGACTCACGCTCATCGGATCGTTCGTAAAGGGGTTGACCTGCTCGGCAAGCGCGCCGCTCTCCAGCGCGTGGGCGGCCGTCCATTCGAAGATCGGCAGCGCGAGCTTGAGCTCTTCGTGCGTCGTGGCGCAGGCGATCAGGTAGTCCGCGAGCCAGAGCGTGCAGATGAACCAGGGATTGCCCGGCACTTTCGAAAAGTCGTCCGTCACCCGGTGGTAATAGTCCTGCTCGTAGCGCGCCACGCCGCCGACGGTCGTTTTGCACCAGAGTTTCTCCTTCACCGCGTTCATGGTCGCTTGAACGCGCGGGTCGTCTGCTTCGAAAAGATGAAACTTGTAGATGGCGTACAGCGCAGCATCCACCGTTTCGTCCACCTCGTAAATGGTTTCGGGCGGCGCCATGTCGCCGAGTTCGTGAACCGTACCGTGCGTGTCGGTCAGGATCGTCGTCTTGGGAACAAGGCGGCGGACGAATCGGCCCAGCTTTTCCGAGTAGAGGTGCTTGGCGGCGCCTTGCTTGATCTCGTCGGCGGCGGTTTTGTATCGACGCGCTCGTTCGCGATCGCCGAACGCGACCGCGAAGTTGTACGCGGCCCGCAGCCCGCCATACACCGTCGCGACGGTAAAGGCGTGGACGCCCCATCGCTCCTCCCACAGGTCGTAGCTGGGCAGCGGCAATCCTGATTCAGGGTCGCGATAGCGGCACATGAAGTCGGCCGCCGGCTGAACGACATCCACCCAGAGCGGGCGAACAAACTCAATGTCTCGATACCGAAAGTAGTGCCGCCACAGCGCCCAGACGACGAGCGCGGTTTCATCTTCCTGGATCGGCAGCGCCGGCTTTCCATCGCGCACCCAAGGGTGCCACGAACTCGCCGGCGAGCCGTCCGGGTTGTACTTGTGGAGGAAATAGCCGTCCTTGGTGATGACTCGCTGGCAGAACGAATAGAACGAGCGGGCCAGATCGGGGAAACCTGCCAGGTCGAGCGAGTCGGCCACGAGCGCGCCGTCCCGCGGCCAGACGTAGGAATACGTATCCCGCGCGAATTGCATGATGTCGGTGTCGTTGGCGGCGATGATGCCGCCGGAATTGTCGATCTGTGTGCGCACGATCAGCAGCGATCGCTTGAACAGCTCGACGACCTTTGGAGGCAGGTTGCCGAAGTTGAGGTTCATCCCGCTCACCCAGAGTCGCCAGTAGGCATTGGTTCGATCGATGACGGTCTGGGGCGGATTGCGCTCGAGCCAGCGGTGAAGCATCGTCAACTCGTCGTGGCTCTCGCCGGCAATCATGACCAGGTAGCACGTGCGTTCGCCGTCGGGCGGAAGATCGAGTGCGACGAGCGACGTGCAGTCGACCGCGCCTTGCGCGATGGGGTTACCTTGAAGGTGGCCGTCTTCGGCATCGCGCCATGTGCCCTCGGCGCCGCCGAAGCCGCTGGTGCCGCATGCGAACTCGTCGACGCGCTGTTGACCGTCGACGAAGAATGTCGACATGACATAGCGCTTGGCGCGGAAAGTGACCATGGCGGTCAGTGCAGGGTCGAAGCAAGCCGTGTCGCCGATCTTCGTGCCATACATATTGAAGTCGAGATGGTTCACGACCTTCACACGCCGGGCGATGCCCGAGGTGTTCTTGATCTTGATCTTCCGCACGTAGATGTTGCGGTTGAAGTCGACAGTGTCGTTGCAGTAGAGCGAGAGCTTCAGATCGCGGTGGTCGAGGCTGACGGATGTGGTCAGCGTGTCCTTGAGATATCGCTGGCGGATGTTCCAGGCGGGATCGGTCGACCAGTAGAGCTGTCCGCGCGAGTCGTTCTCACCGTCGACAAAGACGCCGAACTTAAAAGGCTGTGCGCCTCCGTGATTCTCCTGACCGACGTGAGGGAAATAGAAATCGCGGATCTGGTAGCGATTATCGAAGGTGATGAGTAGTCGGCCATTGCCGACAGGGATGTCGCGGGGCATGCGGTCGCCTCTTGCTAAGGTCGTGCTCGCGAGTCGGATTTCGAATCGCGGAGCGTTCACGACCGAACGAAGTGGCCGTGCAGCTTGGGAATTTTATCGGACACACACCTGGTCCGAAGCCGCGCAGGGTCACCGGCGTATCTCTCTCTTCGGCCAAATCACGGCTTTGCTCCAAGCGGTCGGATTATCGTAAATTTGCGTTAAGACGGGTGTGGCAATATTCTTTAGCCGTGATTTCCGGCAACAATTCTGCCAATGTCCGACGCAAGTAGCTATTTATCGATTACTTACGCATTATCAGGTTCCCTCGAATATCTTGTTGGCGCGCTCAAATGCTGAGATATACTCCGCTGTCGCCGGACAAGAAGTCTGTTCGGCCCTGCGCGTCCCACTGAAGGACGGGCAGGAAGCCCCACAAGACGGATTGGGCAATTCGTCTGGGGGTTGGCCTCGTTCGCGATGTGGCGGATCCGGTTTCGCCGGGCGAATGAATGAAGTCGGACTTGGAGAAAAAGGGAGAGTTCGAAAATGCGTAAAGGGATTTTTGCCGCCAGCGCTGTTGCGCTTGCCGTTGCGTTCACTTCGTCACTTGGCTTTGCCGGCGCGTGGTTGCAGCCGAACGGCTCCACCGCGAACTACATTTATGCGAACGGCGGCGACGACAATGGCCTATTCGGCCAACCGATCGTCCAGTCGAATGGTCTGGCGTTCAACCCGGCCGGGTTTGTCGCTCAGAGCACCGGCGGGTCCACCGGCCCGGCGTCGCAGAAGAATGACCGCCTGTACGTCACACTGACCTCGCCAAGTCAAGGCAACACCATCAACGGCGTCTCCCTCGGTGAACTTGGTGATTACACCATCTTCAACGGCGGCGGCGTGAAAGCCTGGGCCTACCTCATCGTTCGCGTCCTCGACGCCAACTGGGTCGGCAACCGCGTTTTCACCGCTACCATGAACTCGAATCCGACCATGCCCGTCACCACCGCCGGCACTGCCGACGGGGAATGGGCCGGCAATGCCGTCGTCACACTCCCTGCGTCCGCCCACAGCGTGCAGGTCGTTCTGAACAACGTGCTGCAGGCCTACAGCAACCCGAACGGCACCTCGCTCATCGAGAAAAAGGATGTCGGCATCATCATCACTCTCTTTCCGGAACCAACGAGCCTGATGGCTCTGAGCGGCCTGTCGATGCTGGCGGTTCGTCGCCGCCAAGCCTGAAGCCCCTTCTATTTCCAATTTGAGTCCGATTGCCCAGAGGCCGCTGATTTTCAGCGGCCTCTTTTATGATTTGTCGGACAGCACCTCCATCCGCCGTCTGAATTGCACTATGACGTCAGATTGACGGAATACTCAGGACGTCCTCGGGGTAGTTCTAAGACACAGCAGTCTATACGGTAGAAATCGATCTAGGTGGTCACGCGAAGCTGTCACGGTTTTGACACACAGAGGTTGAGAATGAATCGTCTCGCTTTGGCTTCCAGACGTCTCGGAATCATGAGTGTGTCGGTCGCACTTCTGGCAGGTTCCCGAGTGAATGCAGACGTCTTGCCAGCGTATCGCCTCACGCCTATCCCATATCTGCCGAACGGAACCGTCAATTCGGCGAGTTGGATCAACGACGCCGGCGTCGTCGTCGGCAGTTCCAACACCATTTTCTTCGACAACGGCACAAGCACGGGAACCACCCGCGCCTTCCGATGGAGCGAAGGCTCAGCCCCGCTGGATCTGGGTGCCTTCGACACCGCCCCGCAAAACACGAGCGCTGCCAACAGCGTCAACAACCTCGGCCAGATCGTTGGATCGGCAAAAGGTGACATCACGCTCACCGAAGCGACGCTCTTTCGGCCTGCGGCTGCAGGAGGAAACCTTCCGCTCGGACGCCTCGGCGACTCCGTCAGTTTCGCCCGTTCTATTAACGAAGCCGGCCAGATCGTGGGCTACACGCAGGCGGCCAATATCAACCAGGCGTTCATCTACGAGAACGGTCAGATGCGCTCGCTCCTGGGCCGGAGGCGCACGACCGCGACTGGCATCAACGAGTCCGGCCAGATCTCAGGCTCGTACAACAACGTCGACGTCATCTTCAGCCCCGTGCAGGCGTTTCGAGCGCGCGCGGATGGCACATTTGTGAACCTCGGCACGCTCGGTGGCTCGACGAGCTTTGGCAACGCGATCAATGACGCCGGCGACGTCGTCGGCAGCTCCACCCTCACGCCCTACAGCGTTCCCGAGCATGCGTTTCTCGCACCGGGCAACGGCGGACCTCTCATCGACCTCGGTACACTCGGCTCGACCAGCGAATACTTTGATGTGAGCGTCGCGGCCGCCATCAATAACCACCGCGAGATCGTGGGCGGATCGTACGTCGATCATCCGGGCAGCACCGTCGCGGACGGACGCCCGTTTGTCGTACTCGGCGGCATGATGCTGAACCTCCAAGATCTGAAAGATACCAGTGGCGACGGTTGGATTCTGGGCTCGGCGGCGTCAATCAACGACGCCGGCCAGATCGTCGGGCGTGGCATCAACCCCGCCGGCAACATCCAATCGTTCCTGCTCACACCAACGCGCAGGCTGGCCCCGGGCGATGCAACGCTCGACGGCACTGTCAATTTCGACGATCTGCTGGTCCTCGCACAGCATTACGGACAGTCCGGTGTGAACTGGCGGAGCGGCGATTTCAACGTGGACTTCGTGGTCGATTTCGCCGACCTGCTCACGCTCGCGCAGCACTACCCCGGCGCATCGGCGGGGATCGACACCACGAACGTCGGGTTCCAAAGCGACTGGGCGATTGCCCGGTCGTTCGCGCCGGAACCAACAGCCGCAGTGATGCTCTGGGTCGCACAGCTCTGGGCCAGGCGCCGCACAACACCTAGTACGCCTTTGCGATCGTCGCCACCGGCGAAACAATCACGCGATCATCAAATCTAATTTGAACCCCCTTCGCGATCCCAAAGGGTATCGCAATTTGTGAAGCAGGAAACCGAAATGTCAATTCGAACTCGATATGCGTTGTTTTTCGCCTCCGCGATGATTCCACTAACGGCCTCGGCGGGAACGCCGTTCGTGCCAGTCGTCGTCGCCGGCCAATCCACGAATCAAACCGGACCGATTTCCGACCTGACGTCGCTGACCATCAACAACGCCGGCGTGGTCGCGTTCCGGGCGAGTTACATCGACGCCAGCGCCGGAGACAGCACCGGCGCATTTCTCGCCGGAGGTTCACTCGGCGGCGTGAACCGCGTGGCAGGCACCGGACAGGCCGCGCCGGGTACGTCGGCGTTCTTCAGCGGCGGGTTCGTGTTCACGAAGGTGAACCACGCCGGCCAGGTCGCGATGACGGTGTCGCTGCAAGGCGGCGACGTCGTCGCGACGAATAACAGCGCGATCTACGCCGGCGCGCCGGGTTCGCTCGCACTCACCGCCCGCGAAGGGGCGCAGGCGCCCGGCCTGCCAACGGGCGTTCTCTACCGCCGAGGTTCGACGAGCAGTCCTTTCAGCGCGCCGGTACTGTTCAATCATTCGAACCAGGTCGCTTTCACTGCGGCGCTCTCTGGCACCGGCATCACGGTGTATAACAGCTCCGCATTCTTCGTTGGAAACGCGGAGTCGGTGCAACCCTTGGCACGCGCCGGTGATGCCGCGCCCGGCCTGCCGGGAATGACCTATGCGCTCGGCGTGACCTCGGCGGTCTATCCGTCGCTGGGACCGGTCCTCAACGACAACGGACACGTGCTGTTCCGAAGCACGCTGCGCGATTCGAATCTCGCGCTGGCCGGCAACGCGCTCTTCAGCGGCCCTCTGGGCGCTGTTCAACTGGTGGCGAAAAACGGTCAGGCGGCACCCGAACTGCCCGGTGTAACGTTCGGGTCCGAAGCCGCAACGAGCCTCGCGATCAACAACGCGAACCAGATCGCTTTAGCGACCACCCTCACGGGTGCGGGGGTCAATGACCTCAACGACCAGGCGGTCTACGGAGGCACGCCGGGAAACCTTCGCGTGATCATGCGCGAAGACGACAGCGCCCCCGGCATGACCACCGGCGTGAGGTTCGACAACATCGTCGCCGCCGACCCGATCGTGATGAATGCGAACGGCCGAGTGGTGTTTCAGAGCATGCTGCGTGGCGGCGACGTGACCGGCCCGTATGACGACCGCGCGATCTTCACGGGGACCAGCCGAACCGACGTGCAGAAGATCGTCCGACTCGGCGAAGCGGCCGCGGACGTCAGCGATATGGCAGTGTACCGCTCGATCTACGGGGTTGCGCTCAACGCACACGGACAGGCCGCATTCCTCGCCGAGCTCGGCGGTAACGATCCCGGTGTGACGCCGGGCTATGGCATCTTCTCCTTCGACCCTCTTGCAGGCGTGCGCCTGGTGGCGCGCACCGGCGACAATGTCCCGCTCGGCAACGGAGAAACCGGCACCATCCGCAGCTTCGCTTTCAACGACGAAAGCGGCGGACAGGATGGCCGGCTCGTCAGCCTCAACGACCAAGGCCAGATCGCCTTCACGATGGGCCTGGTGGGCGGAAGCAGTGCCGGCGGTTTCACGCAGGACGGCGGCCTCTTTCTCGCGTCGGTCGTCTCGGCGGGTGATGCCACGCGCGACGGCCGCGTCGACTTCGACGACCTCCTGATCGTTGCTCAACACTACGATTTGACGGCACAGATCTGGAGTACGGGCGACTTCACCGCCGACGGCTTGGTCAACTTCGACGACCTGCTCATCCTTGCCCAGCACTACCAGACCAACCCCGCAGCGTTCGAGGGCGCGCCGACCGGCATCGCCGCGGACTGGGCGCTGGCGCGTTCGCTCGCGCCGGAACCCGCCACGTTCGTCGGGTTCGCAGGGCTTGCGCCCCTGATGCGCCGTCGCCGATGAGATCATCGCGACGCGCGATGGCTCACTCCGAGCCGTACTTTGCCGTCCATTCGCCAAAGCTGTTCTTGTAGAAGAACCAGGCGCCGTCGGCGCCCGCTTCGACGCGCGTGGTCGGCTTGTCGGTGTATTCTGTGATTTGCGTGTAAAGAATCTTGACCGGATAGACGGTTTGGGCAGCGGCGCCGTACTTCATCTGCTTTTGCGTCGTGGACTCCGCGAACTTCACCGATCTTACCTCGTGCTTGAAATCCTTTACGTGCCAGATCGACTTGTTCGTTTCCGATGCGTTGATGTCGTACTCGATTTTCAGAATCGTCGCCTTTGCTTCCTCTTCTGTCGGCCAGCCTTCACGCGCGGGAGCAACCGTGGCCGAAACCGGCGTCGGTGCCGCGGGACTCGCCTGCGCAGCCGGTGCTGCCGGGTTCGCGGATCCGGTAGAGCCAGCCGGCGTGCTCGGAGTGTCGCCACCTTTGTCACAGCCGACAAACAGGACAATGCCCGCAAACGCCGCGGCCATCCACTTCTGATTCAAATGCGGTACGGTCATGGACGAATCCTCCAAAAAAGGGACTGATACTCACCCCCACACATGCCGCACCGTGTGAAAAAACACGGGCGCGGCGAACGACAGTGAATCGATCCGGTCCATCACGCCGCCGTGCCCGGGGATGAGTGTTCCCCAATCCTTGACTCCGGCATCGCGCTTGATGGCGCTCATCACCAACCCGCCAAAGAACCCCATCAGACAGACTTCGAACGCGAGCAGCCCCGCCTGCCACCAAGTGAAGGGGGTCAGCCAGGAAAGGCCGGCGCCGATCGCGCTGGCGCTCAATACGCCGCCGACCAAGCCTTCCCAGGTCTTTCCCGGGCTCAGCCTGGGCACGACCTTGTGTCGTCCGAACGGCTTTCCCCAGCAGTACTGCAAGACGTCGCTCAGCTGCACTACGACGAGCAGGAAGATCATCAGCTTCGCGCCGTAGCCGACGACAATCGGCTGGGCGCTGGCGCCCGAGGTCGGCAGATCGAGCAGGAGCAGTCCGGGCGCATGGCTGACGAAGTAGACGCAGATCATGACCGCCCAGAATACCCGCGCGGCGCGCTCGTGAAATCGCGTCACGTCGCCGGCCAGCGCACTGCGGATCGAGAAGAAGATGAATCCCCACACCGGCAGCAGCACGATGAACAGCCCGTACCAGTCGACGCCGATCAGCACGTATTGCAGCGGCACGGCAATGAGAAACGCCCAGAAAAGCGTGCGATGGTCGCCGCAGCGCGTATAGGCGAGCGTGACGACCTCGCGCAGCGCGCGGAACGAAATGAGGGCAAACAGCACGAGCGTTGCCGACTTGCCCAGCCACATTGCCAGCGTGAGCAGCGCAACCATGAACCACCAGGAGACCGTGCGATCGAACAGGTTCTCGATGGTCGGCCGCTTGCCGGGATCGCGAACGAAGAGGCGCAGCACGATCGAGACGATCGAGGCGAGGGTCAGCAGCCCGGTGATGCCGCCGAGGACGAGCCAGCAGTCGCGATCAAGCATGGCTCGGCTCCTCCGGGCGCGGGCGTCGCATCGGATCGGGGTCTTGAGAAGCGAGTGAAACGAGCGCCGACTTCGCGCGCGCGAGGAAGCTCGCCTTGGATTCGCCTTCCGCCAGCATCAGCGCCGGCCCGAACGTGACGGCGGCAAGGATCGGCGCAGGCAGGATCTCGCCCTTGGGCAGGATGCGGTTGAGGTTTTCGAGATAGACGGGCACAAGCTGGAGGTGTGGGAACTTTCTCGCCAGGTGATAGATGCCGGGCTTGAACTCGTTCATTTCGCCGTCGTCGTTCAGCGATCGCGTGCCCTCGGGAAAGATGATGAGCGAGTCGCCCGCGGAGAGCGCGCCTTCCATTGCGGTCATCGGGTTGCAGCTCCGTGAGACTCGCTTCCGCTCGATCAGGACACATCGAAACACGCGCTTGCTGATGAACCGGCGGAGCGGCTTTGCATCCCAGTAGTCCTGCGCCGCGACGGGTCGCGTACGCCTGCGCAGCCGCGGCGGCAGCGACGCCCAGATCACGGGCGCATCGAGATTGCTCTGGTGATTCGCGTAGTAGACGCGCTGCGGCAAAGAGTCGTCCGATGCGACCGGTGCGACGCCGGCCCAGCGGCCGTGGGCGCCGGTCAGAAATCGGATAGCGGCTGCGATCATCTCCCCTCCTCCGGTTCGGATTTAACCACACAGGCCGCCTGACACACAGAGCAGGAGCGGCGAAATCGCGTTTGGATAGAGAGAGAAGGTTACGATGGGAACAGCCTGCGCAAAAAGATGAGGTGAGCGGCTGGTTCCCGCTCACCTCGTTCAAGAATAAAATCACTTCAGCGAGACGGAGCTTATGGCTTCTCCTGCCCGCTAAGAATGAGATTGACCGTGCCGAGCTGCATGTCGATCTCCGGCGCTTCGAGCACGCGGTCGATCCGGCTTCTGGCTTCGGCCAGATGTGCGCGGCTCGCGAGGTCGAGCTTGCTTCCGGTGTCGGTCTTCGCCGCCTTCAGCGTCGAGGCGATACTCTCGCCGAGTTCGCGCAGGCTGTAGCGAACGGTACTCTGCAGGTCCGCGCTCATCAGCGAGCCGGGCTGACTCTTTGCGATCGCGATCATGTTGTTCAGCCACTGCTTCTGCAGGTTGCGCCGAACTGAGCTGATCATCGGCTTGGCGTCGGTGTAGCCTTCGCCATCGACCTTGAACTCTCCCCAGACCATTTTCCGACCGCGAGTGAGCAACTCCGCGGCGGTGAACTTGTTATCGCCGGTCGTCTTGAGCTCGGCATCGTACGCGCGCTGCAAGATCACCGGGTTGGTGATTGTCAGCAGCGCCGTCGACTGAAGCGAGAGTATCGTCTGGTGAATTGGGAAGTCGACGCGCGCGGCGGGCTCGCCGAATCGCTCGTCCCAGTTGCGCGGCGGCACGAGCTTGTTCATCAGTTCCGGATCGATCTTGAGAAAATCGTCGGAGAAGATCGTGCTCGCGAGCGTGTCGAGCGCTTTGCGTTGTTCATCGGCCGACACGAGCGTAAGCGGCGGCCTGGCATTCGGGTCGCCCATGCGGTTGCGGTTGAACTCCTGCCCGCCGACGAGACGTGCCACGTACGAAAGGTTGCGCGTCTTGTCGAACAGCAGTGTGAGATACGCGCTGCGCAGGTAGTAGGAGGGATCGCTCGGCTTGACCGCCCAGGTCTGGAAGGTGCCGAGCATTTCGTCCGCCAGTTTCGACTGGTTGGCCGCCCAGACGATCGGATCGGTGCTCATGTCCCAGCGATTGGCCTTCGGGTCGGGGGATGAAAGGCCCATCACGTCTTCGTCGGTTGCGTAGGCGAGTCCCGGCTCGTTGGAGCGTTGGGCAATCTTGGCGAGGGATTCAGGTTTGTCGTCCGCGCCGTAGCCATACTCGATGGCCCACATGTCGTAGGGTCCTAGAACCGGGCTGGTGACGTGCTTGACGTTTTCGATCTTGTCGCCGGGGTAGAGCAGCAGTCCGTTGTAGTCCATCGTCGAGCCGAATGTGGGCTCGTCGCCGGCGTCGCGGCGTTTCTTGATTTCGTCCGGGGAGAGCCAGGTGCTGCCCTTGAAGTTATGGCGCAGGCCGAGCGTGTGGCCGACTTCGTGGCTGGTGATGTCGCGCACCATTTCGCCGATGAGTCGCTCCGGCACTTTGCGGCCATCGCCCTTGGCGGCGCCGAGCAGGCTCAACATCTGCATCTGGTGCTGCATGCCCTGCGCATACGTGCATGCGAACGGCGTGCTGATCGGAAGGTTCGACGTCGATGCCGCGTGCTCGTCGCTCAACAGCGACGTGTTGCCCATCGCGAGTGCGGCATACTTGCGCATCTGCGCGCTGGTCTGCTTCACATCGTCGGCGGTCATGCCCATGGGGATGAAGCTCGGGTTCTTCTCCAGGAACTGGAGGACTTCCGGGCCCATCTGCCACGACAGCGCTTCCGCACCGAAGAGGTTGCCGAAATCCTGGAGATAGCCGCGAACCATCGAGTCATCAAAGATGATGTCGGCGTCGAGGATCTCGCCGGTGCGCGGGTCGGGACGGCTGGGGCCCATCGCGAAGCCGCGGCCGGTGACGATCCAGCGGAAGAAGTTGTATCGGGCATCTTCCGGATCGATGTTCGCGAACTCGTTGTCATCGGTCTGCTGATAGACCTGAATGGCGTTGGTGATGCCGACGGCTTCGTACGCCTTGTTCCACTCCTCGATGCCTTCCTTGACGAATCGTCGCCACTGGAGCGGCACGGTCTTTTCGATGATGAAGACGATCGGCTGGGCCGGCGGGCTGACTTCGAGGCTCGGGTCCTTCTTCTGCAGGTTCCAGCGGTTGATGTAACGGACGATGTTCTCTCGTTCCGAGTACGGAAGGTTCCAATCCTGCCGAACGGTCGGGAAGTAACCAACGCGCTCATCTGCGAGGCGCGGCTTGTAGTCGCTGTGTTGCAGGTCGGGCAGCATGCGGAAGCTGTAGCCGACGCCGACGCTCGTTCCGCCGTCCGGGCTCGCGCCGATCACCTCCGTCTGGACGAGTACGTTTTCGGGGAAGGCCTTGACGGCGCTGTAGCGGAGCATCATCCCGCCGCCGCGACGCGGATCCATCTGCACGCCCGCAAAACGCGCCGCAGACGAAAAGAACGACGTCATGTCGACGACGATGTCGCCGCCATCGGTCTTGCTCACAATTGGAAGCACGGCGAGATAACCGGCGGTGTAGGTGGCTTCGACCGCGCTGGTGATGGCGCGACCGACCTGCTGCTTCTGGCTCACATTCGGGGCGGCGATGAGCACTTTGTTGCCCGCCATCTCGAAGCGAATCAGGTCCGACCCCGCGGGGTAGCCCATGTTGCCGCCACGCGAAATGCTCGTCGCCAAGAGCATGTCCTTGCCAATCAATCCCTTGGGGATGCTGGCGAGGATACGGCTGGGCTCCTTCGTCGGATCGTTGGCATCATACGTGTAGATCGTAAACAGGCCGCCGGACGCGGTCGGCTTCATATCTTTGGTCACTTCGGCAAACGGTGGAAGCTTGGCCGGCTCCTGCGGCTGGGGCGCCTGGGCCAAAGCCGCGCCCGATAGCGCGAAGACGGCCGTGGCCGCGGCGGCGACGAGGCACCGACGAACGGATCGATTCTGATTCATCTCTGACTCTCCTGGTTAACGATTTCGATTTCCGGTGGGCATTCCCAAAGCCACGCGGCGATGCGCTGCCGAGCCCGTAAGTCCCTTGAGCAGGACAAGGTTCGGAGGCAAAACTAACGCGAGCGTCGTCAAGGCGTTGTAGAAAACCCGAGAATCGGCCCGAAATCAACCGAATTAGGCTCGAATTGCGAATGCGAGCCCTTTCAAACCGATCTCTGCGTCTTCGTTGCATCTCAAGCCATTTGCATGTGGGAGATGCTTTGGCCAGGCCGGTCGGCAAATCCACGATCGGCACCATTCCGATTAGGACGGCATAAACGCGAACATCCATTTGTGCTTGATCATTCGTGAATCATTCTTCTGTACAGTGCGTCCAGAGGCCTCTGCTGGGCCATGACATCCTGAAGCGTGATCGCGGATGCGAGCCGGCAGGTCGTCAACACAAGACACAGTGATTTCAGCCAGTTCATAGACTGTCCTTGATCAGGAGAAGGTTTCCGTCGCGACGATGAGAAGCGGGTCGATCACCTCGCGCGCCGTCGGCCCGGCCACGTTCGCAAAGGACGCCAGCGCGAGAGAAATCGCAATCGCGAGGTTTTCGCCGATTCTTCATCGTGCCGCCTCGAAGAAAAAGGGATTCGTTCACGATGACGGCAGTGCCCTGCACCGATCCTCAGGTGTCGACATCCGGCCCGGCGGCCGGATCGACTTCACGGTTCAGTGGACTCGCCGCTTCGCGATCACATTCCAGGCAATCGAGACATCGGCCGACCATCGCATTGCGTCCGGTCTCGGACAGAACCCAAGGCCGCGATATCAGTGGCGGATCGTGTCGCACGTGCTGCCGATGGCCGCATGTGAGGACCGCGCGCCAATGCGACTCTTCATCGAGTTCAAACGAGGTGATGGCCTGCAACATGGTGTTGTGACCTCATCGCGTCGGAGAGGTCGTCGGCGATGGGCCGAGCACCGCTTCGGCGCACGCGGTGGCGACTTTCGATCGCACTTCCTTCATGTCGCCCTTCCCGTAGGGATGGACGCGATTGGAAAGCAGGATGACATACACGCCGCTCGCCGGGTCGGACCAGTAGCTCGTGCCGGTCCAGCCGGTGTGGCCGAAGCTGGTGCCGCGCGGGAAGCGTGTGCCGCGACAACTGGAATAGCTGGAATCGATGTCGACGCCCAGGCCGCGTGCGCCGGTTCCGTCCGGGAGTGCTTGCACCGTGAGCATCTGCTTGACGATCGCCTCGCTGAGTAGCCGCTTACCTTCGAGAACACCTCCGGCGTTGATCATGCGGATCCACTTGGAAATATCGGTCGCAGTCGAAAAGAGGCCGGCATGCCCCGCCACGCCGCCGAGCGCGAAGGCGCGCGGGTCGTGCACTTCGCCGACCATCCATTTGCCGTCGCGCTTTTCAGTCGGCGCGATGCGCGTCTTCAACGACTCCGGCGGACGATACATCGTCTCGGTCATCCCCAGCGGCGCGAAGATCTCTTCGTGCGCGAACTGATCCAGCGGCCGGCCGTCCACCCGCTGCACGAGCTCGCCCAGCACCTCGAAGCCGACGTCGCTGTACGCAAAATGCGTCCGCGGTTTCCACTTTGGCGTGAGCGACATGATCCTGGTGATCATCTCACCGCGCGTGCCGATGTAATCGGCCAGCGGATTGTCCGGCACCAGCCCGCCGCGATGCAGCAGCAGATCTTCCACCGTGATCGACTCCTTCCCGTTGCTGCCGAACTCGGGAATGTATGTCGCAACCGGCTTCTTCAAATCGATCTTCCCACGATCGGCCAGGATGAGCACGGACGTCGCGCAGCCAATGGACTTCGAGAGTGATGCGAGGTCGAAGATCGTGTCATTCGTCATCGGCACGACATCGGGAAGCAGCGCGCGGTTCCCGAACGATGCGAGATAGAGAATCTCGTCACCCTTGCCGACCAGCAGCACCGCGCCGGGGCACTGCTTCTGTGCGATCGCCTCTGCGATTGCGCGATCCGCATCAGAGAAATCGAATGCCGTTGAGTCAGCACGCGCGACCATCGTAAACGCGAGCATCGCGATGAGGGTCGTCAATCGAATCTGCATTGGCGCTCCGTTTTCTACGGCCTCTTATTCTACGGCCGACCGCACGCGACGCACCAACGCCGACAGCCACGGCAGAATCGATTCCGAACGCGCCGCGGTCGAGCGGAGACTGCGCAGAGCGACGAGCCGATTCTCGGCCCAGCCGCCGCGCAGGAACCACGCACCCGCGTAGATCAGCAGCAGCACGTTGACGATCGAGACTGTGAGACCGATCGCGTTGTAGGTGTCGATCATCCAGCGTCGCTCCAGGCCCCAGCACCAGAGCCAGTTATTTACGAGTGCCGCGAGCTGGTTCACGCCGATGAAGATCGAGGCGCAGGCGAAGATTCCGGCTTCGCGCCGGCCGGTCCAGGCGATCATGGCAAGCAGGCCGATCGCGGGCAGGCCGTAGCGGTCGTGCATCTGTGTCGACAGCGTAAACGTGCCGAGCACGCAGAGCGCGGCAGCGGCGGCGAGACGTGCACGCGTCGGGTTCCGCCAGAGGGCGATGCAGACCGCGCCGACCCAGCCGGCCAGCATCAGCAGCGCTGCTTCCTTGCACGTGAGCCGCGAGAGGTGATGAAACAGCGGCGCCGAGTCGGTGATTTTAGAAACTCTTGCACCGTCGAAGGGCCTCGGCGGGTAATCGTAGGCGAACCAGATGTTGAACGCATCGACTGTACGCACCGGATACAGATCGACGGCGTTCGCGTAGGCGCGGATCACGCCACGTCCGTGGCCGGCAACGATCATCGGCAGTGCGGCCAGCAACGCCGTTCCCAGCGCGACGACGGCCGACACCCACACCGCCTTGAAGCTCCATCGTCGCCACGCGTATACCACCAGCGCCGGCAGCGCGAAGATCGCCTGCAGCTTGAGCGATAATGCGAGTCCGAAGATCGCCGAAGCGGATTTGAGCCGATCGCGCCAAAGCAGAGCGACCGAAAACGCGATCAACATTGACAGCAGCGCATCCGCCTGCCCCCACAGTGCGGCATTCACGAACAGCGGAAGCGCCAGCGCCCATGCAAGCGCCGCAGGTCTAGCCGCACGCGGGTCGATCGACCGCGCCGCCCACGCGGCCATTCCACACCCGCCCGACCAGGCGAGAATCCAAGGCCCCTTGATCAGCAAAAGGTTCACAAATCCGGTCGCATTGGTCACGCCCAGCGCGAGACGAACCGCATCGGCAATGGTGAGTAGATAGAGTTGCAGCGGCGGATAGTCGCACACGATCGATGCCCGCGTATACGGCCGCCACGGATAGAGCCCCAGCGTCTGGTATTCCCAGTCAAGCCAATAATTCCAGAAGTCGTGCGGGTAGTAGATCCAAGGCGAAGCGATCACGCCGATCAAAAGCGTCGCAAGAATGATCCATCGGACGCGCAGCCGCTGGACCCAGTGCGAATGAGCCAGGATCGGCAGCACGGCAACACTTCGATCAGGAAGGTCTGGCGTGAGTTCGATAACGGTCGAGTCAGGGCGCATGAGGGTTCAACAGTTTCCAGGATCGAGGATCGACAGTTTCCCGTGTCGAGCCAGAGTGAAATTACGAGATGTGGATCCGACTATTCCGCCGGCACGCTCCCACATCGCGACCGCCCCACCGAAAATGAGGCGACGAGTGGCTGCTGTGCCGCCACAATTGTGCCGCAAATCGATCGCCGTGCATATCCAACGTCCCGATTCTCATCACACCTCGACAACTGCGGGGTTGCAGCTCCGACCTGATTTGATCAGTTCCCGAAAGTTTCGCTCGTCGTTCGCAGCCGCAATCCCACAATAAACAGGACGATCATGAGCGCCCCCGCGATACCCCCGACCATGGTCGACCCGAACTTGTCGATTACCGGGGGGAGTACCAGAAACGTGATCATCCCACCGCCAATGAACGGCGCCGTCAGCGGCGCGCCCAGCGCGTAGGTTTCGGCGGCGCCGCTCTTGAGCTTCGGGTCGACGATCCTCAGAAACATCATCCCCTGCGCCGTCGCCGCCGTGCTGAAACCGTAGTTGATCAAGCCCAGTTCGAACCAGTAACGCCGTGGCAGAATCCGAGGCGAGAGCCAGATCAAACAGAACGCCGACCAGATCGAGCCTAGCGCGAGCATCAGCGTCACCGGCCAGAAATAGTCTGCCACCTTCGCGAACGACATCCGCGCCAGCGACGCGACGATCAGCACGTCCATCGCGATGCCGCAGAGACGGTGGATCATCTTGCGATCCAACACCCGAGACAGCCCGACGCCTTTGAGCGCAATGCGAAGCAACCAACCTCCGACCAACGCGAAGAAAAAGAGCGGCAGGTTGCCGAAGCTGGTCTCGTACCGATGGTCGGGTGTGTGAAGGACCCCATCGAATCGCCCGGCGATCCACTTGACCGCGAACTGCATCGCCAGACCGATCCCGAGGGCGATCGCAAGCAGGCAGAACTGGAAGAGAATCGAATCGAGCGACGAAGATCGCGCTTCGGATTCGCCTTGTGCTGCCGCAGATGATTTCTGGCCAGAGCTTTCATCCGACGGCACCTTCGAAGTCCAGCCCAGCGATTGGCCGAGCCGTGCAAGAACGATGCCGGAGACGACGCCCCAAAGCAGTCCGGCCGTCGCGCCGAAGACGAGCAGGTCGCGTGCCGGCGCGAAGTGGTACCTCTCGCCGGAGAGGAGCGTCGCCATCGCGTTCGCCGATCCGAAGCCGCCGGCCATCGTCACCTCGATGTACTGCCCGAACGGCGCGGGCACGTCGAAGAACGGGCGGATCAACAGTGCCGACGCGAACAGGCCGAGCGCGAGCTGCCCGAGGATGATGATCCACGCGACGATACCCTGAAGCCAGACGTCGCGCGAGCGAGCGCGCAACTCGCCTTCCGGTGCCAGGAGCAGCCCGGCGAAGACCAGCGAGATGAGAACGTCGCCCCAGGAACCGAATTCGCCCAGGACTGAGCGGACGCGGATGCCTGTCCATTCCGATCCGAGTGCCAGCAACAATTGTGCGATCCCACAGCCGAGCAGGCCGGCGACGACGCTCGCCGGGATTCGGGCCCGTGCGATGGGCGTCAAGATCGCGCGCAGCGCCACACCGAGCAACAGGAGAAGAGAAACAGTGACGACAGCGATCACGCTCAGGCTTCCCTTCGCTTCACTTCACTTCATCCCCAGCAACTTCTTCGCGTTGTCGCGATAGATTTTCGCCAGCACCTCGTCCGGCAGGTGCAGCCCGTACACCTTCCATTCCCCCGTCGGCGCATAAGCGTTGTCGTAGTAGTCAAAGTACTCATCCTCGGTCTCCAGGATGCGATAGTAGATCCGATTTCTGGGCTGGTCCGGCTGACCCGGGTAGCGATCGGTGCCGAAGAGAATCCGATCGGCGTATTTGATGAAGAACCTCCGCGCCGCGAACGGCTGTCGGCCGTACTCGTTCTCGCGGGCCGAGCAATCGATGTACATGTTCGGCAACGCGTCGAGCCAACTCGAGAGCTTCTCGAAATCGTTCGCCCCCTCGGCCATATGGGCGACGATGAAGTTTGTCTCCCGATGCTTGTGGATCACATGGTTCCGCTGCTGCATGAGCACTTCAAAGCCCGGCACGTCCGTACCGTAGTAACTCCAGTCGGGATGGCGTTTGAGCTGCATCCATCGTTCGTTGTTCTGATCGATCGGTTGAAAGAACGCGATCGGGTCGCCGCTGTGGATAAGGACGGGAAAGCCAATTTCGCTGCAGGTTTTCCAGACCGGGTCGAGCCGCGGATCGTCGATCGGAACCAGCTTTCCGGCCGAGTCACGGACGCTCGTTCCGAGGCTCTTAAAGATCTTTAGCCCTTTCGCGCCGCGCGTCTTCGCATCGTGAAGTGCTTTCACTTCGCGCTCCGACCAACCCGGATCATCGATGCCTTTAAAATCGAGGTTCAGGAAGATGATGAAGCGCTCGGCATCGACTGTGTGAAACGTTTCTATCATCTTCACAAACGCGTCGCCGCTTCCGCCGGAAAGATTCACGGCATGACTGATTCCAAGTTCGTCCATCGCCTTGAGCATCTGCCGCGGATCCTGTCTGAGCGACCAATGACAATGGATGTCGATCGCTGGGAACTTCGGCTTGAGTATCTTGTTGATCGGCGTGACGAGCGTGCTCGCCGGCGTGTACGGAACGAGCAGTTCCTCGCCGACAAACACGCCCTGCCCGGCTGGCTGTGTCGCCGGCCTTGTCGATTGCGCGTGGGTGCTGCCGATGAATCCCAAAAATCCGAACAAGAGAATCAGGTGCCGCATCGGCGGAATCTTATGCATTCCCGATCGAAGTTCGCACAATTCATGAGCTTCGATCGGAAATCCGCTGGCGGTGAAACGAATCGACGCTGGCAGTACGACGAGAGAAAGTGCACGCAGCAGCATACACTTTCGGTTCATCGTTTTATGGTCAAGTGGCTTTTGATCGCCCTCCTCCTCCTCCTGCTCGCCGGCGTCGGCGCGCTCTATCTCAACATCGGTTCGGCGGGTGAGTCGCGCGTCGAAGAGTGGGTGGGCAGCCAACTGAAGACGATCGTCAACCAGCATGATCGATACAAGCTCGAGTTTGACTCGATCGATTACCGGGCGCCCAATCGTGTCATACTGAAAGACCTGAGACTGTCACTCGCCGACAGCACCGCCACTGCCGCGCCACTGATCGAAGTGGCTGCGGGAACGGTTGAGCTTGCGAAGGTGCCGCGATGGGGCGAGCCGATCGTGATTCGGTCGGTGTCGCTGGATTCGCCGGTCGTTCATGTCGAATCGTTCATCGCCGCAGCGCGGACAGGCCGATCGAACCCGGCGACGACGCGCCCGGCCCTTTCATCCATTCTCACGCTCGAGCGGGTGGAAATCGCCAACGGAACGGTCACTTACGATGACGGCAAGGGCTCTCCGCTCTCGTGGAGCAGCCTCGACGCGAAGCTCAACCTGGAGACGATCGATCAGCGGTGGCACCGTGCGCGAATAGCGATCGACGAATCGCCGTTGATGGAGGCAGACATCGGCGCGGAGATCAACCTTGACGAAATGGTGTTGCGGAACATCGACGCAAAGGCGTTTCTCGATCTGAACGACCCCGCCGCCACTAAGTTTTTCACACCGGGACTCCAGCGGCTGATCGAAAAGTTCCAGGTGCGCGGCCATACGGATGTTCACGCGAGCGGCCTCATCGATTTCAAGAGACGCGACCAGACCAAGTTCGACGCCGCGCTGCAGATGTCCGATGCGCACGTCCTGATCGGCCAATACCATCTGCCGATTCGGTCGGTCGATGCGATCGCGCGCGTCCGCGGGACGCGTGTCATCGTCAAACAGGCGGACGTGATGCTCCTGGGCGGCGAGATGCACGCGAACGCCCGGATCGACCTCGATGGTGAACGCGCTGTGACGGGCCAACTGATCGCATCCAAGCTCCGCCTCGACGAGCTGCTGGATGCGCGCCTCCGCTCCGAGCCGACATCGTTGCTAGGGCTCGTCGATGCCGACATCCGCGCCCAGACCAACCTCGCCGACCTGCGCGCGGTTTCCCAAAACCACTCGGATGGGCTGATCTGGGGGAGCGGATATGTGAACGTCCGCGAGGCGCGACTCGTCCGGATCCCCGTCATCGCACAGTTGATGTCCATCACCAATACGGTTACCGACTTCTTCAACGGCAAGGGATCGAATCGCGACTCGTTCGAGGCGCAGTTCAAACTGATCGACAAGATCTTCGACATCAGCGACATGGTCTACCGCGGCCAGGGCGTCGGCATGCGCGGCAAGGGCCGGATCGCCGTGAATGGAGAAGTCGACCTCGTCGTCAACGCCGGTCCCCTCGAGCGTTTGCAGCAGTCGCTCGGCCCGTTGGGCCGCGTCTGGGGTCGGGTTTCGGACAAGCTGATGAGTTACTCGGTCAAAGGCACGTTGAAAGAGCCGAGCGTGCGGCCGATGCTTGGTGGCGGATGAATCGGTATCATCCCGCTCACCTCTTTCTTGGCGGGCGAAAAATGAATGCTCGGATCGGATTGGCGTTGCTGGTTCTTGGATGCACTCTCACCGCATGTGCGAACGCGGAACTGACCAAGGTCATTCCGCCGCCGATGCCCAAGCGACCCGTTCCGCCGATGGACACTCCGCCGCCCGGCACGCGCGTCGAGATCGTCGATGGCGATTGCAGGACGATCCTTTTCGTACCCGAAGGATATACGCGTCCCCCGGGCGGCGCGGTCCACCTGACGATTCACTTCCACACCGCTGAAAAGTACATCGTCGGCGAACAACTGCGGCGCGGTCTGAAAGAACCGCTGCTGATCGCGCACCTGGGTGAAGGGTCATCCACGTACGGCAAGCCGTTTACGGACGTCGATCGCCTGTCGCGAATTCTCGACCTGGTCGCCGGCTCGCTTTCGAACGACAAAACGAAAGCGAAGATCACGCAGATCGACATCACCAGTTTTTCGGCTGGCTACGGCGCGGTGCGCGAGATCCTGAAGCAGGACAAGTACATCGCGCTGATCCGCCGGGTGATCCTCGCCGATTCGCTATATGCCAGCTGGGATCCCGCGACGACACAGCCCGACGCGACCAGTCGACCAGCGATCGAGAACATGCAGCCATTCGCCAGGTTTGTCGAGATGGCGGCTCGCGGCGAGAAGACGTTCGTCCTGACACACTCGCAAGTCCCAACGCCCTATGCGAACACCGTCGCCACGGCGGCGTGGATTATCGACCATGTCGGTGCCGAGAAGGTCGTTCTCGAGCAAGGGTCACTCCCGGCAACTCTCGATCCGACCTTCCCGTTGATCTATCGCGCGGACAAAGGTCATTTGCACATCTGGGGTTACGGCGGCAACGACATGCACGCCCACCTGACCCACGTCCGGCACATTGCCGACATCTGGATGGCGCTCGACGCCGCTGGCGAAGACTGACTCATCGTCATAAGCGTCGATCGATCCTGTTTTCGAGGTGAATTGACCTCGACACCGGACCGCGAAGATGTTGGGATAGGGGCGGAAGACTATGCCCGATCCGTTTGACAAGTTCAGCGATCCGTTCGCACCGCCGAAGGAGCCGTGCATGGTCTGCTGCATCCACTGTGGCAGCACATATGACAGCTGGCGAATCCTCTGGCGCGACATGCCCGGCGAAGCGATCGAGGGCGCCTGGTGCTGCCCGATTCCGGGCTGCGATGGGATCGGCTTCGGGTTCGATATTCTCCCCGTCGATTCGAAAGACGATCAATCGCCTGACGTTCCGGGGTTCGAGTTCGACGATGAAGCCGACGACGAGGAGATGTGGTCCCCCGACGACGACGACGACGAAGAGGATTCGTTCCTCGACGACGATGAGTTTGAGCCGATGCCCATCGACGAGTTCAAAGATGCGATCTGGATTGCCCAGGCGAAGATCGCGCCGCGCGCCCACGGCAACACACCCCAGCCGCCGTTCGACCGGGCACCCTATGGCCAGGCGAGTTCTTCGGATTTCAAGGACGATGACATCCCGTTTTAGTCCACACCTGCGCCATGCCCAGCGATCAACCCGTTGAGAATCAGCCTTCCGGCTATGAGCTTGCGCCGCGCGTTTTCGTGCCGACGTCGACGGTGCGTTTCCGGTTCGTCCGCGCCCGCGGACCCGGCGGACAGAACGTGAACAAGGTGTCCTCCGCCTGCGAGATGCGGCTCTGGCTGAATGACCTCGCCGCTCACCTTCGGCCCGGTGCCGTCGATCGCCTGAAAGTCAGCCTTGGGTCGCGACTTACGGCCGCGGGCGAGATCATCATCGTCTCGGACGAGCGGCGTACGCAGGAACAGAATCGTGACGCGGTGTTGGGCCGGCTGCGCGAGCTGATCATCACGGCGATGGCAGAACCCAAACGACGCAAGAAGACCAAGCCCAGCCGCGGCGGGCAGCGTCGCCGGCTCGAAAACAAGCGGGCGCGCGGCGAAATCAAGAGTCAACGCCGTTCCAAGGGCGATGATTGAGCCCTCGCGCCGGGCCATGGGCCCCAGCGAACTCCAAAACGACCCGAGCCCATCGCCTCGAAGGCAAGGGGCTCGGACTCTGGTTCAATTCACTGTTGAGCGGCAGGATCAGTTCGAGCGATCACTCGTCGTCTTCGAAGTCATCTTCGTCGTCGTCGTCATCGTCGAAGTCGTCATCGAAGCTCTCGAACTCGTCGTCCTCATCGTCGTCGTCGTCATCGTCATCTTCGTCGTCATCTTCCTCGTCGTCTTCGTCGTCCAAGTCGTCATCTTCTTCTTCGACCGGTTCGGCGTCGTCGGCGGCTTCCTCCTCCTCCTCGGGCTCTTCTTCTTCCTCGGCGTCGCGACCGCGCTTGGCGGCGGACGGGATGAGCTCAACATCGAGCGTGTCGTCCGAAAGCGTCTCGATTTCTTCACCCTCCGGTCGCTCTGTCTCTGGAAGGTCCGTGTCGATCACCGCAATTGATTCGATTTCCATCATCATTTTCGTACCTGCTAGGCTCCCTGGGTCCGGACGCATCGCAACGTCGCCGAGGTTTGGGCGAAGTGGCGGTATCTAAGCCAGACACCCACCCGCGGTCAAGTCGCTTCATCCATCAAATGGAAGCGATTTTCAGCGACCCGATCGCCGCCGCATCTGCACGCGGATCATCAGTGCATTCCCGATCACCGTCACATCGCTCAACGCCATCGCCAGGGCGGCGATCTTGGGATTCAGGATTCCCAACGCCGCGATCGGGATCGCCAGCACATTATAGAAAAATGCCAGGAAGAAGTTCTGGCGGATTTTCTTCATCGTCAGGCGTGAAAGCTCCACCGCCTCCACCGCGCTCTGGAGCGAGTTCCGCACCAGCACGATCCCCGCCGTCTGCTTGGCGATGTCGCTGCCCGAGCCCAGTGCGATCCCCAGGTCCGCCGCCGCCAGCGCAGGCGCGTCATTGACGCCGTCACCGATCATGATGATCGCTTCGCCGCGGCGCAGTTCGGATTTGAGCTGCAAAATCGTCGCAGCCTTGCCATCTGGCCTGACACCGGCAACGACGCGATCGATCCCGACCTCATCCGCCACTTTCTTCGCGTTGGACTCGTGGTCGCCAGTCAGCATGACGACCTTCACGCCCAGCGCGTGGAGGTGTGCGATGGCCTGACGACTATCGGGGCGAATGGTGTCGGTGAGCGTGATTCGCCCGAGGAGACGCGACGGGCCCGATTCCTGCTCGATGAACACGCCCACGCCCGCGGCAGCCGGGTCGGCGGTATCGCGGCCCACAAAAATGCGCTTGCCGTCGATCGTCGCGCGCACGCCCATTCCCGGCTCGTTCACGAACGCTTCCGGTTTGCGGAGCTCAATCCCTCGCTCACGCGCGTTCTCGACGATTGCCTGCCCCAGCGGGTGTTCGCTCTGCAACTCCGCGCTGCCGGCGAGGTAGAGCAGTTCGCGCTCGAACACATCGTCGACACTCAGCACCGATGCGACCCGCGGCTTGCCCTGGGTGATCGTCCCGGTCTTGTCGAGCACCACGATCTTCACGCGCTCGCCGCGCTGCAAGGCGTCCAAACTGCGGATGAGAATGCCGTGACGCGCGCCCCAGCCGGTGCTTACCATCAGCGCCGCCGGTAGCGCCAGGCCCAGTGCACACGGGCAGGCGATGATGAGTACGCTGCAGACCACGTTCGCCACTCGGCCCCATGTGTCGCGCATCTCCCAGCCCGCGTGCATCCCGTACACGAGCCAGGCGACGCCGACGCACGCGGCGAGAACGAGCACCGCCGGCACGAAGATCGCGCTGATCCGGTCCGCGAGTCGCTGGACGGGCGGCTTGGCGTTCTGCGCATCGTCGACGAGCTTGATGATCTGCGCCAGGGCCGTGTTCTCGCCGATCGCGGTGACACGGACGGTGAGCGCCCCGTCGCGGTTGAGCGTGCCGCCGATGACCTTGTCGCCCTGCTTTCGCGTCACCGGGAGCGGTTCGCCGGTGAGCATCGACTCATCGACATCGCTCATCCCCGATTCCACTTCGCCGTCGATCGGCACGCGCATGCCCGGCTTCACCAGCACGCGGTCGCCGAGGACGAGTTCGCGAACCGGGACTTCGACTTCGACATCGGCGTTCGCTGCGCCGGGCTGGATCACGCCGAGTGAGAGGAGTCGCTTCTTCTTCGCCGGCAGCCGCAGCGCGGTGTCGGGGGCGAGTTCGAGCAGTTCGCGGATCGCGATCCCGGCACGATCGCGGGCACGCGTCTCCAGCCAGTGGCCGGTGCTCACCAGGGCCAAAAGCGCCGTCGCCTCGACGAAGTAGAGATGCTGGGGAATCTGCCACGCGCCCGCGAGCGCGCCGAACAGGCTCACCAGGCTGAAGACATACGCCACGGTCGCGCCCAGCGAGATGAGCGTGTCCATGTTCGTCGTGCCGCGGCGGGCGGCATTGAACGCGCTCACGTAAAACGCCGAGCCGATATAGACGATCGCGATCGTCGAGGTGATCAGCCCGAGCCAGGTCATCCAGTTGATGCCGTGGTGAAGGTGCGGGCTCGTCCACTGCGTGATCCAGTGGAGGGCCTCGACCGGCCCCCAGAGGATCAGCCCGACGATCGCCCGACGCGCCCAGTTGTCTGCGTGGTGGTCGTGATCGTGCGCATGATGCTGGCGATCGGCGGCCGGGTCGTCGCTCGGCACACTGCTCGGGTAGCCGGCGTCGCTGGCGGCCTGGGCGATGCGGTCGGTCTGCACCTGCGCCGGGTCATACGTGACGCGGGCCCGGCCTTGCGCGAGGTTGACGTTCACTTCGCGAACGCCTGGCACGCTGCGGATAGCCTTGTCGACATGTCCCACACAGCTCGCACAGTCCATTCCTGTGACAAACAGCTGGGTCTGGCTGAGATTGGTGCTCGACTCTGACATCAGACGACCTTCCCTGCACTCTGTGGGTGCCGGCCGATCATAGCCGGCGGGTTTCCTGTGGCAGGGGCGTCCCGCCCCTGAATGCGATTATCGCGCGACTCAAAAAGTCTTGCATTTCGTTGCATTTCGTTGCATTCGCAGCATGGGCCTGCCGCGGTCATTTTCATTCTAAGCCGAGAAGTGGACAATGGATACGACAACAAATCTGCTCCCGTACCTGCCGTTGAATGGGTGCAAGACTTTCTTGCATCTCATCCCGTCCGAAGTAGCTCCTGGCAACCCCTGCTGCTCGTGTGAAACACATTGTCGGGCCCAGCACCCGCCGGGCGACCTGTGCGCAGGTCCGCCCGCGAAAAAAACTTGTCCTTCTTACCTGCGGCGTGAGATGGTGTGCGAATGAAATCCACGGCACTAGTGACAGATTTGTCATCGTCGAGCGTCAGATCTCGACTCACGACCACGGTAGAGAAGTGATCCGATTGCCGCGTCGGTCCAAACGGAAACTGCTCACTTGAACATTCTCACTTGCTACCACTGCTTGAGTCGCTTGACTTGGCTTAAATGGCCGTCGCTGATTTCGGGGGCCTTGTTGATTCACTTTCTGTTGTCAGCCGGGATCTGGACGATTTGGCTCGCTGGCATACTCCGCAACCCAAACATGAGGGACGGCTTCCAAACGTCGTTAGTTCAGAGTGGGCCCGCGTTCTTGCTTTGCGGACTGGCGGCCGCCGTGTTCATATTTGCGTTGCGACTTCGGAAGATCGCACGTCGCGGCGCGATCGTCCTGTTGAGCGCGTCCATCGTGTTTTTCTGGTTGGACGTGCACTTTCAGCGTTACCAGATCAGCGTAGACATCGCTACAAAGGAGTATTGGGACGGCGGCGGCAAAGAACACCACTACTTCACTTGGTGGTGGTACAACGACCGTTGGTTGCGTTGATTCGAATGAACGGGTCAAAGGGGACGCAAATTCTTTGCGAATCAGGTCACTAAGGATCACAAAGCGACGGCGGCTTCAAACTCGAATTAATGAGGTATAGAGCTGCATTTCACATGCCGCAGACAACGATCCAACTCGAATGCCAAACCACGCCGTACTCGATCCTCGTCGAGCCATGGGCGTCGCCGGCATTTGAGATTACGCCGGATGAACGCTGCGCCATCGTCGTCGAGCATCCGACCATTGAACCGATCGTCACCTGCGCAGTGGTCGACGGCGGGCTCCATCTGACTGTTTACACTTCGGGAAGCACCTTCAAGTTTGTGCGTGCCGGCATCGTCGATTTCGAGATGCGTGTTCCGATACCCCGATTGTCAGGCGAAGTCTGAACATCACTTCTTGTAATGCGCCGCATTCAACTCGATGAAGCTCGCCCACTCCGCCGGCAGGTCTTCCTGCGGGAAGATGGCCGTCACCGGGCATTCGTCCACGCACAGGCCGCAATCGATGCAGGTGTCCGGGTCGATGAAGAGCTGGGCGGCGGCTTCGAAGGCGGCCTCGTCCTTGGTGGGATGGATGCAGTCGACGGGACAGACGGCCACGCAGGAAGCGTCTTTGGTGCCGATGCAGGGTTGTGCGATCACGTGTGCCATGGTGTTTGCTCCGAAGTTTGCGAGGCGCGATTGTAGAGAGACCCGTCCCGCCCGCAAGCGTAGCGAAGGTGACGAGATCTTTACGGCTCACTGGAGGGCGGATGTCCTCATCCGCCGGCCATTGATCCTGGATCGAGGCTGCCGCCTCGATGGCGGCCGGGGGACGACCGCCCTCCATTGTCGGATTTTCTTCTCCGCTGATCACCGACACGCGACCACCCGAACAGAACCCGATATAGTCTCGCCCCGTGAGTGAAGACGTCGACATCATCGGATCCATCCTCGGCAGCGGCGGCGCGGTGTCGCGCCGGCTCGGCGAGCGCTACGAGCCGCGGCCGGAGCAGATCGCGATGGCGTATGCCGTGCGCGAGGCGATGCAGGACGGGCGGCACCTGCTCGCCGAGGCGGGTACCGGCGTCGGCAAATCGTTCGCCTATCTCGTCCCCGCGATCGAGTTCGTCACTAAAACCAAGAAACGCGTCGTCATTTCGACCCACACGATCAGTCTCCAGGAACAACTGATCGAAAAGGACATCCCGCTCCTGCGCAGTCTCTATCCGGACGAGTTCACCGCCGTGCTGGTGAAAGGCCGGAATAATTACCTCTGCAAGCGCCGGCTCGAAGGCGCGATGACCAACCGGCAGATGCTCTTCGACGACAATCGCCAGATGGAATCGCTGGCGATGATCGACAACTGGAGCAAGCGCAAGGACAACGACGGCTCGCTCGCTACCCTGCCGCAGCTTCCCGATTCGAGCGTGTGGGACGAGGTGAAGGCCGAGCACGGCAACTGCCTGGGCAAGCGGTGCACGCACTTCGAAGCGTGCGCCTGGCAGGCGGCCAAGCGGCGGATGAACAGCGGCAACATCCTCATCGTCAACCACGCGCTCTTCTTCAGCGATCTCGCGCTGCGCAGCGCCGGCGTGCAGTACCTGCCCAAGTACGACGCCGCGATTTTCGACGAGGCCCACACCATCGAAGACGTCGCCGGGCAGCATTTCGCCGTGAAGCTGAGCGAATCGTCGCTGCGCTACCAGCTCCGGCAACTCTACGACCCGCGCAAGGGCCGCGGGATTCTCTCCACGCACGGCAATCTCGCCAACGAAGCGATGAACGCGATCAGCGACGCGACGGAGGCGGCGACGATCTTCTTCGACGACGCCGCCGAGTGGCAGCACCGCTTCGGCCGATCCAACGGCCGGGTGCGCGAGGCGAACATCCTCGAGACGGATCTCCCCACCCGCTTACGCGACGCGGGCAAGCTGATCCGCTCGATCCTCAAGCAAATCGACAAGCCCGAGGCGATCCTCGAACTCACCAGCAAGGCCGACCGATTGGAGCTGACGGCGCAGACGATCGAAGTGCTGTTGACGCAATCGATGCCGGACGCGGTGTATTGGATCGAAGTCGCGAAGCATCGCGTCGGCCGAAGCGGAATGGCGCAGCGCGTGACGCTGAGCGCCGCGCCGGTGGATGTGAGTGCGGGGCTGCGCGCGCACCTGTTTGAAAAGACCAGGAGCGTGGTGATGACCAGCGCGACGCTGTGCACGGGGAAGGTCAAGCAAAGCCCTCGTGGCACGGGCTACCAGCCCGTGAATGCCGCACGTAAGCCATCAATCGTGAAACGCATGGGGGCTAATCTGCCTCACTGGACCACTGAAAATGGAATCTACGCGGTTAGTTTCCGACTGGCAGACTCCCTTCCTGCTCACATACGTTCACAAGCGACAAATGACAGCGACTACGACAGCGATCTGGACAAAGGCTACGGTGAGTGTCAGCTTGCGCGCCCCGAGCTTGCGAAACTCGTGAGCGATCAACTCAAACACTTTCATGGGACGCGCTATTTGCTCTTGTCGTGGTGCGTCATGCCCAACCATGTACACGGGGTGCTCAAGCCTCTCGAAGGCCATTCACTGCCAACCATTCTCCACAGCTGGAAGTCCTACACGGCAAACCAGGCAAACCGATTGCTGTCTCGCGATGGGCCATTCTGGCAAACGGAATATTACGATCACCTGGTACGCGACGAGGACGATCTGCGCAACCAATTGATTTATTGTGATGAGAATGCATTAAACGCCGGAATTGAGGACTGGCCATGGCACGGCCGTGACGACGAGAGCACAGAACGCGCGATGTCTGGAGACTCAGAATCAATTCACGGGCTGGTAGCCCGTGCCACGGTTGGCGAAGCTGCCGCGCCGGCCACTTCCGACATCCCCCGCCCCTTCCAATACATCGCCCGCCGCCTGGGCATTTCCGATTGCGACACGATCCAGCTCGGCTCGCCGTTCGATTTTCAATCGCAGGCGACGCTCTATCTCGAATCGAACCTGCCCGATCCCGGCGATCTTCCCCGCTTCATGCCGGCGGCCGCCGCGAAAATCGAACATTACCTCCGGCTTACACACGGCGGCGCGTTCGTCCTCTTCACGTCGTTCGCGATGCTCCGCGATATGGCCGAGCGCCTGAAGCCGACGCTTGAGCACCTGGGACTGCCGGTCCTGATCCAGGGAACCGACGGCAACGCGCGGCAACTCCTCGCGCGGTTCCGTGAACTAGATGATGCCGTACTCTTCGGCACATCGAGCTTCTGGCAGGGGATCGACGTGCAGGGTTCGAAACTCCGGAACGTGATCATTACCAAGCTCCCCTTCTCGGTGCCGGATGAGCCGATCATCGAGGCCAAGCTCGAAGCGGTCACCAAGACCGGCGGCAACGCGTTCATGGACCTGACGCTCCCGGAGGCGATCATCCGTTTCAAGCAGGGATTTGGCCGGCTGATTCGCTCGAAGACGGATAAGGGGATCGTCGTCGTGCTCGATTCACGTGTGCGCACCAAGCGGTACGGAAAACAGTTCCTCGACTCGCTGCCGGACGTCCGACTCGTGGAAATCGCGGACTGATCGCCCGGCACGTTCGTCGCGCGGTTTGCATTTGCCGATGGCGGCAGGTAGGTCTCACCCCATGCTCGGCAACCGCACCGGCTGGATCATCGCGCTCGTCGTGCTCGCGCTGGAATGCGCGGGCGTCTACTTCGCGCTCTCAGTGGACGCGTACGCGGAGCCGACGCCGATCACCTCGCCGCAGTCGCTCGCCGCCATCCAGTTGCCGGCCATTCCCGCCTGGCTCGCAAAGGAGTCCGGCACAGCCGACGCGGGCGCGCTCTACCAGTCGGCCATCACCGAATACCTCGGGCGCACCGGCGAAGTCGAAACGATGATCCGCGACAGCGATCGCGCCTCGCTCAGCAAGCTGTCGGCAATCGACAAGGTCCTCGCCGCCCGCTCGGCGCATGGGAACGCCATCTTCGCCGATCATCTCGAGCAGATCATCGCGTACGGCGAGACCAACGCGCTGCAGGCGATCGTCCGGCTCGGCGAGGCGAGTTACCGGCTCGGTTTCCTGCAGGGCCGTCGCCCGGCGGATCGCGCCCGCGCGCTGGAATACTACGAAGCCACATTTGTTCTCGGCCGACGGCTCGCGGAGGAGCGATTGACCTGGCGTGAGTACGACGCGGGCGTCGGGCTGATGTCCAGTTCCGGCGCCGCGATGGTTGCCGAGTTGAACAAACAAACCGATCGCTCAGCCGACGCGGCGGCGCTGCAGGCGTATCTCGAGGCGCAACAGGCGCAATACAAACAGCTCATCCCCATCTTCGAAGCGCTCTACACAAACAACGACGAGAAGATCGCGATTCACGCCGGCGACGTGTTCGCGTTCGCGGGCGACTCGAAGGAGGCGATGTTCCGCGTCGAGGCGATCCTGAAGCTCGGGCGAATGCGTTACAACCCCGGTGTTCCGCCGATGACGGGGAATCAGCGCCAGGCGCTTCGACTCGCGCGTCAGTTGAAGGACTCAGCCGACCCTGCCGTTCGCCGCGCGGCCGAATTGGCTTACTCGCTGTCGATCGAGCAGTTCCGGACCATTCGGTAGCACGCGCCGACATGCGCTGCGAAACGCGCCTACTTCAGTCGCGACTTGATCGCCGCGGCGAGTCGCTCGATGCCGGGTTCGATCTGGTCGGCGGGCGTCACCGCGTAGCAGAGCCGCATGTGATTCTGCGGCACGTGGCCGTTCTCATCCGGCTGGAAGCAGTATTCGCCGGGTACGTACAGCACGCCGCGCTTCAGGCAGTCGTCAAACATCCCACCTGAGCGACTCGTGTCAACATGCCGCGGCAGCGAGAGCCACACGTATAGTCCGCCGCCGGGCTCGGTCCATTGAATGCTCTTGTCGTGCGTCGGCAGATGCGTTTCCAGCGCGCGGAGCATCAGGTCGCGCTTTCGGATGTATCCGGCATGAACTTCCGAGAGGTGGCGCGCGTAGCTGCCGTCCATCATCGCTTCGTAGCAGATGTGCTGGGTGAGGTTCGAACTGCCGAAGTCGTGATTGCCCTTCTGCTCGACGACCTGGTGCAGAATCTCGGCCGGGCCGATGCAGTAGCCGACTTTAAGGCCGGCCGCGAACGGCTTGTCGAAGGTGTAACAGCTCACGACGAACTCGTTATCGCTATCGAACCGCTTGATGGCGGCGATGTCGTCGCCGTCGTAGCGCAGTTCGCGATAAGCCGCATCCTCCACGATGACGATGCGGTGATCCTTGCTGTACTTGCGGACGATTTCCATCAGCCGCTTGCGGCGATCCAGCGAAAGCGTGAGGCCGGTCGGGTTCTGGAAATAGCTCTGGCAGTAGACTGCCTTCACCCGCGGCAACTCGCCGTGCAGTTCAAGGCGATGCAGCAGCTTTTCCAGCTCGTCGACGACCATGCCGTCGCGATCCATGGGCACGGCCAGGATCTTCGCGCCGAAGCTCGAGAGGGCGCCCGTGTACACGAAATAGCTCGGCGCTTCGATGATGACGATGTCGTTCGGGTCAAGCAAGACGTCGGCCAGGATATAGAGCAACTGCTGGCTGCCGGTGCCGACGACCACGTTGTCGGGTGTGATCGACATCGCTGACGCGGGGATGCCTTCCAGCGTTTCGAGATGGTGGACGATCTGTTCGCGCAACCCGCGATGGCCGACGGTGGTTCCGTATTGGAGGACTTCCTGCGCGCGGGATCTGTCGGAGAGGAGCCGCTGGGTGATCGCGAGCGTTTCTGCGGCCGGCAGCGTGGAAGGATCAACCAGGCCGGCGGCGAAACTGATCAGATGCGGGTTGGCCTTCGCGACGGCGATGAGGTAGCTGATCGGCTGCTCGCGCGTGCGCTTTGCTTTTGCAGAGAAATGAATCGGTAGAACGGCCATGAGCGAAGCGGGATGCTAACGAGGGCGCGGGGATGGGGCAACGACCCATTTTTTCGCGATCCCGACGGCAGATCGCTGCGACAACTCGTCGGCGGCACTGGGGATTCGCGACGCAGCCCGCTATGGTTGTGGTGGCCTGTGTTTCTTCAAGTAGCCCACGTTTCTCGATCGACCGCCCTGGCGCGCATGGCCGATGCGCTGCGTCCGCCGATGCACGGCTTGAGCCGATTCATCCATCTGACCCTGGCGAGCCAGGGATTCATCGCATTGTGCGCGGTCGCGTTGACTCATCAGTCGACGCAGGTCGCCCGCGCACACGAGTCATCGCCGGCGTTCTATCTCTTCGTTCTGCTGGCAACGTTCAGCGCGTATCGCTTCCATGCCCACGTGCGCGGCGGGGGGCTCAGCCCCTGGATTACCGCCGCCGCCGTCGCCGTTGCGTGCGTACTGCTGCCCGAGTTAGGACAAAGCCGCGCGGGATGGCTTGCGCTGGCCGCGTGTCTCACGTGGGGATACTCGATGCCATTCTGGCCGGGCACACGGCGGATCCGCGAGTTCGGCCTTGCCAAGCCGCTGGTGCTTGCGGGTGTCTGGACGCTCGTCACGGCGGTGCTGCCGCTTCTCGGAAGTGACGATGCGTGGATTCTTCTGCTCGTCGCGACGCGTCGATTCCTCTTCA
This sequence comes from Phycisphaerae bacterium, assembly GCA_031411495.1. Taxonomy (GTDB): domain Bacteria; phylum Planctomycetota; class Phycisphaerae; order Tepidisphaerales; family Tepidisphaeraceae; genus JANOBD01. The sequence goes on along the minus strand of JANOBD010000127.1, from coordinate 28,508 downwards.
TCTTTGTACTGGCGATCGCGTTTGATATCCGCGACACGACCGCCGACGCGCAAAGCGGCATCGCAACCGTGCCGGTCAGGCTCGGTATCCGGCGATCGATCGGGCTGATGCGCGGGTTGCTCGGCTTATTCGCGGCGCTCTGCGTGTTGAATCTGATTTTATCACCGGTGCCGACGAGCCCGTGGCTGACGATCGCCCTCCTCGGATCTGCCGTCGTGACGTGGGTCGCGATCGAGCGGACCCAGCAGCCACGTCGGCCGGCGTATTACCTGGGATGCATCGACGGGATGATGCTGTTGCAGTGCATCCTGGTGTGGTCGGTGGGCGCGCTGGCGTCAGGCTGAAAAACGCCCTGCGCATTCGATCTCTCCCCGACCGAAATCGCCCTACCCATGACAAGATCAGTGATCAGCCGATTTTGCCACAATAAAACTACAAGCACTGCACATTGAGCAAGTTACGAGCAAGAACGTAGCATTCAATTGAATACATTTTTATGCTATCTATTAATGTCAAGCCCATCAAAAAACGCGATTCTAGGCAAACCAGAGATGTTTCTCTGCAAAATGAAGTTGACACTCTTGCCAAAAGAGGGCAGACTCTCGAATGTCTGGGGAGGAGACTCCCGCCAACAAATCCAAATGGGTTGGGTTTCAAGTAGTACCAAAGGAGAGAGAGTTTCAAATGCGTTACAATTCATTCCTGCCCGTGTGTGCAGCAATCCTTGCGCTGCCATTTGTGGCGTCGGCCTCGTCGCTGAACTATGGCGACAAGATCGGTGCAGACATCATCTATCGCCAGGTTTCGGAAGACTCGGTTACTGACCCGGTCCCGCTCTATGGCAATCCCGCCATTTCCGGCAACGCCCTTCTCTTTACTCCCGTCAATTTCGGCGCCTTTGCCAGCAACGGCTCGCTCGATCTCACCGACAGCACGCTGACGACGATGATCGAAGCCAAGCCGAGCCGCGTCATCAAGCAGATCGCGTTCGCCGAGGCCGGCGACTACGCCCTGATCGGCTCTGGAACTGCTGCCACCTCGGCCATCGTTCGCGCGCCGTACTTCGTCCGAATCGTCGAAGTCAACGGTGCCCCCATCACGCCGATCCTTTTCACCAACAGCCTGACCTTCACGCCATCCGGCGGCGATTACTTCCTTCCGGGTGATGCCGGCTCGGGCATCACGTTCACGGGTAGCACGCTCATTGACGTTGACGCGATCCTCGCGGCCCACGGCGTCACCGGCGAAGCCACCAAGGTCTACTTCAGCATGGACAACCAGCTCACCGCCACCAGTGAGCAAGGCACCATCTCCTTCATCAAGAAGAAGACCGCCGACGGTGTCACCATTACAACGCTCGTTCCGGAACCGGCATCCCTCTCGGCGCTCGCCGGCGTGACGCTGATCCTCCGCCGCCGCCGCTGATCTCAGCCCGGCCTGACACGAGTTACTCAACCTATGCCGCGGGTGATGGAAACGTCATCCGCGGTGTTTTTGTTCGCGGGCAATCGGGCCCCGGTGTTGCGGTGAAAACAGCGGTCAGAACTCGTCCAATGGCGATTTCAATCTCGACGCGGCCGTCGACTTCACCGACCTGCTGGAACTGGCACAGACCTATCAGTCGAGGGCCGCACGGACAGACGTGTCGAACTTTGACGCGGGCTTCCAATCCGACGGGGCGCTGGCAGGTTCGATCGCGTTCGAACTGGCTGTCGTCGGACTTCTGTCGGCTGGGTCCTGGCGCGGCGCCGACGGCGTTGAACGTCGGCGCGGGAACTTTGGCTCCTTGCCGCGCATTACACACGTTCTCGAGCGTCAACCCCGCTGCTCCGTGCGCAACGTTCCGTCATACACGACCGGGGGAAGGCGGACTTTGGGCTGCTTTCGGCTCGCCGAACAATTCCGTGGACGTCGAGTCGGCGCGCGTCATTCTTTCGCGTCGAGCCGCGGCGCCCAGGCTCGCAACGGTCGCGATCAATTCGTGCGGGTCGACCGGCTTGGGCATGTGGAGTTGGAAACCGGCAAGCATCGCCCGCGCGCGGTCTTCCGGACGCGCAAAGGCGGTCAGCGCGATCGCGGTCGTGCGCCCGCCTCGGTCGGCGGGCATGTCGCGAACTTCGCGGATGAACTCATACCCGTCTTTCTCGGGCATTCCGATATCGCTGATAATCAGGTCCGGCCGTTGCGATGCAACCATGCTCCGGCCGCTGTTGGCATCGCTCGCTTCGGCGACGACAGCGCCTCGCTCCTTCAGGATCCGCGCGATCAGCTCGCGCGAGTCCGCCTCATCATCGACCATCAGCACGCGGATGCCCGCCAGCGAAAGATCGTCCAGCGCACGAATGTCGGCGCTCGACTGCAACTGCGTCGAATTGTCGTCGTGACTGGGCGGCCGGGCAGCGAGTGGCAGCGAAACCGTGAACGTCGCACCACGCCCCAGTCCTTCGCTGCGGACGCCGACCTCGCCGCCATGGAGTTCGGCAAGTTGCTTCACGATCGCCAGGCCGAGTCCGAGTCCGCCGAATCGCCGCGTGGTCGATGCATCGGACTGGCGAAATCGTTCGAACACATGGGGAAGAAATGCAGGATCGATCCCGCAGCCGGTGTCCGAAACGACGAGCGAGACATGCGAATGCGCCTGCTTGAGGTGGACCCGAACGGTTCCGCCGCGCGGCGTGAACTTGATGGCGTTGTTCACCAGGTTCCAGATGATCTGCTGGAGCCGGTTTGGATCGCCGGTGATCGGCCCGATCCCCTTGTCGAGAAGCAACTGGAGATCGATATCCTTGGTCTCCGCGGTCGGACGGAGCACGTCGACCGCCCGTTTCACCACGAGCGTCGGCTCGAGGATCTGCGTGTCGAGTCGTAGCTTGCCGGAGACGATTCGGCTCATGTCGAGGAGATCTTCGATCAGCTGCGCCTGCACGCGCGCGTTTCGTTCGATGACGCCGATGCCTTCGGAGACCATCGCCAGGTCGGTCTTTCCCCGGCTGAGGAGCTGCGACCAGCCGAGGATCGCATTGAGCGGCGTTCTCAGCTCGTGCGAAAGCGTCGCGAGGAACTCATCCTTCAACTGGCCGAGCCGTTCTGATTCGGCGCGGGCGGTGCGTTCGGCGTTGAGAAGTTCTTCGCGACGGCTCATCAGTTCGCGTTGCTCGGTCACGTCGGTGTTGGTGCCCAGCCAGTAGGTGATCGCTTCCGATTCATCGATTAACGGTACCGCGCGCGACAGGTGCCAGCGAAAAACGCCGTCGTGGCTACGGATGCGAAACGTGTCTTCCCACGGTTTTTTCGACGCCTGGGCGTCTTTCCATCGTCCGATGACCCGTGCGGATTCATCCGGATGCAGGACCTGCTCCCAGCCGTTTCCGTATTGCGCCGCCGCCGGCAAGCCGGTGTACTCGAGCCATCGGTCGTTGAACCAGAAGAACGAACCCTCCGGCGTGGCCATCCAGGCGAGCTGTGGAATGCTGTTGGCCAGTTGCCGGAACTTCGAGGCGGTATCCGAGACTTCACGGTGAAGCCGCGCATTTTCCAGGGCGATGCTCGCGTTGCTGGCGATCGTCGAGACGATGCTCTCGTCGTGAGCGGTGAATATCCCGGCCCGCTCGTGTCCAAAGAACAGTCCGCCGACCACATCGCCATCAGGCGAAACGACGGACACGGCAAGGTAGCTGCGCACCGGCAGGTGTCCCGCGGGCATGCCTTTGTAGGGCGCGTTCTTCCCGTAACGCGGGTCCTGCGTGATATCGTCGGAACGGACGACGCCCTCACCTTTGAACGTCGGCCCGAAGACCGCGGTGTTCCGCGGCATCGGGAACTTCGAAAAATGCTCCGCGGGTACGCCCGAGATCGTGTAGAGCGTGTATGACTCGCCCTCCGAGTCGGTGACGTTGTAAAAGAAGGCGCCGAACTGGGCGTTGCTGAGCTCGGTGGCCACATCGGTGATCTTCTGAAGCAGTTGCCGCATGTCGCGAACGCCAACCATGAAGCGGCTGAGCTCATAAAGCCGCTCGCGCTCGCGCTGCGCGCGAACCATGTCCGTGACGTCGCGCGCAATTTTCGAGGCGCCGATCACCTTGCCGTCCGCGTCCTTGATCGGGGAGATCGTTACCGAGACGTGAATCTCACGGCCGTCTTTGCGGACGCGGATCGTTTGAAAGTGATCGACCCGGTCGCCGGCCTGGATCTTGGCGAGGATATCGGTTTCTTCCTGGAAGCGATCTTTCGGAATGATCCGCAGGAGCGGCTGGCCGATCATCTCTTCCGCGGAGTATCCGAATATCCGTTCGGCAGCGCCGTTCCAGGTCTTTACGATGCCGCGGGTATCCTTGCTGATGATCGCGTCGTCCGATGTCGCGACGATCGCTGCGAGTCGTTCGTTTTTCTCCACTTGCCCGATGTCAGACATACGCTGGTCCAAATCCTCTGGCGGATCTTGTTTAACAGATGCCCCCCTCGCGAATCTCCTAAGCTAGCGAGCCCAGCGCGACTGTATCTCGGGATTCTCCCGATAGAACGGCGATAGCAGGACAAAACATCGTGGAATTGCCTTCGGGGGCCCGTCAAATCAGTCGGCACCGCGCGATCGCCGGCCCCGCTGCACCGGGCTCGAGGCGAACTTGGAATTGATGCGGTCGATCGCCCGGTCCAGTCGTTGTTGTTTCTCCAGCCTGACTCGATCGAACAACGGCAACTGCACCGCATCGCTCAGGTACGTGCACTGCATGCCGAGCAGACGCAGCGGCGCGAGATGGTCATGCGCCCATTCGTCGAAGAGGCTTCGCGCCGCCTCCCAGATGACCTGCGTCACATCCGTCGGCGAAGCGAGCTTCTGGCTGCGCGTGATCGTCCTGAAATCGCCGTAACGGATCTTCAGCGAGATCCCCGCGCTGCACCGCCCCTTCCGCCGCAATCGCGCCGCCACTTCCTCGACCTGTTCGAGCAGGATGTCGCGCAGCACGTCCGGGTCGTGGATGTTGTCGTGAAACGTCTGCTCCTGCCCGATCGATTTCGCTTCGTGGTCGCTCGTCACTTCGCGGTCGTCGATGCCGTGGATGAGTTGATGGACGCGGGCACCCCACTCGCCGAAGAAGCGATCGAAGAACGGCTCGTCCATCGCGCGGAGGTCGCCGACGGTCTTGATGTTCAGCCCTTCGAGCTTCTTGGCGGTCTTCCCGCCGATGCCCCAGATGCGCGAGATCGAGAGCGGACAGATGATCGCATCGAGCGTCTGCGGCGTGATGACGGTCAGCCCATCCGGTTTGTTCAGATCGCTGCCGAGCTTGGCGAGAAACTTGTTAGGCGCGACGCCGACGGATGCCGTGAGGCCGGTCTCTTCGCGGATGGCCGCGCGGATCTGTTTTGCGATCGCTTCGCCGTCGCCGAAGAGGCGGAAGGAACCGGTGACGTCGAGAAACCCTTCATCGATGCCGACCGACTGCACGGCCGAGGTGAAGCGATCGAAGATCGAAAAGACCTGATCCGAGATCTCGCGGTACCGCGCGTATCGACCACGCTGCACGATCGCGTGCGGACAGAGCCGCAGCGCCTGCGCCATCGGCATCGCGCTACGACAGCCGTAGGGGCGGGCTTCGTAGGAAGCGGTCGCGACGACGCCGCGCTTCCGCGACCCGCCGACGAGGACGGGCTTGCCGCGCAGCTCGGGAAAGTCGAGCTGCTCGACGGCCGCGAAGAACGCGTCCATGTCGACATGGAGAATCTGCCGGGACATCAGGGGGAGAGTTTAGCCGATCTGTTCGGATTTCGTACGGGAATCTGGAAACCGTATACGCGATGTCCGCGAAGAGCGCGAAGGTAGGACGCGAAGACGAGCAAATGCCATATGATTCGCCCATGGACGCCGAGTGGCTCAATCCCTGGCAACCCATCGAATCGGCAGATGTTCGAGAGGCGCTGGTCGCCGAGCTTCAGCGCGAGCTTCCCGGTGGCCACGTGCTGTTCGGAGCGCAAGCAAAGCCCATCGCCCGTCGTGAGGACTGCGACGATGTCCTTTTCGAACTGGACGACGGCCGGGTCGCAGATGTCCATCTGATGTTTTCGAGAATGACCGCACCCTCAACTGATCTTCCAAGCACAAGACTCTTCGATTCTCTCGAGCGTTTTATTGAGGATGAGATGAAGCCCGAGCACCGGGACCGGCAGGAATGATTTGGTGCGGTGCACATCTACTGATGCGCCCGGTCGCGAGGTGGCTCAGTGTCCGCCCCGCTCCTTCTTCGCGTTGAAAAAGCGCACTTCACTCGCGTTCAGCAGGCAATATCTGTCATCCAGAGCGAGCCATGCGGAGGGCTTGCCCTCCGCGAGCGAGCGAAGGATCTGGGGTCAGCGAAACGAGAGACGACCAGAGACAACACGGGAAGGGTTCATCCTTCCCGCAGCGTCGCTTGACGATTCCTGTCCACGTAGACCCGAGATCCTTCAGTCGCTTAGGCTCCTTCTGGATGACAACGCTTGGTGTAAAGTCGCGCACGGCGCATCTCCGATGCACCGAGTTGGCGCGTCAGAAACACACACCACAGGCCCTCTTCGCGTCCCACCTTCGCGCTCTTCGCGGACTTCGCGTTTCAATTCTCCCACGTCAGCGAGCAAGCTTCACTTCCGCTTCTCCGCCGGGATGTTCGCGCGGAGTTGTTCGATGAACTCTTCCGCGTTCACGACCCGCACGTTCTTGTCCAGCAAATCGATCGTCTTCTTCACATCGTCCAGGCTCTTGCTCCAGGCGAGAACCGTCACGAATGTGTAGCTGTTCGGATCGGCGGGGTTGCGAGGCAGCGCGTTGATCGACTCGGCCAGCTTCGCGGGCGTCTGGCGGACCGCGGAGTAGAACGCATCATCTCGGAAGTCGAACCGTGCGCAGACCATCGGCTTGTCGTCGTACCAGAAGATCTGCCCGCCGTGCGGCGCGTACTGCACGTACTCCATGTAAAAGAGCCCGCGGATCTGCTCCATGCCGGTGAAGTGTTTGGCGAACGGCTCGTAATACGCCTTGGTGAACTCTTTGTCTGGCTTCACGCGATCGATGAGCAGCATCGTCTTGAGGTCGGCGCGCTTGAGCAGCGGCTCGAGACGGGCCATGTGCTTGTCCAGCGCCGGCGCGACGTTGGGATAGAAGTAGCCCATGCCGCAGTATCCGACGAACGCGTCGTTGGGCGTGGCGGCGTCGTACCACATCTGCATGCCCGCGGGCGAAAGCTCGGTGAGCGATGGCGCCATGCCCCAGCTCATCGGGAACTCGCCGCGGTGCTTGTTGGCGTAGAACTTCTTCTCCGAGAAGAACGAGTTGGTGCCGATCTCGGTGAGGATGTTATCCATGTCGCTGAGGATGAAGGTGACGTAGTGAACGCCCTCTTCCTTCTTGACCGGCAAGCGATCGAGCTTCTGGTGGAAGGATTTTTCCTTCATCATCGGGCCCGTCGACGCGTGCACCGAGAGGTTGAGCATCCAGTCGCTGGGGATCTGGAAGTGCCCGCACTCGGAGTGGAACTTGACGGTGAGGCCCTCGTCGTGGGTGGTCGGGTCCTGCCAGCCGTAGACCGGCGAGACGGGGTTCATGGATTGGTAGACTTCGCGCGAGAGCGCCTCGTCCTTGTACCACCAGGCGAGTTGCTTCGTGGCGGCGCTCCAGTCGATCAGGCAGTCGATGCTCGGGTGATCGCGGCGGTTGTTGGTGTGGACGACGATCCCATCGCGGCTGATCTGATCCTTGAACGTCTCGTACACCCACTTCGAGTCCTTGCCGCGAACGTCGTAGGCCAGCTCCCAGTGCTGTGCCTTCACATCGTCTTCCAGTTGCACATCCACCGCGATGCCGTCGATCAACCCGGCGACCGTCGTGGCGGCGGAAAGCGAGGGCGAATCGCGCAGGTCGTACAGGACATACTTGCCGCTGGTCTTGGATTTGAACTTCGCGATCAGCCCGGCCCAGTCGGTCTTGAAGGTTTCGTCGAAGCTCACGCCGAACGTCTTCGTGAAGTAATCGACGAAAGTGTGATCGCCGGCATCAATCCAGATGCGCGGGCCTTCGAGCCGCGCGAGCGTGCCCTGTAAACTCTGGACGGCGATCGCCTGGCGCGAGTCGCTTCGATTCCCTTTCGCGAAGACGTAGAGGACATCGCCGGTCTTCATCGGCTTGATCGGGCCGTAGAGCGGCGCGGGATCAGCGCCGGCAAAGAGCGGCGCGGCGCACCACGTCACGATGGCTAGACCGAGCACGGTCAAGGTCCACAGGTGAGACGAAAGCTGCATTGCCGGCGTAAGGTGCGATGGCATGACGTTCCTCGTTTGTGGCGGTGCTTTTCAGTCGGGTACTGGATCTCACGGGACTGTAGAGCGAGTCGTGCGCTGTGGGCCATTCGCCATTTCAACAATCTCGCGCACTGGCTTCGCGAGAAAGCCCCGGGGACACGAGCGTAAACGAAAGGACGGACGACCTTGCGGCCGTCCGTCCTCAATTCACGGGGTTCCAATCACGACGCGGCGTTTACTGCGCCGGCTGCGTCGTGCCGCGGTTACGGCCCTGGGTCGCCATCGCCTGCATTTTCGCCAGCGGCATGTCGACGACGGTCACCTCGCCGAAGCTGTCGAGCTGCGGCTTCACCTTCTCGGCCGGGCCGACGACGATGATGCTGAACTTGTCGTCCGCGAGGTACTTGTTCATCACCGCGCGGACTTCATCGGCCGTCACTTTCGCGATCCGCTCGGCGTAGTGGTCGTAGTAATCGACCGGAAAGCCATTCAGGATCGTATCGACGCGGCGACCGGCCTGCTGCTGGATCGTCTGGGTCTCCAGCACCATCGAACCCGCCACGCGGTTCTTGGATTCGGTCAGTTCCGCGTCGGTAATGTTCTCGCCCTTCATCGTCTTGAGCACCTGGAAGGCGCTGGTGATGGCGTCGTTGACGCTTTCGAGCTTGGTCTCGATCGACAATTCGAACGCGCCTCCGTGCCGGCTCGGACGGAAGAAACCGTACGCGCCGTAGGTAAGGCCCTTCTCGGCACGAAGAACCTTGTTGAGCCGCGAGTCGATGCCGCTGGAAAGCACCTGGCCCGCGATCGAGCCGGCGAAGCGGTCCTCGGAATGCGAGTCGTACGCGCCCAGCGCGAGCCGGACGACCGCCTGCTGGCCGGTCGGATTGTTCACGAGAATGATCTTGCGCTGCGTCGGCAACGGGACCTCGTAGTTCGCTTGCGGGGGCGCGCCGGCTTCCCAGCCGTCGAGCAGCTTCTTCGCCAGTTCGCCGGCGCTTTGCGTGTCGATCGCGCCCGAGATCACCAGGATCGCATTTTCCGGCCGGTACGTCTTCTTGTACCAATCCTTGAGGTCGTCCAGGGTGATCGCTTCGAGGCTCTTGAGCGTCATCTGCTTGCCCAGCGGATTCTCGCCGTAAACGGCTTCATCCATCGTGCGGTCCGCGACCGAGCCGGGGTTGCTGAGTGCGCCCAGCAGGCCCTGCGCCGATTGGCGCTTGAGCTTGGCGAACTCGTCCGCCGGGAAATCCGGATGGAGCGCGATGATCTTCATCATGTCGAGGGCGTAATCGATCTGGTCGCTCATGCCGAAGGCGTTGATGCGGGTGACATCACCATCGTCATTGGCGCTGACCGAAACGCCGCGGCTTTCGAGTTCCTCGGCGATCTGAGCGGCCGATTTGCCACCGGCGCCGCGGTTGAGAATCGATGCGGTGAGCGAAGCGACGCCTTCTTTCTCGGCGGCTGCGGCATCGCCGCCGCCACGCAGCACGAGCGACACGTTGACCACCGGCAGGCGGCTGTCGGTCATCGTAATGACCTGCACGCCCTTGATCGTCTGCACTTCGCCCTTGGCAAAGCTGGCCTTGAGCGCCTCGTTATTCATCGGCGGCGCGGTCGGGTAGTCGCTGGGGAAATCGACCTTGCGCGGCTCGGCAGTGGCGGCTACGGGCTCGGCCGGAACATTGGGGGTCGCGTCCGGCGGCATCGTGTCGCCGTGCTGATACTGAACGGTCGTCAGGCTGTCTTCCTTCAAATACTGCCGGGCGACTCGCTTCACGTCGTCAACGGTGATCTTTGAGAGCCGATCGAAGTAGGTGTTGGCGCGATTCGCGTCGCCGCCGAAGACTTCTTCGTCGCCGAGCACCGTGGCGACGCTTTCGGCGGTCGCGCGGGTGCGAACCAGCGAGATGCGGGTCTGCGTCTTGGCCTTGGCGAGTTCTTCTTCGGTGACGCCGTTCTCGATGACCTTTTTGATCTCCGCCTTGGCGCGGCTGATCGCGTCGGCCGAATCCTTGTCGCGCAGCACGCCGATGCCGAGCGCGATCACGCTCGGGTCCTCGAGCTGGTACATGCCCATGTTGACGTTCGACGCCACCGGATCATTGGCGACCAGCGCCTGGTAGAGCCGGCTGGAACGGCCATCGCCCAGGATCGAGGTGAGCAGTTCGATCGGGAGGTTATCGTCGCTGCGATAGTCCGGGCTCCGATAGGCCATGCTCACGCGGGTGAACGGGACGTCCTTGCGGACGACGGTCAGTTCCCGTGGCTCGCTCTGCGCGGGTTCCGGCTTGGTCACGCGAACGACGTCCGCGCCCTTGGGAATCCAGCCGTAATACTTGTGCACCCACTGCTTGGCCTGGGAGATGTCGTATTGGCCGGCGATGATCAGGCACGCATTGTTCGGGATGTAATAGCGGTCGTGGAACGCCTGGAGTTCGGGCGCTTGTGCGGCGGCGAGTTGATCCATGTCGCCGATGGCCGACCAACGGTAGTTGTGCACCTTGAAGATGAGATTGAGCATGTCCGAGGTCATCTTGCCGTACGGCTGGTTGGCATAGCGGAGCCGCCACTCCTCTTTCACGACGCTGCGCTCGGTCTTGAAAATCTCATCGCTCACCTTGAAGGAGGCCATGCGGTCAGCTTCGAGCCAGAGGGCCATCTCGAGATGGTTGCTCGGGATGGTGTTGACGTAGGTTGTCTGATCGAAACTGGTGAACGCGTTGCTCACGCCGCCGACGCCCTGGATGAGCTTCATGTGCTGTTCCGGCGGGACGTGTGCCGAGCCGCGGAACATCATGTGCTCGAACATGTGGGCAAAGCCCTGGCGGTTGGGCGCTTCATCGCGCGAGCCGACGTGATACATGACGCGCACGTGGATGGCAGGCGCGTTGGTCATTGGGGCGTAGATGACGCGAAGTCCGTTGTCGAGCGTTTCGCGCTCGAACTGAATGGGCGCGGCGGTGGGCGGCGCGGGCGATTCAACGGCGATCGCCATGCTTCCGGTAACTGAGATCATTGCGACAAATCCGATCAAGAGGTGCTTCATTCGGGAGACTCCAAAGTAAAGCCGCGGCATGGGTGGCCGGGCTGGAAAGCCAAGGTCCTGGCACGAACCGGGGAATTGTAACGGTGGAGAATGAAAAGTCCCGGGGTGTAGCAGCGCGCTGCGCGATTTCGATTGCGACAGCAAATGACGCCGCCTAGCGAGTTGCCAGAGACGGTAATCACGAGCCGGGCCGTGACGACGCCGTTCGTCAGGGCAGGCTGCCACGCGCCGTCGGCGCTGGAAGCATCCCATGGGCTAGTCCGGGGTTCTCATGCGGTCGATGAGTGGTTCCGCCCAGCGGGTAAGCCCTTTGTATGCTCGGCTTTGCGGCGACATCGTCTCCACCGCATTCGCCAGCGAATGCTTCAACTCATTGGTGAGCAGGTCGCACCGATACAGGTACGCCCGGATCGTGAAGAGCGCCGCCTTCGCGGTGGGCAGGCCCCACATCGTCTGGCGCTCGACGCGGACCTGGGCGTGATCCAGCGATTCGATCTTCTCCTGCTCCTTCGCCAGATCGGGATGCTTATCCAGCTCGTCGTGAAACTGCAGCCCCCACGCAAAGCGGACCAGCCCATCCACCGCGCGCGCCATCACCTGCGCATGTTCCTGCGCAGCGGCGTTGACGGGATCGATGTGCGCTACGGGTTCATGGATCGCGAAGAAATCCTTGCCCACCTTGTCCACCGGGCTCCACCCATTTGCCAGGCACACATGCGCGGCGGCGAGCCAGTTGCGGTCGGGCTCGACCCGTAGGACGCACAGATCTTCCTGAACGAGCATCGCCAGCGAGTCGAACCGGTCCGGCCCGGTCAACGCGACGGATCGCATCATCTCCGGGTATTCGAACTTCAGTCGCGCTTCGATGAAGTCGCACACGGTGTCGCGAACGTCCGCATCAAAGCCTTGCGTGACGTAGTAGCGCGACAGGTCTCGCTTGCGGGCGGCACGCTTTGCATCGAGGTACTGATTCGCCAGTCGGTCGCGTTGGAAAAGCAGCTGATCGCGCTTGCCGTTGCCGAAATCTTTCCCGAAGCGCGACAGGCCCGCCTTCACTTCATACTTGCCGATGGAGAAGGGGTAGTACCGCGCGGGTTCGATGGAGAGGAGTTCCACAGACGTATCACAACGCGCACCGGGTGTTCGTGCAATGAACAACTTGACGCAATGTCTCAGCCGCCGCGCAGCCAGACGCGCATCGCGCCCGCCCCGCGGTTGCACCATACCGCGTACGGAACCGCCGAGACGTTCACGCGGCGATCAGCCTTGGCTTCGCCGGCCTGGCGATAGAGCCGCTGCGACCACGTCGCCGAATCGAGCGCGCGTGCGTCGAAGCGCGCGGTCACGATGCCGCCGAGAAGGTCGGGCTTCTCTTCGATCGCGACCGGGGTCGATGGGTCGACGATGAGCCAGTCGGGCGAGATCCCGTCGGGCAGATCCACGCTCTCGACACAGAACGTGACCGGCCCGCGCTGTAGCGCGACTTGCCCGCGGACGGATTCGACGGCCGGATGCGCCTCGACCCATCGCGGCGTCATCGGCAGCGTGAGTTCGATCTCGTCGCCCTGCTTCCACGCGTGTTCGAGCTTGGCGTAGCCGTTCTCGACACGCAGCGATTGTCTCTTTCCGTTCACCTTGATCGATGCGCCGTCGCACCAGCTCGGAATCCGCAGCGAGATCGCCTTGCCCGAGGGCGCAGCGTCGACGCGAATCTTGATCGACTCGGTCCACGGGTAGTTCGTCTCGACGCGCAGCGCGTACCCGTCATTCGCGACCGTGCCTGTGAAATACTGGTGGATCTGCAGTCCGGTGCTATCGGTCGTTGCAACGTAGTGGCCCAGCGAACTGAGTGTCCGCATGACGTTCGGCGGGCAGCAGGCGCACGGGTACCAGCTCTTGCGGGCGTGGCCGCCGCGCGTGGCGAGCGGGTTGACATAGAAAAACTCGTCTCCCTTGAGCGACACGCCGCTCACGATCGAGTTGAAGAAGAGTAGTTCCATGAGATCCGAATATCGTCCATCACCGGTGGCCAGCAGCAGGCGCCACGCCCAGAAGAAGCCGGCGAGCTGCGCGCAGGTTTCGCAGTAGGCAGTTTCGTTAGGGAGTTCGAACCGTTTGCCAAACGCCTCGCCTTCGTGCTTCGCGCCGATGCCGCCGTTGACGTAGAGCTTGTGCTGCTCGAGATCGTCGAAGAGCCGGACCTGTGCATCGAGCAGCGCTTTCTCGCCGGTCTCAAGGTAGTAGTCGGCCACGCCGGCGTTGAGATAGAGCTGCCGGACCGCGTGGCCGACGAGTTCATCGGCTTCGCGGACGGGCTTCTGATCCTGGTTGTAGTCCGGCATCCACGGCTTGCCGAGGAGACTCTTTCCGCGGCGATCGATCATGAGCGCGGAGAGTTCGGCGTAGCGATTGTCGCCGGTCTCGCGGGCGAGTTCGAAGAGCGCGGTTTCAATTTCCGGATGGCCGCAGAGGCCCTCGATCTTACCCGGGCCGAATTGCTCGTAAAGCAGGTCGGCGAACTTGATGGAGACGTTCATCAGCGTCGCGTGCTTCGCGTTGCGGTGCGCCGCGACCGCGCCCTGCATCAGGTGGCCGGCGTTGTACATCTCGTGATCGTGAATCAGCACGCTGAAGTGCGGCTTTTCCCTCTTGATCTGATACCAGCTGTTGAGGTAGCCGTCCGATTCCTGCGCTGAGGCCACGAGGTCGGCGCTGGTCGTGAGCATCGACTTCAAGTCGTCGGTGGAGCCGCGCCCGATCTCGAATCCCAGCGCTTCCTGAAACTTGAAGATGTCCGAGTCCTGAAACGGCCAGCCGCCGGTGAATGCGCCCGTTTCCTTTCCTGCGGCGATGCGGAGGTTGCGGAAGTTGCCGGCCTCTTCGAGTCGACCGTAACCGTGCGGGATGGAGACGCGCCGATTCGCCGCCTGCCGCGCGCCGGCGAAGCCGCCGTCAAGAACCGCCGCATCCGGCAGCGGCTGGAGTTTCGCATAAGCGCATTTGCTGAGGTCGATCGGGCCGCGGACGTTGGACATCGGTTCTCCTTGAGGAGTCCAGACCATCCTCGAACTCTCGTGCCAATTCCAGCGGCGGTGAAATCTCGAACGGGAAATGCCCTACTTCCCGAACCGCACGTTCACGACGATCCCCGGATCGAGTCGTCCGAGCACCTGCCTGAGATGTCGCTCGATCTGCTCGCGGCTCGCTTCGCGCATGCGTTGTTCATCGCCGGGCGAAAGTTCGAGATTCCTGGCGATCATCCCCAGCCTTGCGCGGGTTTCGTCGAGCTGGATCTGGTTGCGTGATTTCCAACGGATGCCGCTGGTCTTGAGACTCTCTTCCAGGCGCTCCAGGTCGATCTCGCAAGAAAGTCGCTGCGGCGTCGCGACGACGAAGGTGATCGCGCCGGTGGTCGGGTCGCGAAACACCTCATCGTCTTTCAGCGTCGCCAGATCGACGCCGTACTGATACTTCACCGGAGCGCGGACCCTGGCGACCGAGTCACCGTACCACTTGTCGCTGATCGACTGAGCATCGACCTCGGTTTCGAAACTCCAGGTGATGAGTTTGAGCTCGCGCGCCTCGGACACGATGACGGCGATCGCCGCGGGAGCGGTGCTCGGCGTCGTCGCCGCAATCGCAGAACCCATTACCGGTGCGGCCGACGGCTGGAGGCTGTAAGTGATGATGCCCGCGCCGACGGCAGCCCCGAGCGCGATCAACGACCAGATCGCCTGACGTCGGGAGAATGAATGCACACCGCTGCTCATGTGTACTGGCAGGCGATTGTACACACGCTCCGGGCGGCTCGTCGTTGGAGAAGAGGCGATGATTTCGAATCGTCAAAGCCTGGCCAAAGCCCGATCCACGCCTAGACGAATCGGCCCGTAGCGTTTCGACCCGGAACCGCGTTACTCGACAGCGATCCATCGGCGCCGCCGACGAAGTGCAAGGTCGAACTACAGGTCCCAGACGACGGGCGCGAAGAACGCGCGGACCGCGGGGTTCTGTCGAGCGGCCGCGAAGGCGAAGACGGCTTCGATCGTCCCTTCCGCGTCCGATGTGAAGGCTTCTTCCAGCCGATTGAGTTCTTCCTGGTCGGCGCTGGCTTCTGAATGCAACTCGTACTGAGTCAGCCCGAGCAGGAGACGGCCCGCAGACTTTGCGGATTTCTCGGCCGGCAGATTCGCCAACGCGAATCCCGCCTTGGCGATGACTTCGTTGCTCACTCCAGCTGCCGCGGGACGGAGCATCGCCACGATCTCGTTGATCTGGTCCGGCTGCGCGATGGACAGATCGATCAGCCAGGTGGCCGGTTCGGCCTGCGCGGCCATCTGAAGATCCGCCCACTCGATGAGCCGGGTTAAGTTCAATACGCCCGCCTTGAGCCCGGCGCGAAACACGCCGGCGGCGAGGGCGTCGGTCAGTTCGATCGTTGGGTCGTTGTTCATAAGGTCGGAGGTGTATCAGGATTGGCTGTGAATTACGACGCGAAGAGCGATCCTGTGCCTTGGTCACGCCTGGCAAGCGAGGCAAAGTGACCGATGAAGCATCCGGCTCATCGGCGACGTCGCAGGACGGCGGCGAGAGGCAGCGCGACAATCGCCGTCGGCTCCGGCACCATCGACAGCGCAACATTCCAGTCGTGCTCGAAGCTCGCGCCGCCAAGCGTGAGGGTTCCGAACCCGTAGTGCTGCGCGAGCGTGAGCAGATCGTCAAAACTGATCGCGTCGGTGCCGTCAAAGTTGCCCAGCGCCCAACTGGGTGTCCCGGTGGTGTTGTAGTGCTGGGCGAGGGTCAGAAGATCGTCGAAGTCGACCCTGCCGTCGAGATTCGTATCGCCGTACTGAGAATGAAAGAGCGTGTGGATGAGGTAATCGAGATCGCTGTTGGCGAGGCCGATGTTGAAGTTGATCGCGCCGTTGTTGTCGAAGTCGTAGAGCCGGCTGGTGCTGTTGGCGGTGCGTGCGACGAAGGTCTGGTCGATATCGGCGACGGTTCGCGTGTTGCTGTGGTTCACGTCCCCGTTGAGGACGATGCGGAAGATCTCGCCGCGCCCGTTGCCGGGATATTCGCCGGTGGCGTTGCCGAATCCGCCGTCACCGGCGGTCCCGCCGAAATCGATGATGTAGAGGTTGCCGCTGGCGTCTTCGCCGTACGAGACAATGTGATCGAGCCCGAACGCGTCGCCAACGCCGGCGAGTGTGTAGGTGTTGTCGGCGGCGTCGAAGATGAGCGAGTTGAAGTTGGCCGTCATGTCCGTGACCGTGCCGTTGGCGCCGTTGAAACTCGCCTCGGCGGTGTTGCGGTCGAAGCTCAGCTTCTGCACCCAGCCGCGCAGAAAGTCGGAGTAGAAATACTGGCCTTGCAACTCGGCCACGGGACCGCGGTACACGTGTCCGCCGATGACGGCGCTGCCGAACGAGTGGTCATAGACTCGAACCGGATTGGTGCTGGTGACGCCGGTGAAGGGGTTGACCATCGTGTGTGGCGCGTCGCCGATCGGACTGTTGGCCGTGCCTTCAAGTTGCGGCCAGCCGAAGTCCATCGGGCCGCGGGTGGCGCCGGTGTTGGCGTTCTTCTTGAGGAAGTCGATTTCCTCCCACGAGTTCTCGCCGACGTCTCCCATCCACATGTCGCCGTTGGCGCGGTCAAAGCTCATGCGATAGACGTTGCGCATGCCGGTGGTGAAGATCTCACCCGGACCGGAGATGGGAGTGGCGGGATGGGCGGCGTTGTAGGCAGGGATCGGGTTGCTGGCGGGAATGGCGAAGTTCTTGTTGACGTCGGCGGGATAGTCGTCGCCGCCGGAGATGTCGACGCGGTGGATCTTCCCGCGAACGCTCGCCGGATTCTGCGAAGGTCGGCCGTTGCTGACCGCGCCGCCGTTGTAGGCGTTTCCGAACGCGCCATCGCCGGTGCTGATGTAGAGATAGTTGCGCTCCGCGCCTGCGGCAGTCGGATCAAACCCGGCCCAGTCGATCGTGTGGTTATTGCCGACGCTGTTGGTGTAGCTCAGGATCGTGCGCGAGAGCGTCGTCGTCGCGGCGGACGGGTTGGCGACATTGACGGTGTATTCTTCGACGCGATTGAGCGCGACCGGCTGCGTCCCGGTCCCGTTGGAACCGAACGCCTGCGTGCCGGTGTACGTCGAACTGACTACATACATTTTCCCATTGGCGGCAAAGTCCGGACTGAACGCGACGGTCTGCAGCCCGTCGTCCTGGAAGACCTTTCGATCATATAAGTCCAGCACGACCGTCTTGGTCCGGGTGGACTGGTCGTAACGAACGACCCGGCCCATGTGATTCACTTTCGAGAAGTTCTGGATGTCATAAGACCCATCCGTAGGCGGCGTGGTTCGCTCGGTGTAGTACACGACGCTGCTCGGGTCGCCCGGCGCCTGTGTGAGGAAGTTGGGCTGATTCAGTCCCGATGCGACACGCTCGACGCGGTAATCGCCGGCGAAAGCGACCGTGGCCGATGCAAGTGCCAGAGCGACAACCGAACGGGGCAGAGCTGTTTTCATTACCTGTTCCTCCTCGATGCAAATCCATCACGCCGATCGGCGCGATCGCGCGATGCGGGTCAGCGCGATCAGTGGTGCTAAAAGGCCCGTCGGCTCTGGAACGATTGGCGAGATCCAGACGGGCATGAGCGCGTTGGATCCGACCGTGGGCCCGCCGTTGGGCTGTACGGCCGCGAGGCCGCCAAAGAGATAGCCGATCAAGGTCGGCGCAGTCAGCGCATCCAGATCGATCACGCCGTTGCCATACATCGCGACGCCGTCGGCGAGAAAGAACTGCGTCTCTGCGCCGAGCAGGTATGGCTGGTTCGTGGTCGGCGAAAGGATCTGAGGAAACGTCGTCGAGAGCAGGCGCTGCGACATGTGCCCCTCTGCATCGATCACGACATCCGTGCAGTCGTTGATGAACGGCAGGTTCGGATCGTTTTCGATCTGGTTCGTCACGGGATTGTAGAACTGGTAGCTAATCCCGCCGAGCAGGAGCGTGTGCATTTCATCGCGCTGCGCGGAGTAGAGACCGACGGTGGCGCAGTGATAGCCGTTCATGCCCTGCTTGAACGTCGTCGGGCTCGTCGGATCGGGCTCGGTGGCAAGGCCCTGGTCGTCGATGGTGACGGGGACGGTCCACGCGCCGAAGCTCGGCGTGAAGACGCCGGAAAGCGCCTGGATCTTCTCGACGATCTGCCCGTTCACCTTGTCGAGAATCGGGACGACGTTGAGGTCGCGGCGGCGAAAATCGGGGTTGCTCGCGTGCGCCACGAGATTGCTCAGCGCGAGATTCGTGCCGTCGTCGGCGATGGTGAAGCTGCGCACCTGCCTGGTGTATTCGCCGTTGAGGCGCGGTTCGTAGGCATCCGGATAGTCCTGCCCGAAGACGAGGTGCGACCGGCCGTTGGCGGTGGTGAGCAGGTCGCCGCCGGTGACGCGGAGGATCGGATCGGTGATCTGTCGGAGGTTCGCGCTCGCGGCTCCGGTCCCGGTCTTCACCCAGTTCATGATGCCCGGCACGTCGATCGCGGTCAGGCGGTCGAACGTCTTGTAGTAGAGGTCGCCGATCGGGTCGGTGTAGTGCCCGTACCCGCCGGCGATGTAGAGCGTCTGGCCGAGTTGAGTGGACTGGGCATTGGAAGTGGCGATGGAGTCGATCTGGTCCTGGGAGAGGCCCGAGTTGACGAGCGAGCGGCTCCAGACCTGCCTGGTGGTGGGATCGACGACGAAAACGGACTGGTTGAACGATGCCGCATCGAACCCGCCGCCGCCGAGGTCGTGCAGGCCGTTGGTCAGCCCGCCGATCAGCAGCCATTCGCGGTGGCCGCCGACAGAGTGAGTCGCGTTGGCGAACGAGTGGAGTGCGGGGAGCGAGTTGGTCGCGAAGTCCAGGGGCGGCTGAATGGTCGCGACGAATGCCGACGGCGAGCCGATCTGGATGGGCGAGAGGTCAGGCGTCTGGTTGGCGGCCAGAACCGCCGACGGAAAACCGGCGCAGACTGTGAGTGCCCGCGCCGCCAGAAGAACCATCCACGATCTTGTCATTCATCCTCTCCGATTTCACGAAATCTAACGGGAAAATGGCAAGTCGCAATCAGAATCTTTCAGAATGAAAGAAAATGAAGATCGTCTGTCTGTTTGCTGGCGGACGGCACCGATTCGCGAGAACCACGGAACCGGAGTGATCAATCAGTCGAAAACAAGGAGAGCGGCGTCGACAAGCGGTCGACGCGCGGCTAGTATTCAGCCGTTCATCCGGATGGATGGATGAATGCGTCCGATATCTTAGAAATCCAAGCTTTTCAGGAGTCTGCACATGTCGTCAGCCGTCGCATCGCCCAAAACCAAGTCCACCACCAAGGGCAAGCTCGAGTTCGCCGTTGCCAATCTCGACAATCCGAAGGCTTTTGCCGAAGCCGCCGCCTGGGGACGCAAGGAACTCATGCTCGCCGAGCAGGAAATGCCCGGCCTGATGGCCTGCCGTGCCGAGTTCGGCGCGAAGAAGCCGCTCAAGGGCCTGAAGATCGTCGGCTCGCTCCACATGACGATTCAGACCGGCGTCCTGATCGAAACACTCGTCGAACTCGGCGCGGATGTCCGCTGGTGCTCGTGCAACATCTTCAGCACGCAGGATCACGCCGCCGCCGCGATTGTCGTCGGCCCCAAGGGCACGCCTGAGAATCCCGCTGGCGTCCCCGTCTTCGCCTGGAAGGGCGAAACCCTGGAAGAATATTGGTGGTGCACCGACCGCGCCCTCGACTTCGGCAACGGCGAAGGCCCGGACCAGATCGTCGACGACGGCGGCGACGTCACCCTCCTCATCCACAAGGGCACCGAGTTCGAAGCCGCCGGCAAGGTTCCCTCCCAAGATTCGACCGACAACAAGGAATATAAGGTCATCCTCGCGCTGCTCGCCAAGACGCTCAAGGAAACCCCGCAGCGATGGACCAACGCCGGCAAGAAGTGCAAAGGCGTCTCCGAAGAAACCACCACCGGCGTTCACCGTCTGTACGAAATGCAGAAGGCCGGCACGCTCCTCTTCCCCGCGATCAACGTCAATGACTCGTGCACCAAGAGCAAGTTCGACAACCTCTATGGCTGCCGTCACTCGCTCATCGACGGCCTCTTCCGCGCCACCGACGTGATGCTCAGCGGCAAGGTCGCCGTCGTGTGCGGCTACGGCGACGTCGGCAAGGGCTGCTGCCAGAGCCTCAAGGGCCAGGGCGCTCGCGTCATCGTGACCGAGATCGATCCGATCTGTGCGCTCCAGGCCGCGATGGAGGGCTATCAGGTCCTCACGCTCGAGGACACGCTCTCCTACGCGGACGTCTTCATCACCACCACCGGCAACTACAAAATCATCACCTCCGATCACATGGCCAAGATGAAGGACAAGGCGATCGTCGCCAACATCGGCCACTTCGATAACGAAGTCGACATGGCCGGGCTCGAGAAGCTCGAAGAAGCCGGCACCGTCAAGCGTCTGAACATCAAGCCGCAGTACGACATGTACACCTTCAAGGACGGCCACAGCGTGCTGATCCTCGCCGAAGGCCGGCTGATGAACCTCGGCTGCGCGACGGGTCACCCATCCTTCGTGATGAGCGCTTCGTTCACCAACCAGACGATCGCCCAGATCGAATTGGCTCAGAACGCAGGCAAGTACGACAAGGCCGTCTACGTCCTGCCGAAACACCTCGACGAGAAGGTCGCGCGTCTCCACCTCGACAAGCTCGGCGTGAAGCTCACCAAGCTCTCGAAGGAACAGGCCGACTACATCGGCGTCCCGGTCGAAGGCCCGTACAAGCCGAATCACTATCGGTATTGATTCAGACGACGGCCCTCTATACGTGAAGAGGGATTCAACTACGCCCAGTCGGCCGCGGCGACCCATTCGCCGCGGCTGACTCATTTTTGCATTCTGCCGTGTAGGTCCCAGGCTCCATTTCCAGAATCCGCCCGCCCTGTCGTCTGAAATTCGTGCCCCTTCTGAAGACGACTCGATGGTATGCCGCCAAGGAGGTACCTCCGTGCACCCCGGCGATGGGTTTTTGCGCAGATCGAGAATTTCGTCTCCCTTTGGCGGCGTTCGCCCGCCGATTTCGGATTCTCGTCGGTCCGCCAAGTCTTGTTCCACGTCGAGTCAAACAGGAAGGGATTGCCATGCGCAACGATGTACGCACAACGTTCAGTTCTACCGTCTTGCCGCCGACGAGCGTGCGCCCCGCGTCTCGGGCGGCTCTCACGTGTGCCGCGGCGATTCTTGCCGCCTCCTCCGCGTCCGCGGGGACGAAGTATTACGTCGGTTCCGCACCGAATGACTGGTTTAATCCGGCAAACTGGAGCGCTACGGCAGGCGGGGCCGGCGGCGCCGGGGTGCCTGTCGCCGGCGACGGCGTCGTCATCGCGCCAGGCGATCAGGATAAGCTCGTCCAGCTCAACACGCCGGCCTATGGCATGCCCGGCCTCGAATCTCTCATCCTCAGCGGCTCTGGCGGCTTCAGTGCCGGCGTCACGCAGACGGGCGGGTCCCTCACCGTCTCCAACGTCCTCGCCATCGGCCAAGCCGTCAATTCCATCGGCGCCTACACCCTGAACGACGCCACGCTCAATCTCACCGGCGATTCCTTCAACGGCCCGCTCGCCGTCGGCGCCTCCGGCTCGGGTTATCTCACGCTCAACGGCGCTTCCGTCATCAACTCCACCGGCAATATGAGCGTCGGCATCAGCGGCTATGGCAACGTCCAACACTCCGGCGGCACCATCAACATCGGTTCCTCCGAAGCCAAGCGCAGCCTGTTGATGAGTCGAAATGTCGGCACCTCCAGCGTCTATTACCTCAACGGGACGTCCGAACTGAACGTGCACGGAAACGTTCAACTCGGCTTTGGCGGCAGCGCGTCGATGTTCGCCAACGGCGGCACGCTCCGCGTCCTCGACAACGGCCTGTTCATGCTCGGCAATGCCGCCGGATCGGCCGGCTTCTTCGTGATGAACAGCGGCACGGTCGAGGTCAGCGGCGGAACCATCGTCGGCGGCGATGCCGCCAACCCCGGCGGCTCTGCCATCCTCAACCTCAACGGCGGCACGTTCAACGCCGGCACCGGCCTGATCGTCTGGGCCGGCGGCAGCGTCACGCTCGGCAGCGGCGCCACCCTCTCCATCGGCAGCACGCCCGCCGACAACATCCGCAACGAAGGCGTCATCACCAACAACGGCGGCACGCTCAACCTCGCGGGACGCATCTATTCCGTCAGCGGCAACGGCGTCGTCAACACGCCCAGCGGCTCGGTCACCCTCGCCAATGGCACCACCCTCGACGCCGGCGCGTTCAACGTCTCCGGCGGAACCGTGCTCGGCGGCAACCTCAATCTCGGCTCCACCCCCGGCAACAGCGCCCAGGTCACGCAGACCGGCGGCACCGTCACCGTCGACGTGCTGGGCGCGGGCAACAACGGCACCCTCGCCGGCGGCGCGGGCAATGCCCGCTACGACATCTCCGGCGGTACCCTCAATGCCGATACCATCCTCCTCGGCTCCACCACCGGCGGCAGCGGCGAAATGACCCTCAGCGGCACCGCCACCGTCAAGGTCGGCGGAGGGCTTTCTACGAATTCCGTCACGATGAACGGCGGAACGCTCACCGTGCTCGACCAGTCCCCTCCCGCTGGCGAGGATCCCGTCCTGGACCGATCCATCGTCGGCGGTTACCTCCGCGACGGCGCGATGACCGTCAACGCGGGCCTCGTCTCCTCCCCTAAAATCAAACTGGGCATCACCGCGGGAAAGGTCGGCACGTATTCCCAGACCGGCGGCACCGTCACCGTCGGCGTCCTGGGCGTCGGGAACGATGCGACGTTGACCGGTGGCAGCGGAACCGGACACGCGATCATCAGCGGCGGCACGCTCTACGCGGACACGGTTCTGCTGGGCGATGTCAACGGCGGTTCCGGCGACATGACCGTCAGCGGAACCGCCAGCGTCACCGTCGGCGGGGGACTTAGTCTTAACGACCTGACCGTCAACGGCGGGTCGGTCACGGTGCTGGACCAGAACCCACCCGCCGGCGAAGACCCGGTGCTCAACCGCGCCATGGTCGGCGGATACCTGCACGATGGGGCGATGTTCGTCAACGGCGGGACGGTGAGGACTCCCAGGATCAAACTCGGCATCACCGGCGGCAAGGTCGGTACCTACGCACAGACCAACGGCAACGTGGGCGTCACTGTTCTGGGAGTGGGCAATGATGCGACCGCAACCGCCGGCGCGGGCGTCGGCCGGGCGACCCTCTCGGGCGGAACGCTGACCGCCAACACCCTCATCGTCGGCTCGTCCGCGGGCGGCGACGGCGCGATGAACTGGACCGGCGGTACGCTCAACGTCGCAACCCTCAACCTGACCGGCGTGGCACGCTTCAACGTCGGCACACCGACAGGCGTCCGGCGCACGCTCAAGGTTGACGCGCTCTCGATCGACGGCAACGCCGCGGCGCTCGACCTGAACAACGGGAGCCTCATCGTCGACTACGCACCGACCGGCCCGAACCCGGTCGCGGCAGTCCGCGCCGCACTCGTCGCCGGCTACAACGGCGGAAACTGGCACGGCACGCACGGCATCATCAGCGGAACGGTTTACGGATCGGTCCCCATCGACGACGGCGACCTCGGCATCGGCTACGGTCTGGCCAGCGATCTCTATTCCACCTTTCCGCAGACCTTCGGCGGAATGACGATCGACGCGACGAGCGTGCTGGTGCGCATGACCTTCGACGGCGACGCGACCCTGGATGGCGCGGTCACGTTTGACGACCTCCTTGCGGTCGCTCAGCACTACGGCCAGCTCAGCAACATGACCTGGACCTCGGGCGACTTCAATTACGACGGCGCGGTCGTTTTCGACGACCTGCTCTCCCTGGCGCAGAATTACAACCGCGTCCTCAGCAGCGGGCAGATTTCCCTGCTGGCCGGAACGGGCGGCAACGGCTTTGCGGAAGACTGGTCGCTCGCCCGCTCGCTGGTGCCCGAGCCGGCGTGCTCACTCGGGCTGCTGCTCTCTTGCGCCGCGGCGCGCCGTCGGCGCGGGTGAGCCTCATGTGAGCCGGATCAACGCGCAGAAGGTCGTCGACGTTCTGGTGTTCATGTCACGGGCATTCGGCACGAAGTACTGCATGCCGGAGGCCCGTGCCACGTTTGTTCCCGCTTTCGGTTCGCCGCTCCATCGCCTCACCACGTATACTTCACCGTGTAGGTGATGGTCTTCTCCTCGTCCGGCTTCAGGTCGACGGGGATGTGGATCGTCCGCGAGTCCTGCTTCTCCCACTTGGCGCTGCTGGTCGTGATCTGCCAGGTGGACCAGCGGTAGAGATTCTCTTTCACGATGACCGTCGCCGGCGTCGTCTTGTGGTTGCGGAGCTTGATCTCGAAGCTCTCGGTGATCCAGTGGCCCTTCACGTCTTCCTGGAAGTCGGTCTGCTTGCGCTCGCCGACGATGTCGAACGCGCTGCCGAGCTTGATGAGGACCTCTTCGTCCTTGGGCGTGTGCTGGATGGTGTCTTCGCCGACGAACTCGACGTTGCCGTCTGCCTCGTCGCGCTTGTAGACGCGCACGCGCCCCGCGGGCAGCGGGATGCCCAGGCCCTGCTGCTGGGAGTTTTTGAAGCGGACGTAGAGATCGACTTTCTTGTTGGTCTCGGTGCCGAAGTTGCGATCGTTTTGCGGGCTGCCGCCGTAGGACCAGTAGCGCGACTCGGGCACGCCGTAGTAGACGAAGACTTTCTCGACCGGCACGTCCGGCTTGGGCGCGAAGAGTTCGATCTGCTTGGTGGCGTTCTGCTCGATCGTGGTCTTTCGGCCGAGCGTGTAGAGGTGATATTCGAAGAAGGATTTTTCGGCGAAGCCCGCGGGGCCAGAGGCGTCCATCTCGCGTGCGGCGAGCTTGTAGCCGCCGTACGCATTCTGCTGGGGCTGGATGCGCTGCACATCGCCGGCGACGAGTTTGAGCGATGCGTTCGGATAGCTCGCGCCCGAGAGGTTCAAGAGCGTCACCCAGCTCGAGACATCGGCGTTCGTATCTTCCGCGTTGAGGATGAGCGAGTAGTCCGCCCGCCAGGTGATGCCGTCCGTCTGGTAGCTCACTTCGACGGTCTGGTCGCCGCCCTTCTTCGAGTCGATGTTCCAGACCAGCGTCGGCCTGGTGATGAGGTTCGACGCATCGGCGAGATGGATGCCGGTGTAGCTGTTGATGATTCGGACTTCGTTGCTCTTCTGGTCCTTGATGATCAGGCCGCTGTCGGCGCTGAGCAGCGTGCCGATGACGGTTTCGGTCTTTCCTTCGCCGACCGAGACATCGACCGAGACGAGTTTGTCGACGTAGCGCTTCAGCAGTTTCTGTGAGTTCACGAGATCGAACTCGAAGTTCTGCTCGAGCACGCTCGCGGCCGGGTCGGTGAAGGAACGAAACGACACCGTCGTCGGGTCGATGCCGGCCGCGACGTCGGTGAAGCGGAGTTCCGACGCGTCCGCGCCGATCTTGAGCTTCCGGACATCGCGCACCACGCCGTAGCCGGGCATCGGCATCTGCTGGGCGTAGTACGGGTTCTGCGTGAGCATCTGCAGGTACTGCTTGGGATCGAACTGCGCGGGATCGGCCGAGGAATAAACGGTGAGGCTGACGCCGGGCTCGGGGTCGGCGGCGTAGACGGAGCCGGCAAGGAATAGGGACGCGAGGATCAGTTTCGTTTTCAGCATGAATTTCTCCTGCCATTCTTCGACGCGGCACGTCGGTCAAAGTTCCACTCCATCCCACCGACGGACAATTTCGCATACCCGCTACAGCGTTTTACCCATCTGCGAGCCTCGAAGAGAAATTGTACGCTCACCTCTTTCGCGGGAATGGCTTTCCGCCATGTCATTCATACTCGATGGAGGTTTCTCATGGGTTTATTCAGTGAATCTCTCGAATCGTTCGACGATCTCTTCACTCACCAGCTGGAAGATGTCTACGACGCCGAACTCCAACTCGTCGAAGCGCTGCCGAAGATGGCCAGCGCCGCTTCGAACCCGGATCTCCGCACCGCATTCACCAGTCACCTCGCCGAGACGCGCGGGCACGCGCAGCGCCTCGAGCAGGTGTTCCAGGCGATCAACAAACAACCCAATCGCACCACGTGCCCTGCGATGAAGGGCCTGATCAAGGAAGGCGGCGAGGCAATCAACGCCACCGGCGATCCGGCGGTCAAGGATGCCGCGCTCATTGCTTCGGCCCAGCGCGTCGAACATTACGAGATGGCGGCGTACGGCACGCTCCGCACGCTCGCACAGACTGTCGGCCTCAACCGCATCGTCGACCTGCTGCAGATGACGCTCGACGAAGAAGGCCGCGCGGACAAACTCCTGACCAAGATCGCCGAGGGACAGGTGAATAAGCAGGCAGCGATGAAGTGATCGGGCCATGAGCGTTGCAGAACGGCGAGCGGCATGGCGGAACGTCTGCCGTGCCGCTCGCGCTTTGGCTCCTCGGGCCGCGACCTGAATCCGCTGCCCGAAACATGGGTAGGCGGGTCGGTTGGGTTCCGGGACCTTAGGGGACGATTTGGGACATCGCACCGCAAGCAAGTGACGCCGCGTGTGGTCGGTTCAGGGTTCGCCCGCGCGCAGCTGCCTCGCCCCTGGGCTATAGGTCACCTCCTCGCAGAGCTGCTTTGCGTAACACGCGTGTGAGGTGCGATGCAACCCGCCGGTGTGTGCGGTGTTTCGTTTCGGTATCATCCCATCGCGATGCAACCATCGATTTCACTATTCGCCGGTTTCTCTTGCGCCGCACTTCTCGCTCTCACCCGTCTGGCAATCGCGGATTCGCCGGCCGATGCGTTTCAGGCTGCACTTCGAGGCGCAGGGCAAGGGGATGAAGTCGTCTCCGATCTCGCTTCGCTCGCGGAGGTTCCGATCCTGCCCGTCGTCGTGAAAGCCGAAGATGTGCAGCCGCAATTCCTTTTCTCCGACATGCCCGAGTACTTCCGCACCGGCGACGGCATCGCGATGAGCGAGCGCGTCGAGCCCGGGCTGGTGCGTCTCTACGTCTACCACGTGCCCGTGCCCAACATTCCCGACGGCTCGGGCGCGAAGCGGATCGTCGCGCTCATCGACAACCTCGGCACCAAGCCGCTGAATCTCGTCATGACGCGAAGCGCGGCCGCGCCCGCTGGCGGAGACTACCAACGAATGGCCCGCGGGGTGATGCAGGCGATGGTCGATGAAACTTCGCACGCCGATGCCGCGCCTGTCGTCATCCCCAAGCGCGGCGAGATCGATCACGATCTCGCGGCGCCGGTCGCGCAGCGCGATTTCCTCGTCCACGGCTGGTACGAGTTCACGATCGATCAGCCGGCACAGATCACCGTCGCCCAGCTCGGCGCGAATGATCCGGTGAGCAAGGTCGATTCACTCTACAAGCTGCCGCGCAAGTTGACCGGGCAGGTCGCCAGCGGCGCGGGCCGCGGGCTGTTTTCGACTTCGGTCTTCGCCGTTGCGCAGGCGACCGAATCGCCTGTCTACGACACCGCACAAGGCGTCGCGCAGATCGTCATCGCGGACGGCAAGCGCGACCCATGGATCACCGGACGCGACTCCCTCGAACCGGCCGAGCCGATCGCCAACAAGGGGAACTACGGCACGGTCTATCACCTGAAGCTCAAGGCGAAGACCACGAACCGCAAATCGCTGGCCGTGCTCGTCGCGAGCAATCGCGGCGATAACAAGTGGTGTCAGTTCACCA
Source organism: Phycisphaerae bacterium (assembly GCA_031411495.1). Taxonomy (GTDB): domain Bacteria; phylum Planctomycetota; class Phycisphaerae; order Tepidisphaerales; family Tepidisphaeraceae; genus JANOBD01. The sequence continues at coordinate 402 of JANOBD010000127.1, read as the reverse complement.
GCCTCGCCGTTCGCGTCAACCAGGGCGTGCTGCCGGCCGGCGTGGTGCTCGCGCCGCGCGAGAAGGAGTCGTTCAAGTCAATCCCGAACGCGGTGATGCTGCAGAAGTACGAGCTGCCGAAGACGGGCGAGCCGGTCGAGATCGAAATCACCTACACGCCGCCGGGCGCGAGCTGCCTGCCGACGCCGATCTTGCTGGTGCCGATGGATTGAAGCAAGCTCATTTGGGTGCCCCGGGGCAATGTACCCATTGACCCGCGCTGCTCGATCGCGGGTCAGGCGTACCTGCCCCGGGGCACCCCACATCGCTAACGCTGAGACATCGTCCCGGGCGGACGTCATTGCGATTCACTCTACGGGAGGGCGCCCGGAGGAAGAAATGTCGGCCGATCGGGACGATGTC
>JANOBD010000126.1:0-5485 GCA_031411495.1 Phycisphaerae bacterium | reverse complement strand
AATCCGAGACGGAACCGTGATCGCGACCACGCTGACGATTGCTGATGACCAGGAATCGCCGCTCATGCTGTCGGGCGTGCTCAGGCATGGTGAAGAGCAGCTAGCGATCGAGAATATCCTTCGCTCCCGCGAGACGCTAATGATTTTCTTCGATGAGCTGAGTCGGCCCGTAGCTCGCGCGTTGTGCACACTTGATCCTCTAGGCGCACCCAAGGCCATGAAGCTAGTTGCCTCTGCGAAGCAGAGATATACGGGACCGTGGACACAGCTTCTTTCTGAGGTACTGGACGAGGTTCAAGGCTTAGAAGATCCAACTATCGCAATTGCATCTAATCACGCGCCGACACGTGTAAAGGTCGGGCTTACACTCCACGGCTTTGAAACGATAAAGTTGAGTGCGATCGGCCAAGACGACGTGATTGATTTCTCACTGGATGACCCTGACGAAGGTCACGGACTGGAGCAGTCCACTTGGCATCTGCTAGAGAACCTATTCGGCGCGCAACTGTTTCATTCACCCCAAGTCCAAGAAGGGGTGGACCAACGGGAATTGACCGACATCCTCGCAGTAAGTGAAAGTGGCCAATGCCTCTTTGAAGCGAAAACGGCTGCGATTCTTACTACGAGCCTAGAGAGAACCACTGCACGGCGCGCAAAGAGTGTCCAGAAGCAGATCGACAAGGGCATCGATCAGCTCGTGGGCGCAATAAAGAATCTAACCGCGGGTTTGCCGCTGCTTACGAAAACAGGCAAAGTCCTCACATTGGCTTCTCCTCTCAATCCGCATCGACATGCCGTCGTCATGGTGTCGGAGATGCTGCCGGCTCTCGATTGGGAGGGGATTTGCGGTCAGCTCTTGGCCGGTTCTGAGAAATCTGGCGCGCGATTGCATGTCCTCGACCTTCAAGAGCTACGCGTCCTGGTGGGCATCAGTCGCGACATTCCGGAAGTGTTCGTCGAGTATCTGGACTACCGATTCAAGGCAGTTCAAGATCGAAAGTACGCGTTCTTGCGCATGCGCCCAGAAGGCCCACCAATCCCCTGACCGTTAGTATTCATTTCACGACGTCAAAGGCGAAGGGTTATCAAGCGCGTGAAGTTGATCCAGGACATCTGCGCGGACGGCATCGACATCAAGTAATGTCCCAGGGTCTTCGACTGCGGCGATGCGTATGCGCTCGATTCGATCGAGCATGACAGCAATCTCTGCTCGCCGAGCTGCGATCGCCCGACGGCGAGTCAAAAGCATGGGCCGGTCAAGTCGCAGCACCGCCGCGGTGAATTCGCCGGGGCTCGTACGAGGTTTAATAACTAAGTCGACGTATTCGTAATGGTCGTCAACGTCGTCGACGCACGCGTCGATGAATCGATGTTCGTTTGCAAGCTCGTCGTCGGTAGGCCAGCGATCGCCTTTGTAGGTGTTGCACTCGCTGCAACAGTAGTGCAGGTTCGAATACTCCGCGGCTAACCTTGGAAATCGGGAGCGCGGTCGGAAATGGTCTATCGTCATGTTCCGGACGGAGCCGAAGGTGGATTCGTGCGTGCGACAGTAGCCGCAGCGATAACAGAAGTCCGCGCGGAGCAGTGGCTTGTAACGGCCATATTCCGCGTACTTCGGTGGATTATCGCGGCGATGAAGGATCATGGGTGCGACTACCTTTTGCCGCCGGCACGACGTCCCGCAACGCGCGATTCAAGCGCTTCGATCTTTGCGCGAGCTGTCGCGTTTCGACGGTCGAAAGAGCGAAGCCACTCACGGAATGGATGAACGCCATCGAGTCGACTTTCGTACGCGTCAAACGCGGTTTGAATCGCGAGCAGCTCATCACCCTCGCTTTTCCCCAGCTTGTTCGCCAGCTTAGCAGCCGCTAGTTCCTGATATCGACTTAGAAGAAGACGAAGGTACAATGGGAGATGCGACGCCTCGCTACCCAGCGGATAACTGCTGAACTTGCATCCAACGCCAACGCGTTCAACACCCTCGAACAGCGCGAGCAGTTTTCGCTCCAATTGCGGCGAGAGGTCGTAGACGCGGAGAATTTCAGCGTCCAGCGCCATCAACGCATCGCGGACCGCTGCATCGTCGGCCCCTCCGAAAAAGGCGCTGTCTTTCGATTGAACAGTCTCCCGATATCGTTTCGCCGCATTGCTGATCGCAATCGCGTCATCGCTTGACAGATTCGGCATCGGGAACTGACGCCACTCCTTCGGAAGCGTCTGGCGCTTTCCCGAAGTCGCGAACGCGTAAGCGTTGGCTACCGGCGAGTTGAGAATCGCCCAGAGCAGTTCCAGCGTTAAGTCCAAACCCTTTGGTCGACACACGACAAAGCGGCTGGCGACAGGAATGCCAGTCGAATCGACTGCTGCTTTCAACCTCCACGGCTTCCGAGAAACTGGCGCGTAATTGATGATGACCTGAGGGTGTCCCGGCTTTGCTCCACCACCGCGTTCTCGGAGCGTTTCCGCCGAGTAGTCAATCCAAGCCGTCGTCGGCAGACGCACGATCGGATATTCGTCGTCGGCACGGAGCACGGCCTGCCTCCAACCAGTATGACGCTTGCTCGACGTGACTACTCGGCCGTCCAATTCGGACTTTGACTTGAACTCGAAACCCTTCTGCACCGTGGCAACGTCGCCCAATCTCGGAAGGGTCTTTAATGCATCCCAGACTTCCTGCAAATCCGCTAACTTCAGGCTCAAATCTGCGGAGAGCAGGAAACCCGATTGCGGCACTTTCGCTTCGGACGATGCCTCAAGACGCTCGACGAAGGCCGACATGTCCCACTCGCGCACTCGACGGTAATACACGCTGGTCTGGATGGAGGGTTGGCGTCGACGCCCAAGAAGTACCGCCGTTTCCACGGAGGAATTCTCGAAGACTTTGTCCGGCAGCAGACATATTTCGCGTAGCTCGTACTGCCGAAGCAAACGGTCGCGGAGCTGGCGAGCCCCCTTGCCATTCAGCACAAGCTGCGGCACGACGAGTCCGAAGACACCGCCCTCCGGAAGGTTGTCGATCGTCCTTGCGAAGACTTCGACTGCCTTGTTCAGGTGGCCTATGCCGAGGCCCGGTAGGCGCTTGTAGTGTCGAAGCTCGGCAGCGGTGAAGTCTTCAAAAGGTGGGTTCGAGAGCACGACTCCGGCGCGCTTGACCTGCCGTGCCAAGTCATTGCCAGCAAACATGTCTGCGGCCGTCAGATTCCAGCCGTTCGGATGAGGGACGTCGGCGAGCGTAAGGGACAACCGCCCGATCTCGCGTGCGAAGTCGTCCACTTCGACACCGTGAATGTGGTCGCGAAGGTATCGCAGTCGTGACTTGTCGTCGGACGGGCCGTCGTACATCTCTCGCAGCAGACGCACACCCGCAACAAGGAAAGCCGAATGGCCACACGCGGGCTCCAGAATGTGGCGGGCGTCTGGCGCTAGCTCCTCAATCCACGGCGCCAATTGCCACATGACATAGTCGACAAGCCAAGGTGGCGTGCTGTGTGTACCGAGTGCTTCCCGCGTGTCCTTCGAGACGAGTGTGTTCTCGTAAACGTACGCAAGTGATTCCGTGGTGACGTTCCCGAGCGATGGGAACGCGGCAGCGCGGCTTGCGGCGGCAGCGATTGCCGCGCGTTCCTTTGCCGAGGAGATAACCGGTGCATTGGCACCGTAGTGGCGAGCGACACGGTCGAACACGTCGTCCGGATCTCCCACGTTGACGTTCTTAAAAGATGGCACGCTTTTGTCGCGCAATAGCCGAGCGGCAAGCAGCCAGAAGGCCGATTGAAACAGCCATCTCGCGAACTGCTTCGAAGGCTTGGTGTCCGGCATCGACTCGTGCACTACGGACAACAACGACTCGACCATTTCGCCGAGTCGCTGACCTGTCTCGCGTTCGAGGATCGGCATCAGCCCGAAATCGACGAAATCGAGCTGCCGACCGGCATCGAATTTGGCTGATGTTTTTGCGCGATAGATTCGCTGCGGGGCAAATTCGGCTCGACGTTCGTCGAAAAAATTGGGAAGGTGTCGCGATTCAATCGTGTCGAGCAGCCGGCTACCGCCGACCTCGTGCTGAAACCAGAACATGCGATTGCCGGAGCACGCGAACAGCGTCGGCGCTCCGAGACCGCGAAATGTCTCGGCGTCCGTTACAGCGAATCCCGTTGGGAAATCGGTTGCAGCCAAGCAAGCGGAGCGAGCATCTGGCGGAACTTGCGAGAAGGCGGCCCACGCGACTGCACGGGTCTGTCCCCCGTGCTGGAACGGATGCTCGCGCCGCAGCAAGGAGGCCTCATACCCGCACGCGGGCAGGTAACGCATCAAATCATCCGCGACGATGGTGTCTGTCGTTCCTATTCCAGCTCCCAGTGGCGCGCATGTTACCACACTGCCAGCACCTGCAACGGAGCGGCATCACGACGATCGAATGTTCAACTCCTTCAAGAATCGGCGCTTATGGCCGAGAATCTTTAACGGGCTCCAACTGTACCCGTGTATCGTGCGAGCCTCAGCCACGACCAGCGAGGCTCGCGACCATCGTGATCAACTCGGCGGGTTCGACCGGCTTTGCCACGTGCATCTGGAAGCCCGCACGGATGGCCTGCATTCGGTCTTCGGCACGGGCGTAGGCAGTCAGCGCCAGTGAGGGCGTCTTGCCGCCTTGCTCCTCAGGGAGCACGCGCACCTGCCGCATGAACTGGTAGCCATCACTGGTCGGCATCCCCACGTCGGAAAGCAGCACGTCCGGACGTTCGGCCCGAAGTTTCTCCAACCCCTCGGCTGCCGTCGCCGCCGTGTACACCACAGCTTTGCAGTCCTCAAGCAGCCGCTTCACGAGCGCGCGCGCGTCTGGTTCGTCGTCCACGACCAACACCTTCACCCCTGCGATGTCGGCGCACATGTCGATCTGAAGTCTCGGAACGTTACCGCCTGCTGTCGGATGACGCCGGTCGGCTTCCTGTTGCGTTTCCGGCTGAGTCACCGTCAGCGGGAGCGACACGATGAATGTCGAGCCGTGCCCTTCGCCCATGCTCTTGACGCGAATCGAACCGCCGTGCAGTTCGGCGAGTTGCTTGACGATGCTAAGTCCGAGGCCCAACCCGCCGTGGCGACGGGTAATCGACGCATCCGCCTGCCGGAAGCGATCGAACACGTACGGCAGGAATTCCGGTCTGATCCCCTCGCCCGTGTCGATTACGCTGATCTCAAGGTGAGAGTTCACACGTTCGAGCAGCACCTGCACGTTACCGCCCTTCGGCGTGAACTTGATCGCGTTCGTGAGCAGGTTCCACAGCACTTGTTGCAGCCGGTTCGGATCGCCGCTCACGGCGACCCCATTGAGCGGGTCGATGACCGACTTCAGCTTGATGCTCTTCGCCTCGGCGGTCGGCCGTGCGGTTTCCACCGCCGCTTGCACGATCGCCGTAAGGTCCAGACGCTGCACGTCGAGCCGCACCTTGCCGCTGATGATTCGGCTCATGTCCAGCAGGTCTTC
>JANOBD010000125.1:0-1644 GCA_031411495.1 Phycisphaerae bacterium | reverse complement strand
CGCGGCCGGAACCGCCAGTTCGAGGCGCGGGCGCGGCTGGAGGCGCTCGCGGAAAGCGAAGCGCGGTTCAGGGCGATGGCGGACGGTGCCTCGTCTCCGGTATGGGTTACCGACCTGAGCGGCGTGGCTTTCGTCAACCAGGCCTTCGTCCGTTTCGCGGGACGGCCGGCGGAGCAGCTCCTGGGTCACGGCTGGTTCGACATCGTACACCAGGAAGATCAGCCGGGGGTCCTGGCCAAGCGGGCCGATGCCTGGGCGCGGCAGGCCCCCTACGATTTCATGGCGCGGTTTCAGCACTCGGACGGAACCTGGTACTGGTTCAACGCCAGCTGCAACCCCCGGGTCGGCGCGGACGGCGAATTCCTCGGCTATGTCGGCATCGCCGCCGACGTAACCGAGGCGCGGCGGGTCGAGGCCGAGCTGCGCAGCCTCAACCAATCGCTCGAGGTGCTCGTCGATGAACGCACCGCCGCCTTGTCGGAACGCGAGGCGCGGATGCGCGCGATCTTCGAGAGCAACCAGCAATACCAATGGTTTCTCACTGCGGAGGGCATGCTGCTCGACGCCAACAAGGCGGCGCTCGCCCAGATCGATGCCGCGCGCGATTCGGTCGCCGGCAAGCCGTTCTGGGAGACACCCTGGTTCGCCGGGGCGCCCGAGGTGGCGGAAGCGGTCCGCGAGGCCGTCGGCACTGTCAGCCGGGGCGGAGACTATCGCCAGGAGATCACCGTCCCCTTGTTGCAGGGCGACCGTACGCTCGACCTGGCGATCCGCCCCGTGCGGGGCGGGGACGGGCGGATCCGCGGCATTGTGCCCGAGGCGGTCGACATATCCGACCGCCGCCCGGTCGAGGAAGCCCTGCGCCAGTCGCAAAAGCTCGAAGCCATGGGCCAACTGACCGGCGGGGTCGCTCACGACTTCAACAACCTGCTCGCCCCGATTATCGGTTCCCTTGACCTTCTGCGGCGCAACGGCACCGGCAACGCCCGAGAGCGCCGCACGGTCGAGGGCGCGTTGCAGGCGGCGGATCGCGCCAAGATGCTGGTCCAGCGCCTGCTGGCGTTCGCCCGGCGCCAGCCGCTGGAGTCGATCGCAGTCGATATCGCCAGCCTGGTGCGCGGGATGGAGGGCCTGATCAAGACGACCAACGGCGCGGCCATCCGCCTCGACATCGAGCTACCGGACGATTTGCCGGCAGCCGTGGCGGATACCAACCAGCTCGAGATGGCCCTGCTCAACCTGTGCGTGAACGCCCGCGACGCGATGCCCCAGGGCGGCAAGTTGCGCATCGCGGTTTCGGCCGAGCGGCTGCAACGGGCCCACCCGACCCTGCTGCCTGCGGCGCGCTACATTCGCCTGTCGATTGCCGACACCGGGCTCGGCATGGACAAGCCGACCATCGAGCGCGCGGTCGAGCCGTTCTTCACGACCAAGGGAGTAGGCCACGGCACGGGCCTGGGGCTTTCGACGGTCCACGGGCTGGCCCTTCAGCTTGGCGGCGCATTGACCATCTCGAGCAAGCCCGGGCTCGGCACCACGATCGACCTGTGGCTCCCGGTATCCGCCGCCGATGCGGATAAGGACATGCGGATTGCCGAGCATGCGGGTCGGGCTCGCAGCGGCAACGTGCTGCTGGTCGACGAC
>JANOBD010000124.1:0-1562 GCA_031411495.1 Phycisphaerae bacterium | reverse complement strand
GATTTGACGTTTCGGGATTGACCACGCCGGATTTTTCGACGCGCTTCATCAAATAATCTAAAATGTCGTGCATCAGTGAAACGTAGCTCGGAACTTCAAATTCGATTTTCTCGCGGATGTCCTGAACGGCGGCTATTTTATCTACACACCGCGCCTTTAGGTTGAGAATCGTTTCGACAAAATATTTTAGTTCTTCTTCGGAGTTTTCTTCGGTTTTGAAATTGGAAATGCAGAGTTTGAAGGCTTTGATATTGCTTCGTGACGGCGCGATTTCTTTGGGCAGACAATCCGAATCTTCGTTCGTTCCGTTTTTGGACGAGATAAGATGTTCGCCGTCGAGATCGGTTACGATGAGATCGAAATTCTCCGAGTTGATAAATTTGACAGCCTCTTCACGATCTTCGGTTGATCTTATGAGATAATCGCGTTTGCCGAATTCGTCCGTCAACAAGGTTTTCAGATCGTCGTGATCGTCGAGTATTAAAATTTTTTTCTGCATTTTCTCCAGTATCTGATTGGGTTTTAGATTGCCGTCGTCAACGTGATTTACGATAAAATAAATTCGTTTGTTGCATATCATAAACCAAACAGCCAAACTTTTTCTATTCGCAATGCGTGAAAAACATTCTGAAATATATCAACAGACGGATTTATCAAACTATTCGTTCAGGCAGAGAGTGACGATTCATTTCGCCGACCGCGCCTTTTTTTCGCTCATCAGTTCAATCGGCGCAACGCTCGGATACGAAATCGAAGGCTCTGAACATCTCGATAAAATCGCGGAAGACGGCAAATCTCCGATCTATGCGTTGTGGCATAATCGGATTTTTGCAATAACGTATTACTTCAAAAAACAGGAGATCGTCGTGATGACTTCGCAGAGCTTTGACGGCGAATACATCGCGCGGTTTATCAAGCGTTTCGGCTACGGCGCGTCGCGCGGTTCAAGCACTCGCGGCGGTGTCGGTGCGCTCGTCGAAATGATCCGCGTGTCAAAACAAAATATCCCGACCGGATTTATGATTGACGGTCCGAAGGGTCCGAAATACGTTGCCAAATCGGGCGCGGTGTTGCTGGCGAAAAAAACGGGCAATCCGATTGTGCCGCTGATCGTCGAAGCCGAAAAATTCTGGGAAGTAAAAAGTTGGGATCGTCTGCAAATTCCGAAACCATTTTCACGCGCTAAAGTTTTTATCGCCGAACCTGTTTACGTCGAAAAAAACGCCGGTGAAGTTGAAATCGAAAAAAGCCGCCAAGAACTGCAAGCGAAACTTGACGAACTGGTTAAACTTGGTGAACAATGGCGGGACAGCATTAAAAATTCACCCGAAACTGCCCCCTGAAATTCAGTGATAATTTAAGTTATTTCAATGATGTGTTGGAATGGACGATTATCTTTACAAACGGAACGGTTTTTTTGATTAACAATAACAGGAGAAAATATTATGTTCGACTCGATTATCAATGATGCACAGGAAAAATTCGGTTTGGGCGACAAAGCCGGAGCGTTGGTTTCGACGCTTCTGGCTTTGATGACCGACCGGGAAAACGGCGGCTTCGCA
>JANOBD010000123.1:0-1685 GCA_031411495.1 Phycisphaerae bacterium | reverse complement strand
CCACGCCTGTCAACTTGACCAACCACGCTTACTTCAACTTGGCCGGTCAAGGCTCACCGACTATCACCAATCACATGCTCAGCATCAACGCAGATCAGTACACGCCGACAGACGATACGCTGATTCCAACGGGCAAGCTTGAAAACGTCGAAGGTACTAACCTTGATTTCCGTAAGCCGACCAAAATTGGTAAACACATCGACGAATTGACCCAAACTCCCGCACTCGGATACGACCATAACTTCGTCCTGCGAGCCCCCGAAGAAGCCGACAAACCATTGCGAGTTGCCGCCACGCTGTTTGAAAAAGAATCTGGCCGCCGTCTGCGTATCATGACCACCGAACCGGGCATACAATTCTACACCGGCAATTTTCTCAAAGGTCAGAAAGGTAAGGGAGGCAAGACCTACGCGCACCGCAGCGCCCTGTGCCTTGAGACTCAGCACTTCCCAGACTCGATCAACCAACCCAGTTTTCCAACAACGGTTCTCAAACCAGGCGCCAAATTCGAATCGGAAACGATACTTGCGTTCAGCGCCGGAGAGTAGTCTCCCGTGGCGGCCGCTGACGGCATCCCCTCGCCCTGTACTCGGGGAGAGGGGACCGAGGGGTGAGGGGCCACCGTCCGCGAGCAAACATAGAGCGAAGGAATGATTGAAGTATATGAGTCATAGGAATTATATGAATTCAGTACTTAGTGCCATCTTCTTAGTGCAAATCAACCTTTGTGCACAAGCCCAGACTGATTGGGACTTTAAAAAAATGGCGGACTTGGTCGTTCAAGTTGTGGACGACCAAGGCAAAGCAGTCTCTGGTGCAACCGTTTATCCCTACGCGATGCAAAGCGCAGAGCGCGGCGGTCACGGTTACTGGAACGAAGAATTGATCGGCCAACCCATGACCGTCGTTACTGATGAAATCGGAAAAGCCGTTATCAAATATCCAGTTCACATTGGTTCAGCCACGGAACCGCTCACCACCAACTTGGTAACATTCCAAGTCCAGCACACTGCTTTCGTCCAGCAGGTCGTCCACTTCAAACTCGGCCCCAAAAAAGCCGACATAGTCCTAAAGGCGGGCTGCGAAGTTCACCTTTCCGCGATCGACCCGAATGGAAAACCAGTTCCAGAATTTGCCGTAATGATGGCAGGTCCATTTTCACCGAACTGCTGGGCCGATAACGGAAAAGGCGGTCGTCGCACGCGATCAGCCAGCGACGGTGCTTGGCAAACCATGCTCGTCAAGCGGCGCGCCGATGGTCCGACGCTTTTCAGCGGCGTGCTGCCGCTTCGCGTTCAGCCCGATCAAGACGTGAATATTCGCAACGTAAAATTACTGCCTGGTACCAAAATTATAGGCACCGTCTCGGACAAAGTGCCTCGACCAGTAAAAAACGGCTACATCATCGCCACCTCTGCCCCTAAGCCTGCTGAAAACAGCAATGCGGAGAAAGATCCAACCCTAACGTGGCACGACTGGACAGAAATCATTGAAGATGGAACTTTCGAATTGGCGTCGATCCCCCGCGGCGGCGAACTGCAAGTTATTGGCATCTGTGATGGTTGGTTATCTTCAACAAACATTTCCGAATCTCACAACCATTTCGTTATGGGGCAACTTTTTACGCTGGATAAAGACAAGCCCCAAATAGAACTGACACTTGAAATGGAACGGACTGGCACGCT
>JANOBD010000122.1:0-1752 GCA_031411495.1 Phycisphaerae bacterium | reverse complement strand
CGCGATGGCGAAGAGCGCGGCCAGCAGAGGCCAGCGCCACCGTGAATTGTCAGGCGATATGGCGCGGGTTTCGGGAGATGACATGAGCCGCACATCGAAGGAAATGAGGATGCAGGCGGCGAGCCTTTTCTCGCTGCCCCGCGCCGACGGGGAATGACTGCCACTTCCGCAAGCGCGCTTGCCGGCAAATCGCGAGGGATTACAACGGCGGGATGCGCCTCCTCCTCCTCGTCCTCGCCACCGCCGTCTGCACGCTTCCCGCTCAAGTCCCGGATAATCTCGTCGCCGATGGCGTCCCGCCGATCCCGCCGGAACTGCGCGCGGACGCGAACAGGTATCTTGAATTTCGCGCGGCGGCGATGCAGGGCTGGCATCCGCAGCGGCGCGAGATGCTGATCAGCACACGGTTTGCGGACACCACTCAGCTTCATCTCGTGAAAATGCCGGGCGGAGCGCGGCGGCAGATCACATTTGGATCGGAGCCGATTGCGGGCGGATCGTTCCGGCCCAAAACGGGCGAGTTCATCGTCTTCGCGCAGGACTCGGGCGGGGGCGAATTTTACCAGCTTCACCGCTACGACTTCGCGGATGGGCGCTCGACGCTGCTGACCGATGGCAAGTCGCGCAACAGCGAGCCGCGCTGGGCGCGCAGCGGGAACCAGTTCGCCTACACCTCCACGCGCCGCACCGGGAAGGACACGGACATTTACACGATGAACCCGGACGACCCAAAGACCGGCAAACTCGTGCTGGAGCGGGCCGGGGGGGGATGGAGCGTGAGCGATTGGAGTTGGGATGCGACGCAGCTTTTGCTGACGGAATACGTGTCCGCCAATGAGAGCCACGCTCATCTGCTCGATCTCGGGTCGGGGAAAGTAACGCCGCTGACGCCGGAAAAGGCGGTGCATGAAGGCGCGAAATTTTCGCGCGATGGGCAGAGCATTTTCGTACTGAGCGATGCGGGCTCGGAGTTCGCGCAACTTGTGCGGCTCGATCTCGCGGGCGGGCCGCGCACGGTTCTCACGGGGGGGCTCGTGTGGAATGTCGAGCACTTCGATCTTTCGCCCGATGGGAAGACGATCGTCTTTGCGACCAATGAGGACGGGGCGAGCGCGCTGCATTTGCTGGATGCGGAAACGGGCCAGGCCGGTCGGTCGTTGCCGACGCCTGTGGGCGTGATCGCCGGACTCGAGTGGCATGAGAACGGGCGCGACCTTGGCTTTACGCTGAGTTCCGCGCGGGCTTCGCGCGATGCGTATTCGCTCGATGTGACGACCGGCGAGGTGACGCGCTGGACGGAGAGCGAAACGGGCGGGCTTGATCCTGCGGCGTTCGCCGAGCCGGAGTTGGTGAAGTTCGCGAGCTTCGACGGGCAGAAGGTTTCCGCGTTCGTCTATCGGCCGGATGCGCAAAAATTTCCGGGACCGCGCCCGGTGATCGTGAACATCCACGGCGGGCCGGAAGGGCAGTCGCGCCCCGACTTCCTCGGGCGCGGCAACTACTACGTGAACGAACTTGGCTGCGTGCTCGTCTTCCCGAACGTCCGCGGCTCCGAGGGCTACGGGAAAACTTTCCTCGCGCTCGACAACGGGATGAAGCGCGAGGACAGCGTGCGCGACATCGGCGCGCTGCTCGACTGGATCGCGACGCAGCCCGCGCTCGACGCGAAGAGCGTGTGCGTGATGGGCGGGAGCTACGGCGGCTACATGGTGCTCGCGTGCCTCACGCATTTCAGCGACCGCCTGCGCTGCG
>JANOBD010000121.1:0-2123 GCA_031411495.1 Phycisphaerae bacterium | reverse complement strand
CAATGGACTCGGCGTCGTTGGTTGGGGCGTCGGCGGTATTGAAGCCGAAGCGTGCATGCTGGGCCAAGCGATTTCGATGTTACTGCCGCAGGTGGTTGGCTGTAAACTTCACGGCAAACTCCGCGAAGGAGTTACTGCCACCGACTTAGTGCTGACCGCGACTCAGATGCTCCGCAAGCACGGCGTCGTGGGTAAATTCGTGGAATTTTACGGCGACGGTGTCGGCGCTCTGCCCCTAGCCGACCGCGCCACCATCGCTAACATGGCCCCGGAATACGGTGCCACGATCGGCTTCTTCCCCGTCGACCATCAATCGCTGGCCTACCTCCGGCTCTCTAACCGCAGTGAAGAGCAGGTGGCCCTGGTCGAGGCTTATGCCAAGGCACAGGGACTTTACCTGGAAGCCGGTGCGGCCGACCCGATCTACAACAGCTCCCTCGAACTCGACCTCAGCACGGTGGTCCCGTCACTGGCCGGCCCCAAGCGGCCGCAGGATCGGATCAACCTGCCCGACGTTAAGGCGAACTTCGTCAGCTTCCTCAATCGCGAGCCCAAGACCGAAGCCGGGGTGACCGACGGCGCGGTCGTCATCGCCGCCATCACCAGTTGCACGAACACCTCGAATCCCAGCGTCCTGATCGCGGCCGGCCTCGTCGCCCAGAAGGCGGTCGCCGCGGGCCTGTCTACTAAACCATGGGTGAAAACTTCGTTGGCGCCCGGCTCCAAGGTAGTTATGGACTACTTAGCCGACGCCGACTTACTCAGCCCGCTGGAAGCTCTGAAGTTTAACTTAGTCGGGTTTGGTTGTACGACTTGTATTGGCAACTCTGGCCCTTTACCCGAAGAGGTTTCGAAAGCGGTGAAAGACGGCAGTTTGACCGTCGCCGCCGTGCTTTCGGGGAATCGCAACTTCGAGGGCCGGGTGAATCCGCAGGTCAAAGCCAACTACCTCGCTTCTCCGCCGCTCGTGGTGGCCTATGCGCTCGCCGGCCGCGTCGACCTCGATCTGCAGAGCGAGCCGATCGGTCAAGGCACCAACGGCCAGGACGTTTACCTCAAGGACATTTGGCCGACGGACGCCGAAGTCTCCGCCGCAGTGGCCAAATCGGTCCGTCGCGAGCATTTCGCCAAGCAATATGCCACCGCTTTTGATGGCGATGCGAACTGGGCCGGGGTCCCGAAGATCACTGGGGACCGCTACCAGTGGGACCCCGCTTCGACGTACATCAAGCACCCGCCGTACTTTGAGAATATGGCCGACCCGGCGCGGGGAATCGCCGATCTGGCGGACCTCCGGGTTTTGGCCAAACTCGGGGACTCGGTTACGACCGACCATATCTCCCCGGCCGGTAACATTGCGAAGGATTCCGCCGCAGCCGAATATCTGATCGCGCAAGGGGTGAAGCCGTCCGACTTCAACAGCTACGGTGCCCGCCGCGGTAACCATGAAGTGATGGTGCGCGGCACCCTCGCCAATATCCGGCTCAAGAATGAGATGGCTCCTGGCACCGAGGGCTCATGGACGACCCACGTTCCTTCGGGCGAGAAGATGTGGATCTACAACGCGGCGATGAAGTATCAAGCCGAAGGTGTGGGTCAGATGATTCTTGCCGGGAAGGAATACGGTTCGGGTTCTTCCCGGGACTGGGCGGCGAAGGGCGTCGCGCTTCTTGGGGTGAAGGCTGTGATCGCGGAGAGTTTCGAGCGGATCCACCGTTCGAACTTGGTCGGCATGGGGGTTCTGCCCCTTGAGTTCCTTCCCGGCCAGACCCCCCAAACGTTGGGCTTAACGGGCCAGGAGCAGTTCTCGATCACCGGCGTGGCGGCCGCTGCGGAAGGAGACAAGATGGCCACTGTGACCGCTGACGGCAAGTCGTTCCAGGTGAAGGTCCGGATTGACACCCCGATGGAGATTCTCTACTACCGCAACGGAGGTATCCTGCCGTTTGTGTTGCGCCAATTGGCGGCCAAGTAGTTATCGATCGCCCGAACGGCCTCCTCAGTCTCGGACGCCGTTCGGGCTTTCTTAGAAAAACTATCCGCTCGCTTTGGGATATTCGGGTTTAGATTTCTGCCACTACCGCCTCTTCGGCCGGTGTCACCGCGTTCCGTTTCTCCTCTTC
>JANOBD010000120.1:0-135819 GCA_031411495.1 Phycisphaerae bacterium | reverse complement strand
AGTAGGTTTGGCGGCGATCCGGCTTGAGCCTTCGCGTCGCTCTGCAAATAGATCGATAGACGATCCGCCAGCACTGATTCTGATCCATACTTGCCTCGAAGAACTTGGTCGTGTGACCGGTTGTAGAACTCGATGCAAGTGTGGATCAGATCAGTGAATGGCGCAAACGCAGGAATCTGATGCGCGCAATGCTGACGAGCGGACCCTACGTTTTCGCGATGCGGGCAATCGACGACGCGCGAGCGTCATTCGACCATTCGCTAAGACTATTCGACCGGTCGGCGCGCCAATTCGACCACTCGCTACGGTCATTCGATCGGTCGTTAGATCCATTCGACCGGTCGAATCCGCGCAAATACCTTCCGTTTCGACGCGCGAGGACCGCGCACGAGCCAACGCGGTTTTTTCGGCAGGGCAGCGGGATTCAGTCTTTTCCGGTTTTGTCGTTAAGTCGGTCTGACCCGTTGGCGATGTTGGATGCCAGCCAGGTAGGGTGGGTCTCTGACCCACCACCGTGAAAGCACACAGATGAACATCGTGGGTCCAAGACCCGCCCTACGGGACTGCGAAATCCGTCGCGCACTCGCAAGAATCTCCGCTCACAATCAGGCATCGATTGGCACGCCTTCAAACGCTTTCGTCTCAGACCGTTACCGATCTTCATCGCGCTTCGCGCGCTGCGCCGAATCGTGTTTTCGCGCAGCGCGATCGGGTATTGGAAGCGCTCATTGAAACGTGAATACGCGATGCGAAACGTCGTGAGCATCGGGTTACCCGCGGTGACCCACAATGACCCAGTTCCACGCATTTTCGGATGCCCATCTTCCCGCGCAGCGCGGACGCTCTGGTTGGACAGGGGGTTGCGCGATTTCCGGCGCGGGCAACGTGTGGGACACCTAAGTACTCCGGCCGAGTCGAGCCCAGGAACCCGGCGAACAAGCGGTGAGTCACGCGCGCGCGAGAAGCGATGTGAACCTCTTCGAGTCGGATCTGCTCGATTTCGTCCGTCTCGCTGCTCGAGATTGGTGAAACAGGATCAGCGATCCGCCGCTCGCCCGCGACGGCAGTTGGCGATTTCGCGTTAGGCAAAGCCGCTGACCGCTGTCTGATGCCGGAGACTTTCGACATGCACTCACTTCGTCGCCGAGCGGCGATCTCGTTGCCTGAACTTCTGGTCGTGATCGGCATCATCGCGCTGCTGATCTCGATCGTCGTGCCGGTGGTTGGCAAGGCCCGCGCGGCCGCGAGCAGGGTGAAGTGTGCGGCCCAGCTTGCGCAGCTCGGGCACGCGTTCCAGGGATATCTGAATGACTTCGGCGGCAAGGTGCCGCTGGTGAACCCGTTGCCGGATCAGAACCCGCAGCGCTTCGCCGGGCCGCCGATCTGGAACGCGTTCGACACGTACCTCTCGAAGAACCGCGCCGTGTGGCGATGCCCGGCCGACAGCGCGATCAACGTCGGCACGGAGTTTCCGATCGGCAAGGAGACCTACGCGGACGCGTACGGGCTCAGCTACGAATACAACTTCTGGCTCAACACGTTTCACGGCGGCGATGCGTTCCGCGAAGCGCTCAATGATGCGAAGGTGAAGCTCGGCATCGACTCCAGCGAGTTCCGCGTCTTCAACGACTTCTCGCACTTCCACGGACCCGCCGGCCGAGAGGGGAACATGAACTTCCTCTTCGCCGACTGGCACGTGGGCGATCTGGGCGCGGCGGCGAAGTCGTTGCTCGCGGGGCTGTAGCGAGCGCATCGCAGGCGAACGGTGGGGCGAATCGGTGACCATCAAACTCGGAACCACGTAACTGACGGGACACTCATGACACGCAGACAGAAGACGACGATCGGAACGGCCGGACTCGTGCTCGCGATGGTGATTGGCGGCATCACCTGGTGGAACTCGCGCGAGGCGAACGTGATCGTGCCGATCACCGCCGCGCCGGCCGAGCTGGTGAAGTTCACCGCCACCAAGGCGTACGCGAACCTGCCGCTCGAAGAGCAGGTGAAATACCTGCACGCGTGGGGCGACCTCACCGACAAGCAGCGGGCGGATGCGATCGCATCCCTCATGGGCGATCAGCAGATGCTGCAGCTTTCGACGATGCAGACATCGGAAGTGCTCCGGCTGGCGCAGGCGCGGGCGTACTTCGCGCTCAAGGACAAGGCCGCGCGGAACAAGTATCTCGACCAGCAGATCGATGCCGAGCAGGAGATGATCAAGAAGGGCCAGGCGATGGTGAAGAATGCCGAGGCGCAGTCGGGTCAGAAGGTGGCAAAGGGAATCTCCGCCGGCGATCCGCTGGTGCGAAAGTACCTTCTCGAAAACTCGATCCCGGCGAACCGGCTGGAGACGAATGCGTTTACGAACGAACTCATCCAGCGCATGCACGAGCGCGGGCTGCAGACCTGAGCGAAGAACGGTTACGCTCGCTTGCGAAGTCGCCGTATGAAATCGCAGACCGCTGGACAAGACTCAAGAGCCAACAGGAATTCGCCCTTTTGCATTCAAAGCCCGTTCCCATCGCGCCATGATCCCTTTCAACGGCTCTTTGGAGTCGTCAACGTACTGCTCAACAAGTTTGCGCTCGGCGTCGGTCAGTTTGAGTTCTGTGACAATGCAATCGCAGGTCGCTAGCTGATTACCGCAAAACGGGCAGGTTTCCTTGAGGCAGAACAGTTCGTGTAAATGCCCCGTGATGGCACCACAATCGGGACAGCGCTCGTGGCCGGACGTTTGGGTAGTACTTGCGTTCACGGAAGAGATCGACCCTGCATTATCACAGCCAACAATGCCGAGAACGAGGGTTAGCAGTGGCAACCACAGCAGGTTCATTTTCTACTCTTAAGAAAATCGGTGTCGACTCTTGGAGAGAAAGTCTAGTTCGTGGCCCACAGAGCACAAGCGTCTCTATCCCACATTGGTTGAATGACGAGATGGCGGCTAAGTTAGCGACGGAGCTCGTCCAGCGCATACATGCGCGCGGATTGCCGCAGGGAGCGCGGCGCGATCTTCGTCGGCATCGAGTGCGGAGGGGGTGACGACGAAGATCGCACTTGACGATCCGATCAATATCGATCGCCGACGACTTTCACCTGGGCGAGGGCCGAATCGATCTCGGCCAGGTCCGCGGGCGAGAGCGTGATGTCGACAGCGGCGAGGTTTTCGTCGAGGCGCTCGAGCTTGCGGCTGCCGGGGATCGGCGCGATCCACGGCTTCTGCGCCAGCAGCCAGGCGATGGCGATCTGAGCCGGCGTAGCGTGCTTGCGCGTGGCGATCGCCGCGATGAGATTGATGAGCGCGCGGTTGGCCTTGATCGCATCGGCCGTGAAGCGCGGGTTGCGGCTGCGGATGTCGGAGGGGTCGAAGACGGTGGTTTCGTCGACTTTGCCGGTGAGGAAGCCGCGGCCCAGCGGGCTGTAAGCGACGAACCCGATGCCGAGTTCCTCGCAGGTGCGAAGGATGTCGTTGGACTCGACATCTCGAAACCAGAGCGAGTATTCGTTCTGAATCGCGGCGACCGGTTGAACCGCGTGCGCTCGGCGAATCAGATCGGCGCCGGATTCCGACAGGCCGAAGTGTTTGACCTTGCCTTGCGCGATCAGTTCTTTCACCGTGCCGGCGACGTCTTCGATCGGCACCTTCGGGTCGGGCCGGTGCTGGAAGAAGAGATCGATCGCATCGACGCGAAGGCGCTTAAGCGACTCTTCGGCGACTTGCCTGATCCGCGCCGGCGAGCTGTTGGGGTTGCCGGGCCTCGGCTTGCCTTCGACGTCGGGCTGGAAGCCGAACTTGGTCGCGATGACGACCTTGCCTTTGAAGGGCTCGAGCGCTTCGCCGACGAGGAGCTCGTTGGTGAACGGGCCGTAGACTTCCGCGGTGTCGAAGAACGTGACGCCGCGTGCGACGGCGGCGCGGAGGAACGCAATCATCTCGGCATGGTCGCCGATCGGCGCATCGCCGAAACTCATCCGCATACAGCCAAGGCCGATGGCGGAGACTTTCAGTCCAGAGGTTCCGAGTGTGCGTGTCTGCATGGGGATTGTCTTTCGTGAGTGACAAGTGGTCCTAGGATTGCGCGTGGCTGGACGTTTCCAGCCGGTCAACGGCCACGCGCTTAAGCTTCTCCTGGGTGGCGAATCGCGTCGTCGCGACGGTGTCGGGATCGATGTTCGAGGCAGAAGCAGTATTTTAAGGCAGAGCACGCTGGGCTGGTACAACGAGAAGCAATTAGCCGAAGCGGCGTTGCGATCCTATGACGTCTCGTACGATGACGAAGCCGCATAAGAGGATCGCAACGATTGGACAACCCGAGGAGTGGCCGGTGTGCGATTTGCAGGCGAATTGCCGGAATGGGGTAAAAGTTTTGCGCAATCGACTCGCCAACGAAGGGTAATCTAGTCACGGCCGAGACAGCGGCGCGATCACGAACGCAAGCGGAGCGTTCGTGCGTGCTTGATTCGGCGATCCTTCGGATCGATGAAGCAACCAACCGTGTGAACCATGTCACCATTGAAACGAAAATCGATCGCCGCATCGATCGTTGCGGCCCTTGCCGCCGACTCATTTGCCGCGCTCAGCTTGAATGTCGAGCCCAACGGCTGGCCAAACGCCACGCACCGCAACGCCGCCGTCACCTCGCTGCAGGCCGTCGTCAACCGTTACAACGCGTATGGCGATTTCGGCAACTACAGCGTCTATGCGTACTACAACGCCGGCATTCCGACCGCGCAGGCGAGCTATCTGGGCTCGATAGGCTACGGCGGAACCTATCCCAACGAACGTGTGACGCAGCACGAGTCCAACCATTATCTGGGCTCGGGAACGATCGGCGAGTGGGATGCCCGCTTCAACGGCAACGTGTGGACCGGCGCGAAGGTCAACCGGCTGTTTGCACAGTTCGACGGCGACGGCGCGGTCATGCTCAAGTCGGGCGTGCACTTCTATCCCTACGGGCTCAACTACGACAGCGAAGTGACCAGCGACGCCATCTACATGCGCAACATCGCGATCATGTACGCGATGCGTCAGGACATGGGCATCGGCAATGCGAACAACCCGTGGACCGCGACCAATGTCGCGCTGGCCGCCTCCGACCCCGCGGGCAAATCGGCTTTCAACTGGTTCGGCGGCGGATTGAGCAACGCGAGCTACCAGGGGTGGAACGACAAGTACTTTGCTCATCCGGACGCCGCTTACTCGACGGGCGCCTTCGATATCCGCACACCCGAGGGATATCCGAGCTGGACGTTTCAAGGTGACTCGCTCACCGTCAACGCCGGCGGCCGGCTCCTCTTCAACGGCTATGGCACCGACGGCACCGTCTCTGTCAAGAAGCTCGTCGTCGACAATGGAACCATTCGGCACGACCAGTTCGCGCAGGACCTGTTTCAGCTCGCCGGCGATTTGGAACTCCGTAACAGCCCGGTCATTGACGCGGCCAACGGCAGCATCAACATCAAATCTGCGATCAGCGGCACCGGCTCGCTGAGCAAGTCGGGCGGCAAGACGCTCACGCTCTCGGCCGCCAACACCTACACCGGCGCGACCAACATCAACGCCGGCACGCTCCGGCTCGCGCCGGCGAGCCTTGTCGCGAGCTACACGTTCGACAACGTCACGGGCAGCACCGTGGTCAACGAAGGTTCGGGCGGCGCCGGCATGAACGGCACGCTCGCCAACGGCGCGACGATCGTGGCCGCCGGCGGCGGACGCAGCGGCAACGCGCTGAGCGTGTCCAACGGCGCATCGGTCGACATCAACAACTTCGTCGCCGACCTGAGCAACAACAAGAACTGGGCCGTCTCTGCGTGGGTCAAGACGACCACCGCCGGCGGATCGATCCTCACCAAGAGCAACGGCGGCTGGGATGATGGCGACACCGTCTTCTATCTCGGCGATGGCACGGCCGGCGGCAGCGGCGGAACACCCAGCGGCGTCCGCTATGGCGGCGGGTTCTTCCAGACCGCGTCCAATGCAACCCCCGTCAACGATGGAACCTGGCATCAGGTCACCTATGTCAGCAGCGGCAACGGCTACGCGATCTACACCGATGGCGTCGTGCAAACGCTTTCAGCCGGCAACGGCGGATTCGGCAACCTCGATCTCAGCTCCATCGTCCGACTCGGCGTTTCCACCAACACGATTGCCGGCGACGGTACGCTCAACTTCAATGGCCTGCTCGACAACGTCCAGTTCTACGGCCAGTCGCTCTCGGCCGCGCAAGTCGCCGCGATCTATCAAGGAAAGAAACTCGGCACACTCCCGGTGACGACCAACGTGTCGATCGCCGGCGGCGCGACGCTCGATCTGAATCACACCGTTCAGCAGATCGGATCGCTCAGCGGCGCGAACGGGTCGGCCGTTCGACTCGGCAGCGGCCAACTCATCGTCGATTCGCCTGCGAACACAACCTTCGCAGGCTCGATCGGCGGCACCGGCGGATCGCTGGTGAAAAACGGCAGCGGCACGCTCACGCTCAGCGGCGCGAACTCGTACACCGGCGCGACGACGATCGGCGGCGGCACGCTGCGCCTCGCATCGGCAGGGAATACGATCGCCAGCGGCGCGGTTGCGAGCTACACCTTCGAAACGGCGAACGGCGGCGCGACGCCCAATGCCGGGCTCGGCGGCGCCGCGATGAACGGCAACCTCGCGGGCGGCGCGACGATCGTCGCCGGCGGACACACCGGCAACGCCGTCAGTCTTGCCAACGGTGCATCCGTCAATATCGCAAACCCGATCACCGACCTGAGTAATCTCAACGACTGGACTGTCACCGCCTGGATGAAGACGGTCACGCCCGGCGGCAGCCTGCTGACCAAGGGCAACGGCAGCAGCTGGGCGAATGGCAACACGATCTTCTATCTTGGCGACGGCTCGGCCGGGGGCAGCGGCGGAATCCCCAGCGCTGTCCGCTACGCGGGCGGGTTCCTTCAAGGCGCGCCCGGTTCCGCCTCGATTACGAACGGCGCCTGGCACCAGGTCACCTACGTCAACACGGGCGGCGTCTACCAGATCTACGTGGATGGCGTCGCACAGCCGCTCTCGTCGGGCAACGCCGGCTTCTCCAATGCCGACGTCGGCACCATCGTCCGACTCGGCGTCTCCACCAACAGCGTCGCCGGGGACGGAACGTTGAACTTCAACGGCCTGCTCGACGATGTCCAGTTCTACGGCCGCGCGCTCAGCGCGGATCAGATCTCCGCGCTCTACCAGGGGCTGAACCTCGGACCGCTTCCGGTCACCACCGATGTGTCGATCGCCAGCGGCGCGACGCTGGATGTGAATGGCGTGGTGCAGGAAATCGCGACGCTCAGCGGGCCGACAGGATCAGTCGTCACGCTGGGAACGGGACGATTGATCGTGAATTCGTCGATCAACACGCAGTTCGCCGGCGCGATCTCCGGTATTGGCGGCTCGCTCGTGAAGCGAGGAACCAACACCTTCACGCTCAGCGGACCCGGCACCTACACCGGCGAAACCGTCATCCAGGGCGGCACACTCGTCGTCACAAGCGCCGCGCAATCTGCGATCCTGGATGCCGGATCAGCGGGTGCGGATATCCAGGCGGGGAGGCTCGTCTTCGATTATGCCGGCGGAACGACGCCGGCGCCGGACGTGCTCGCCATCCTCGACGCTGGCTACGATCAAACGCCGAAGTTCAGCAGCGGCCGACTCCGCGACACGGTCCTGCAGGCGGGGCACGTTCTCGGCTGGCGCGACGATGCGGCCGCGCAGACCGTCGTCGTGCTCCCGACGCTGCCCGGCGACAGCAATCTCGATCTGGCGGTCAACTTCGACGACCTGCTGATCCTCGCTCAGAACTATGACGCGAACGCCAGCGGAAAGGTCTGGGCGCAGGGTGACGGCAACTACGACGGCGTCGTGAACTTCGATGACCTTTTGACGCTGGCGCAGAACTACGGGTTGAACGCGTATCTCTCGGGTGACTCGCCGTTGTCCGGCGAGGTGTTCCTGGCCGACTGGAATCTCGCTCGATCGCTCGTGCCCGAGCCGGTTGGTCTACCGGGCGTTATCGCGGTTGCGGTCAAAATGGTCTGGCGTCGCCGGCGGGATTGACAGTGAGATCCATCGCGTGCGACGTTGCATCCCGTGGGCGATCGAGTGGCGCTGCGCAGATCGCCGTCATCGATTCGACATTCCTCTCCCATTCACACATAATCCCGCCGCGAAAGGGAACCTCTAACACGCCATGACCTATTGCCTGGGAATCCTCACCAAAGAAGGCCTCGTGCTGGCCGGCGACTCGCGGACCAACGCGGGCTCAGACCAGCTCAACACGGTGCGCAAGATGCACACGTTCTGCGTCGCTGGCGAGCGGGCGTTCGTGCTGCTCACCAGCGGCTCGCTTTCGTGCTCGCAGTCGGTCGTCACCATCCTGCAGCGCGACTGGGACAACGGAGAAGGCCTCGCGACGGTGAAGACGATGTACGACGCCGCCCGAACGATTGGCCGAGCCGTGCGCGAAGTGGCCAAGGACGACCGCGAAGCGCTCGAACGCGATGGCTACTCGTTCAACACGAACATCATCCTCGGCGGGCAAATCGGTTTCGCACCGCACCAGCTGTACATGATCTATCCGCAGGGCAATCCGCTGCGCGCGGGTGAGGACAATCCGTTCCTGCAGATCGGCGAAGTGAAGTATGGCCGGCCGATCCTCGATCGCGGCATTCGGTTCGACAAGACGACGCTGCACGACGCGGCGCGATACGCGTTGATCAGCATCGACAGCACCATGAAGAGCAACGCGACGGTCGGTCCGCCGATCGATCTGCTCATGTACATGACCGGCGAACTGAACGTGAAACGCCGCCGCCGGCTGGACCTCGATGATCCGCTGCTGAACGACATCCGCGTGCGGTGGGATCGCGCGCTGCGGGATGCGGTGCAGACACTGCCGGTGATCAACCTGCAGCCCGAAGGGTGAGCCGTTGCGTGGAATGACGAATGAAGAAACTCGAATAACGAATGAGCGCGTCGGCATCGTTTCGACACTTTTGACATTCCTTTATTCGACATTCATTCTTCATTCGGATTTCGATTTTCGTCATTCTCATTCGAGGGATTCATGCGAAAAGACCGCGCCGCCGACCAACTTCGTCCGATCAAGATCACCCGCCGATTCACTGAAGTGGCGGCGGGCAGCGTGCTGTGGCAGCAGGGGAAGACGGTCGTGCTCTGCACGGCGAGCATCGAGAAGTCGGTGCCACCCTGGTTCGGAAACAAAGTCGTCGGCGGCTGGCTGACGGCGGATTACGTGATGCTCCCGGGATCGACGCCGCAGCGAAAGCCCTGGCCCAAGAATGGCCACACCGATTCGCGCGGCACCGAAATCCAGCGGATCATCGGCCGATCGATCCGCGCGATCATCGACCTCTCGCGAATCGGCCCGCACACGATCCATTGTGATTGCCAGGTGCTGCAGGCGGATGGCGGCACGCGCACGGCCAGCATCTGTGGCGCGTACCTCGCGATCAAGGATGCGCTCGCGACGCTCCCCAGGAGCCTGGAGCCCGGCAGCTACCGGGACGACACCGGACCTTCGCCGAGCGAGACGGTGATGAAATACAACCCGTCCAAGGCGCTGCTCGACGAACTCGCGGCCGTCAGCGTTGGCGTCGTCGAAGGAAAAGTGCTCCTGGATCTCGAATACCTGGACGATGTTGCCGCCAACGTCGACCTGAATGTCGCGATGACGGGGGCGGGCAGCTACGTTGAAGTGCAGGGCAGCGCCGAGGCGAAGCCCGGCGAAGGCGCCGCGGGATTCTCGCCGAATGAACTCGCGCAAATGCTGGAACTCGCGCGCAAGGGTTGCGGGCAACTCTTCGAGATCATGAAGCGCGCGTAGGCTCTAGGGCGTCAATCGATCGGCACTTCCTCGTTCAACATCCGCTTGCCTTCCAATTCGCGCACGCCGGAACGGAGCCGGGTCATTGGCAGGGCCGGTGTCGCGAAATGGTACTTTTTGATGAGCGTCATTCCCGGTGCGAGGTTGGTCACCATGCGTTCCTGTCGAGCCTGGCCGGGCAGCGCGGCAAACGCGGTGTAGTTGATCGGCGTGCTGCCGTAGTTGGTGATCATCTGCTGCACGAAGACGTCCTGGCCGCGGCGCATCGCGATCGTCTGCAGGCCGACATCGCTCAGCCCGATCGTGACCGGGACCGGCACCGCGAGGCGATAGTCGGATCGGCCCTCGACTGTCAGATCGGCGAGGATCGTCTTCTGCCCGCCGGTGCAGTTGAGCGGGAAGTCGATCGTCACCGGCTCGGTCAACGTTTCTCCTGGATTGAGCGCGAAGCTCGTGTTACGCGTGGAGAGTGTCCATCCCTGCGGGCCGATGAGGCGGAACGTGCCGGAGATCGGCGTGTCGAACGTGTTCCGGATAATCAGCGACCGGCCAAGCGAGCGGACGCTGCTCTCCAGGAGCGGATTGTCGAGGTGGACGGCGGCGCGCAGCATCAGAAGGGCCGGATCGATGTCGCGCACGATGATCGGTCGTGTGCCGACGACCAGGTCGTAATCGTCGGGCCGGCGCTTGTCGGTGCGATTGCGCGGGATGGGCGAGGCTTCGCCTGTCAGTTCGACGCGGGTCGGGTTGCGCCCCATCGCGATCGCGACGTGTCGCTGAGTCGTGTCGGCCGCGTCGCCGCGCGCCCAGACGAGCATGACGCCTTCGCCGTCGCGGCTGAAAAGAATCGCGTCGACGCCATCGGCGATTGGCACTTTGCCGAGACACTTCGCGCCCGAGAGTTGGGTTGTCACCGTGCGCTGAATCATGAACAGCGGCTCGGGCTCGGCGATCGTGTGACCGCGTTGCGGATGTGCGCTGAGCAGCAGCGGGAGATCGATGCGATCGGCGCCGCCGGCGAACGAGAACCCGATGCGCAGCGCCATGTCGCGCTCCTGCGCCGCTCGGCCATACTTGGCGGCGTCGATGGGATGCAGTGTCAGGCTGATCGTCTTGCCGCGATGCTTGCGGAGGTCCGCGATGTAGAGCGGCAACTGTTCCGGGAGAATCTCCCCGGGGACGCTCAGTGCGACCGTCGGCGGGAGCTGGCCGTCCAGTTCCATCCATGCCGGCCACGGCATCGCGAGATCGGGGTCGTCGACGAGCTGTCGAAACTCGGCAAGGAGTCGGTCGTAGACGTCGCGCAGCGATTTGTCTTCCACCATCGCCTCGGCGTGCTCGTCGTCGAGAAGCTGCCATTGGGTGAGATGGTTCGCATGACTCGACACGAGATACGCGAGCTGCGGCTGCCACCGCTCCGCGGGAATCGTGAGCAGGTCCTGCCAGCGGCTGGTGCCGATGCGCTTGGCGATCTCCGGCGGAATTGCCGACAGGCACGCCGTGAATCCAATGCCGCGGCCACGCAGTTTGTAGAGGAGTGAATCGAACTCGGCGGCACGGTCGGTGTCGATCGCGTAGGTATCTGTCCACACGGAAAGCTTGAGCCTGCCAGCGCCGAGCTGATCCATCGCCAGCGGCAGGATCGACCACGCCTGCGGCGGCAATGATGTCGCATTCACGCCGAAGCGATCGTCCGGTGTCGGCGTCCGCTGCACGTCGCCGAGTTGCACGAATCGCAGTTCGTAATTGCCGATCGACGTCTGTCCGGAGCGGATGCTGAGCATCGCTCGATACCAGCCCGGCGGCATAGTGGGGAGCGAGATCGTCCCGATGAGTTCGTTGCTTCGCGACGCCGTGGTGAAGCTGATTCCACCGGTGCGCTGAAAGACGGGCTTGGCGTCGACGTCGAAGACGCGCATCTCGGCGGTGAGATCGGAGGTGAGTTGATCTTTGAGGCGCAATCGGATGTTGATGGGTTCGCCGCGATAGAAGACGTTCGTATCGCGGTCGGTGGAGATCTGCACGTCCGGAATCTGCGTGATCTTGACGTCGTCAAACCATGCCGTGCCCCGGATGTCTTCGACGGGCAGTTCGCGGCTGCTGGCGCTGGCTGAGTTGGCGATTGCTGGCTGGATCAGTCCGATTTCCACGACGAGGCTGGCAGCGTTCTCGCCTGCGACCATGTCAATCAGCAGCTTGTGAAACGCATCGTCCTGCGCCGGCGCTTGATCGAAGTCGGCGACGCGGATCGTCGACTGGATCGGCCGACCGTCGACGTCGCAGAAGTAGGCGCTCAGTCGGGCGCGAGCGTTTACCAGCTGCGAGGTCTTCACCATCGTTTCGACACGGTAGAGCGCGCCGTTGATGACGAAGATTCGATTGGCCGGATAGCGGAAGGCGATGCTGCCGCCGTTGAGTTCCATGCGGAAGCTCGTCTTGCCGGAATAGGCGACGTCGAAGTCGAATTGCCCCTTGAGATAGTGGGGCATCCCCGATCCTTCGACCTTCTGCCAACCGAGGGGCGTATCCTCGACATTGCCAGCGTCGCGTTCCTCAAAATCGAAGCAGCGGAGTGTGCGGGCGATCGGTGCCTCACGCGCGGGTGCGGGATTGCGCACGGACTCATCGGCGGGCTGCGCGTGGCCCAGGGCCGGAGCGCAGACGCTCAGCAGGAGTAGCCGGAGAAAGAAAGGCAACGCGCGCATGTCCGATAATGGTCATCGGCAGGGGTAGGCCGGTTCCTGTATTAATGGAGGGAGTTGAAGGCTGATCGCGGAATTGAGGACCGACAGAGCGGTGGCATCGCTCGTGAGCACCTACCTGGCGAGCATCAGCAGAACCAGGATCAGATTGACGACGACCGAGATCCCCGCAAGGGTCATGACGGAAATGACCGCCGGGCTTTCCCATACCGACGGGGGCGGCTTGGGCGGCTCGATGTCGACCGTGCGGCCGGTCTTGTCGAGCTGCGCGACGGTGTTCATGTTTACTTCGTGCCTGGCGTGAACGGGCGGCGCACCCTCGCGAACGGCCTTCAGGTCTTCGAGCATGTCGGTCGTGCTCGCGTAGCGATCGTCGCGATTCTTCGCCATCGCCAGTTCAATCACCTCGCTGATGCCGGCAGAAAGCTCGGGGTTCAAATGGTCGGGTGGAATGAGCTCGTCTTTGAGATGGCGATGCATGACGGCGCTGGGCGTCTCGCCATCGAATGGGGGACGGCCGGTGACGAGATGGTAGAGCGTCGCGCCCAGCGAATAGAGGTCGGCACGGAAATCGATATCGACTTCGCCGCGAATCTGTTCCGGGCTGATGTAGTAGGGCGTGCCGTAAGCTTTGCCGGCTTCGGATTCGGCAGCCTGTTTGTCACCGACTTCGCGGGCCAAACCCAGGTCGGTCAACTTCGCGACGCCTTGTGGCGTAAGCAGGA
This sequence comes from Phycisphaerae bacterium, assembly GCA_031411495.1. GTDB lineage: Bacteria > Planctomycetota > Phycisphaerae > Tepidisphaerales > Tepidisphaeraceae > JANOBD01. Next base: position 122,523 of record JANOBD010000120.1, on the reverse strand, counting down.
TGTTCTTGGGTTTTACATCGCGATGAACCAGGCCGCGCTGGTGAGCGTGAACCAGCGCATCGGCCATCTGGATGGCAATATCGAGCGCCTCGGCTTCGGAGAACTGTTTGCCTTGGCCGGTCGGAGGCGGCTGCATCATGTCGTACAGAGTCGGCCCTTCGACGTACTCCATGACGAAGTAGTGAATGCCCTCAGGATTCGCGCCGACGTCGATGGCCTGCACGATATTCGGGTGGGCAAGCCGGGCGGCGGCCTTGCCTTCCTTGTAGAACCGTTCGACGAAGTCGGCGTCGTTGCTGCGCGTTTTGGGAAGTACTTTGATCGCGACGGTACGATCCAGCGATAGCTGCTTGGCCATGTAGACCTTGGCCATCGCGCCCTTGCCGAGCAGCTTCATCAAGTGAAAGCCGGGGATCTGGTTGTTCTTGCGATCTTCGATCTGTCGACGCAGGCGCTTGACCTGGTTGACCGTCATGAAGTTGTTTTCGACCAGCAGATCGGTAATCGATCGCTGGTTGGGATCAGAAGATTGCTTCTGCTGTTCGCGGCAGTAGTTCACCTCGTCCTGTGTGACGAGGCCAGACTCCACGACGAACTTGCCCACTTCGGAATCCAAGTTTGGACTCGCGCCTACGAGGTTGGTGTCATGGTTGGACATCCCGAGGCCGCTCCTGACTGGCGGTACAACCGCCGCCATCCAACCCCCAGAGTCTAGACCGAATTACGTCCAGTCCGACCGATTAACCCTACTCTAACCAACTATACGAAGCGGAGCACTGTTGCGTTCAAAAAAATGACAGTTAATCGCTGCGACCGGTAATGGAAGTGGACTGCGCCGTTGACAGAACCGTCTTTGCCGAGGATAACGACCGCCGGACGACGGTAGCCGTAGCTCAGTTGGTAGAGCGCCAGGTTGTGGTCCTGGACGTCGCGGGTTCGAGCCCCGTCGGTTACCCATTTCAGTGGGCAGTGTACGGTGGGCAGTGGGCAGTCTTTCTACTGCCGACTGCCCACCGTTCACTGCCCACTATGCTTACCAAGCGAATCATCCCGTGTTTAGACGTAGACCGTGGCCGCGTTGTGAAAGGCGTTCGGTTTTTCGACCACGTGGACGCGGGTGATCCCGTCGAGCAGGCAAAGCGCTACGACCGCGACGGGGCAGACGAATTGGTGTTCTATGATATCTCCGCCAGCCACGAAGGGCGCGACATCTTGGCCGACCTCGTGCGGCGGGTGGTCGAGGCGGTCTTCATGCCTCTGACCGTGGGCGGCGGCATCCGCACGCTCGACGACGCAACCCGCCTCATCCAGGCAGGAGCGGAAAAAGTCAGCCTGAACTCCGCGGCGGTCAAGCGCCCCGAACTCATCGCCGAAGTGTCGGAAAAGTTCGGCTCGTGCGCCACCGTGCTCGGGTTGGACGCGAATCGAGTCACCAAAGACGGCGTGGAGATCTGGGAAGTGTGCGTCAACGGCGGCCGAATACCGACCGGCATCAAGGTCATGGACTGGGTCAAGCGCGCCGAGGAACTCGGCGCCGGCGAAATCGTCCTGAACGTGATGAATGCCGACGGCACCCGCAACGGCTACGACCTCGAGATGACTGCTGCGGTGAGCGATGCGGTCAGGATCCCTGTCGTGGCCTCCGGCGGTGCCGGCAACCCGCAACACCTCCTTGAGGTGCTGACCGCCGGCAAAGCCGATGCCGCACTTGCCGCGAGCATCTTTCACTTCGACGAGTATTCGGTGCCAAAGTGCAAGGCGTTTCTCGCGGAGCACGGGGTGCCGATTCGAATGTCGAGCGCGGTGTGAACGGCCTTCAAGCCCGCATCTCAAAGTCGATCGCCCGCTTGAATAGTTCTTCGAAGTATCCGCTCTTGCGTTTCGCACCCCACATTTCCAGTTCGGCATCGGCACGGACGTCCATCTTGCAGATGACGCCGCCGTCGTCGTCGATGCGCGTCTTGAGGTCCAGCACGACACCTGTGTGCGACCGATCCATCCCGTCTGCGACGCGCAAAAGGGCAGCGCCAACATCGACTGCCCTACGGTTCTGCTTTGAGAGCGCGGCATAGCTCGCATGTTCGACCGTCGGTGGACGCTTGCGGTGGTAGCGCGCGATGTTGGCAATCACGCCGACTTCCTGTGCATCAAAATACTTTCGCAGGTCGCTATTGAGGATCAGGTACATCGAGTGCTTGTGATGGCCCTCAGGTGCGATGTGCCAGCCGATGTCGTGAAGCAGGGCGGCATACTCGATGAGTTCGCGTTCGCTCTTGCCGAGCGCGTGCAGGTCGTGCAGTTGGTCGAACAATCGCAGCGTGAGATACGCGACCTGAAGCGAATGTTTTTCGTGCCAGTGGCAGCGGCGGGCCAAGTCGATCACGCTGCGCCGACGCGGATCGGGCACTTCGTTACGAATCTGCACGTCCGGCATGTGTCGCGAGAGGTGATCGAGCAGGATGCCTTCACGGAGCGCGGAGTTGCACAAGCCGATCTCCCTGACTGACAACTCCTCCATGACAAAATCGACCAGCAGCGCCGCCGCGACGATCTGCTCCTTTCGATGTGAGTCCAGCCCCGACATTTTCTCGCGCTTACCGGCATCAGAGACGATCAGCTGCTTCAGCACGCGGTCAAAACTCTTGCGGGTGATGATGGGCTTGCCGTTTTCGTCCGTGTCTCCGCAGAGTTGGGCCAGGTTTTCCATTGTTCCGCTGGTGCCGATGACCTGCGTCGGCTTGAGCGATCGAATCTGTTTGAGAAGCGGATCGAGTTCCGAGTGAAAATGTGCCTTGAGCGCTTTTCGATCGGCCTTGCTGATCGGGTCGGACTTCACAAAGCCGGCCGTGAGCCGCGCCGCGCCGAGCTTGCGGGATTCGAGAATCGAAGCCTCGGCCGCGTTGCCGACGACAAACTCCACGCTGCCGCCGCCGATATCGATGAGCAACTTGGGCGTTTTGCCGAGGTCGATCGCGTGGCGAACGCCGAGGTAGATCAGCTTGGCTTCGTCCTTGGCGGTGACGACTTTCACGTAGAGTTTCAGTTCACGTCGGATCCGCTGAATCAGATCGCCGCCGTTGATCGCTTCGCGCACGGCAGATGTCGCGACGATGACGATTCGCTCGGCGCCTCGCTGCAGTGCCGCCTGGTTGAAACGCGAGAGCGTATCGACGGCGCGGTCCATCGCCTCGGCCGAGAGCCGGCGCGATGGAAAGCTGATCCGGCCGAGCCCGACCATTTCCTTCATTCGCCAGAGCGTGGTGATGCCGCCGTCCGCATCGATCTGCGCGACGATCATGTGAACGGAGTTGCTGCCGACATCGATCGCGGCGATCCGAAGGGACTCACCGCGATCGTCCGAGCCCTTCTTTCGCGAAGCTGCCACCGTCTGCGTCATGCGACCAGTCTACTTCGGGACGGGCGAACAATCACCGAGACTTCTTTCGCACGAATCGCTGTCCCTCGACGCGCTCCACCGCGCCGCGCAGGGTCATCATCGTCAGTTCCTGGAGAATGAAGTTCGTTGCGATCGAAGACCGTTCGGAGATGGAGTCGACGTCGAGCACATCCGATCCCATCGCGCGAAGGATCGCGCTCTGCCGGTCGGTCAGCGCGACCAGGTTGTCCGAAACCGCCTCCGTCGCCGCTTGCGGCTGCGCATGGGTCGTCTCGGTGAACAGCGTCGGCTCGGGAACGGGGATCGCTCGAACGTCTTCGGGTACCGGGCCGAGATTGTCGAGAATGTCAGAGAGCGTCTCGACCAGGACCGCGCCGTCGCGGATGAGCCGATGCGGGCCGGCGCTGAGCGGATTGTCGATGCGGCCGGGCAGCGCGAACACCGGCCGCTGGTGATCTTCGACGGCATTCCGCGCGGTAATGAGTGCGCCGCTCTTCACGTCGGCCTCCACGACCAGCACGCCGCGCGACAAGCCGGACACGATGCGGTTGCGGCGCGGAAAATTTTCCGCGTTCGGCCGCGTGCCGAGCGCGAACTCGCTCACCACCGCGCCCTGTTCACTGATTTTCGCGAAGAGTTCGCAATTCTCAGGCGGATAATCCTGGTCGACGCCGCAGCCCAGCACGGCGATCGTCCGGCCGTTCTTCGGGATGAGTGCGCCCTTGTGGGCGTGCGTGTCGATGCCGCGCGCGCCCTCGCGAGGTATCCCGTCGATACAGCAGGCCATCCAGGCGGCGTTCTGGCGGGCGGTCGCCGCGTAAAAGAAGAAGGGCTCCCGCGATGGGAGCCCCTCGTCTGATCACTTTCGGTTCACGCTCGCGGGAGTTGTGGGTCGGGGACCGCGTGGTCCCAAGGCACTCGATTTTGAATGCGTTCGATGACCACGTCGAGGACAAGACCGACTAAACCGTCGACTTCTTCGACGATGAACTCCAAGAAATCCTCTGGGGCTCCTTCGCTGTCGATCCGAGTCCGGTCTGCGTGGGCGAGAAGGTCAAACTCGATCTTCGCGGTCTGCTTTCGCCAGCTCTCGGGAAGCGGGGGCCAGACGTAACGCACCTCCATCAAGAGCGTACCGCCCTTGTCGTTGGCGACAGAAAAGTAGAAGTTGATCCGGGCGAACTCGTGCCCATTTCCCGTCGTCAGGATCACCGCGTCCGACGTGTCTTTAACGGTCAAAGGGAACTTATAAGGCTGCGTTGCCATGGGGATTCTCCGAGCTAGAACTGCTTCGCCCTCCGCGACGTGCGGCGAGTCGAGCGACCGGATTTAATTACGGTTTCGGAGTGTCGGGGGTGGCAGGGGTGGGGATAGCGCGGTCCACGATTTGAGCGTCGGATTCACGCTCTGCAGGTGCTTCACGACTCGACCGACGAGAGACTTCAGATGGGGACGACAGCTTTTGAAGAGAGCAGTGAACGTCGGGTCATCTGAGTCGGCGAACGCTTGGATGTTGCTTAGGAGCGCCTCGTAACGGGCCGCATTCTCGACGCCGATCGGTACGCCAGTCGCTTTGATGGTGGGACGCGTGGAATGCCCCTGATTGCCCAGCGACTCCACCCTCATCCATGCAGACCGAAGGAGCGTTACTCTGGGGTTGGCCGTGTGGTTGTTTGCGAAGGCGAGAATCTTCAGGGAAAGGTCCCAGCAGGTTTTGCGGTAGGTGAGGTCGATCCCAAAGAGCGGCCAATCGGTGCTCTCCATGCTGCACGCGAGAACCACACCTACATGGGCGGCGTCGTCCCGTATGGCTATCGAGCCGTGAAAGGTGCCGATGGTCTGTCTCGCTTCGAGGTAGATCCTGACGAGGCGGAAGTTGTCCGTGCTGTGTTCAAGCTCGTGCTTACGGAATCCATCGGTCTTAAGCGGGTTGCTCGTCGGCTCGGCGAGTTGGGATACAAGCCGCGAATGGGCGCAAACTCGTGGGGGCCAACGACCATCAACCGGATGATGAAGAGCCGGATTTACACCGGAATCTTGTCGTACGGGCGGCACAAGGAACATCTCGATCGACGGACGGGCAAGGTGCGGAAGGTTCTGCTTCCCAGAGACCAGCACCTGATCCATCGCGACGAGAAGCTGCGAATCGTCAGTGATGCGGATTTCGAGGCCGTGCAGAAGCGGCTCAAGGGCTTCAACTACCGCAACTACTCCATCCCCGGCGAGGTCCGCATCTTCTCGGGGATCGTTACTTGTGGCTGCTGTGGCTACGGGATGTATTCGCGGCACAACAATCGCAAGAACGCGAAGCGGTGGCTTGCCTGCGGTCTGCGGGATCGGCTCGGCAAGGATGCTTGCTCGAACGCTCAACATCCGAAAGAAGAGGAACTCCTGGCCTGGGTGCAGGCGGGCATTCGCAAGGTCATCCGCAATCGCGACCAGATAATCCGGCGCGCGGTTGAGATCGCCGACAAGTCCCTGTCATCGAACGGCCAACGCCGGGGCAAGCTCGAGTCAGACTTGTCGAAGCTCGATCAGGCCCTCGCCCGGTTTCAGAAGCTGCTTCGCGATCCAACGCTCGACGAGGAGCAGATGCGAGGGTTGCTATCGCAGATAGGCGCTGTCGAGAGTGAGAAGACGCAGCTCAACGCGAGGATTCGAGAGGTCGCGGACGAGGCGGTCGTCGACCAGAAGGCGGTCCTCCGCGAGATCAAGGCCGCTCTGAACGCGGCAGAGGAGAACATCCTCACTCTGGCTACGCCTCCCGTTATGAACAGGGCGATCCAGCAGTTCTGCGGTCAGATGGTGATTCACGCGGACGGGGCGATTGAACCTGCGCGTATCGACGGCGAACCGCGTGCCCCGCCACTCACGACCGTTACGCCGACGCCGGCAAGGCTCGAACCAAATCGCTCTGCCTGTTCGCGACCGTAAACGGAACACTTGCGCGAACCGACGATCGCGACGGCCTGCAAGTCGCGCGCTTGAAGCTCGCCTCGGACGTACAGCACCGTCGGCGGTGCGGATGCGAGCTTGAGCAAGGCGGGATATTCCTCGTCGGCGATGCTGATGATGCGGGCGTTGATCGCGGCCGCCCGGTCGAGTTCGCGCTGGGCTTCCTCTTTTGCAGCAACCAGTCCAAGGTGGATGGAGTGAGCCTTGCCGTTGCCGATGCCTTCGATCGTGCGAAGCGCCGCCTGCGACGCTTCGATGGCCGCGTCTTCGCTGCCAAGCCGCTCCACGAGCCGACGCGTCAACACCGGGCCGAGCCCGTTGGTGAGTGAAAGCGTCAGCCAGGAGAGCAGGCTCATCGTCAGTCCCAATTGTTATGGTGGCATTGGCCTCCGGCACCTGAATCATGTGCCGGAGGCCCATGCCACAATTATCTGAGCGATTCGATCGCGTTGCGCACTAAGGAATCCGGAACATCATCGCGAACCACCACATGCCCGATCCGGTCGGGCAGTACGAACCGCAGTTTCGCATCGCGCACTTTCTTGTCCGAGTGCATCGTGTTGAAAATCTCATCGGTCGACACTTTCAAACCCGAGACCGGCAGGCCGCTCGCCGTGATCAGTTTCTCGATTCGCGTGACGCTGAGCGCATCGATCATGCCAAGCGCCCGTGCCGTCCGCGTGGCCGCGATCATTCCGAGCCCGACGCATTCGCCGTGGGTGAGCGCGTAGTTCGATGCGCGTTCGATGCCGTGGCCGAAGGTGTGGCCGAAGTTCAGGTGGGCGCGTTCGCCGTGCTCGTGGGGATCGACCTCTACGACGCGCGCCTTGATCGCGACGTTGTGGGCGACGAGTTGCGTGAGATAGTCGGCATCGAGCGCGAGCGCGCGGCCGATCGTTTTCTCCAGCCGATCAAAGCCGTCGGCGTCTCGGATGATCTCGTGCTTGATGCACTCCGCGAGGCCGGAGACGAACTCGCGCTTCGGCAAAGTCTGCAGCGTGTCGATGTCAGCGAGCACGACGATCGGCTGATGAAACGCGCCGATTAGATTCTTCCCCGCGGCATGGTTGATTCCGGTCTTGCCGCCGACGGAAGCATCGACCATCGAGAGCAGTGTCGTCGGCATCTGGATGAACGGCACGCCGCGCAGGATCGAAGCGGCCGCGTAGCCCGTCATGTCGCCGATCACGCCGCCGCTGAGGGCGATAATGGGGCTGGAACGTTCCCACTTTTGCGAGAGAAACGCGTCGAAGATCTGGCTGATGGTGCCGAGGTGTTTGTGCGTTTCGCCGGAAGGGACGATGCATTCGACGACGTCGAACTCGGATGATCGCAGCGAAGTCGCGAGCGGCGAGAGAAAGTGCGGCGCGACGGATGTGTCGGTGACGATGCCGATCTTTTTCGACTTGGTCAATGATCGGATGATGTCACCCGCGCGAGCGATAAGGCCGCGGTCGACGTGGACGTCGTAGCAGTGGTTGGCGAGGTTGACCGACACGATGGACACTTGGTCTCTCGATCATACGAAAAACAGACAATTGCTCCATTCTTCATCATGGCGTTTGCGTGCAGGGCGACACAGAATGCGGGAATGGTGCGGACTTTAACTGTTGTTCATCCTGACGAATCGTCGCGCGAGCCGTTTGATCGCCGATTTGCTCGCCTTCCCGGTTTTGGGTTTCGGCAGGCGGCGTTTCCACACATCCCCGCTGTCGATGCATTTGTCACGGCCGGCAATGCCTACGGAATCATGACGGCAGGCATCGATGCTGCGGTCGTCGAATTCTTTGGTTCGTCGATGATGGAACGCGTCCAGCGAAAGATCGTCGGTGAGTTCCGCGGCGAACAGCCTGTCGGGACGGCATTCGTCGTTGAAACCGGGAACAATCAAATCCCGACTCTAATCCATGCTCCAACGATGCGAATCCCCGGCAGCATCAGTGGAACCGACAAGGTCTACGCAGCCACGTGGGCGTCGCTCTTGGCCGCCGGGCAATACACAGATCGGACGATTGAGTCGATCTGTTTTCCGGCAATGGGCACCGGGTTTGGGCAAATCAGCTTCGACGAAGCGGCCCGGCAAATGGCGGTCGCTTGGGAGCACTATCTCAACGCTCCGACAAACATCGGCAAAAACTGGGATTGGGTGGTCGAACGTCACAAGCGCCTCTCGTACGACGGAGAGAAGCAGGTGCTGCGCGGCTGTTGACTCGATCATTACTCATCGCCATCCTCATACGGTTGATTCTTGATCTGCGCAGATGGGCGCGATCAAACGGCGTTCGGTCGTCCGCTCCAGCGTATACTCGCCGCGATGAAACTGCTGTGTTGTGCTGACACCCATGGTCGACAGCTTCCAGCCAAGGATGAGACAACGTCGATCGCCTGGCTGCACGCGGGCGACGTCGAAAACGGGCCTGACGTCGATCGTCATGCTTCCGATATCGATCCACGCACCGATCCGCTTCTTGCCCCGGTTGCGGATTGGTTCGAGACACGCTCCACTCCGGTTTACGCCGTGCGCGGTAACCACGACTGCACCGACGCGTTCGGAGCGTTTCAAAGTGGACGAGATGTGACCGGTCGCGTCGTTCCACTTGCGCCGAAGCTCTGGCTAGCAGGGATCGGCTGGCATGGCGATCGATATTTTGATCTGCCACGCGAAAGCGATCTGGAATCAGTGTGCCATGACATCGCGCGGCAGGCTCGCCGACTTGTCCTGGCGAATGACAACGTTGTTGTGTTGACACATTACCCTCCAAAAGCAGGCGACTTTCGCGATGCGCGCGATCACCCGGGAGAGAGCGGCATTTGGTACCGATGTATCCGCGAACTCGTCAGTGAGCTGAAGCCAGTTTTGGTAATCGAGGGCCACAATCACCGGTGGGCGAACACGTCGTACGAGATTAAGCATCCCTGCGGGCAATCGACATTTGTCCTCAACCCCGGCCGTACCGGATCGGTTGTCGAGCTCGATCTTGAATCGCGTTCCGCGTGGCTCGCAGAATGACCCACGTAGCTACACCGACATTCCATCCGCCTGGTCCTGATTCTGCGCCGCCTTGATCGCTTCCCATTCCTCAATCGTGATCAGGGGCTCGCGAGCCTGGGAGCCCTTGTGGTCGCCGAGGATTCCGGCCTCGGCCATCTGTTCGACGATTCGGCTGGCACGGCCGTAGCCGATCGTCAGTCGGCGCTGCAACAGGCTCACGCTGCCGCGTTTGGTTTCGAGCACGACTTTCACCGCGTCGTCGAAGAGTTCGTCGCGCTCGCCGCTCACTTCGCCGTTGCCGGATGCTTTGATCTGCACGAGGTCGGGCTCGAACTGTTGGTCGGCCAGGCTCCGCACGAGCTTCACGCTTTCGCGGACTTCCTTGTCGTCGATGTACGTGCCCTGCGAGCGCGTCGGTTTGCTCGCGCCGTTGGGGAGATAGAGCATGTCGCCCTGGCCGAGCAGAACCTCGGCGCCATTCATGTCCAGAACGATGCGCGAGTCCATGCGCGAGGAAACACGGAAGGCGATCTTGCTCGGCATGTTCGCTTTGATCAGGCCGGTGACCACCGTCGCCTGCGGGCGCTGGGTCGCGAGGATCAGGTGGATGCCGATCGCGCGGGCCTTCTGCGAGATGCGCACGATGCTCGCTTCGACTTCTTTGCCGCTGGTCATCATCAGGTCGGCGAGCTCGTCGATGATGATCACCATGTACGGCATCTTTTTCGGGATTTTCGCTTCTTCTTCCTCGGTGACCGCGTTGAAACGCTCCTTGAGCTCCTCGCGCGTCAGCGCGTTGTAGCCGGCGATGTTCCGCACGCCCGCCTCTGCGAGCAGCGCGTAGCGCTCTTCCATCTTTTCGCACGCCCATTCGAGCACGCTCGTGGCCTTCGCGCTCTCGGTGATCACCGGGCACATCAGGTGGGGGATGTCCTTGAACGGCGCCATTTCCACGACCTTCGGGTCGACGAGAATCAGCTTCACCATGTCAGGCCGCTGCGTGTACATGATCGACATGATGATCGAGTTGATGCACACGCTCTTGCCCGAGCCGGTCGTGCCGGCGATGAGGCAGTGCGGCATGCCCGTCAAGTCCGCGATCAGCGGCTGGCCGCTCGCGTCCTTGCCCAGGTAGAGCGGGATCATGAACTTCTGCGTCTTCTCGGGTGCGGTCTGCATGAGTTCTTTCATGCGGACCTTTTCCTTGTCGTTGTTCGGCACTTCGATGCCGACGGTGTTCTTGCCCGGCACCGGCGCGATGATGCGGATGCTCACGGCCGAGAGCGCGCGGGCGATGTCGTTGGTGAGCGCCGTGATCGCGCTCACGCGGATGCCGGCGGCGAGCGCGAGCTCGTACATCGTGATGACCGGGCCGGTATCGATTTCCACGACGTGCGCGTCGATGCCGAACTCGGTCAGCGCCTGCTCCAGTACGGCCGCCTTCTCGCGGACCTGCTTTTCCTGCGTCTCGGCGTAGCCGTGCTCCGCCTCGGCCAATACTTCCCAGCTGGGCATCTGATATTCGCCGAGTTCTTTCGGCGGCGGCGGGGCGCTGCGCTTGGTGGGCATGCTCGCCGCGAGACGCACGACGATGTCGCGCTTCAGTTCCGGCGGCGCCGCGATGATTGCCGGCGCATCCGCTAGCGGCTCTTCGATGTCGGCGTCCTTCGCTTCCGACTCGTCGTCGCTGACTTCGATGACGTCGTCCTGGTCGACGATCTTCTCGGCGTTCACTTCCTCGAGCTTCTCGGCATCCGCCTTCAGCTTGCGCGCCTTCTTCACGATTGCCGTTGTCGGCGCGGCCGAGTCGTCGGGATCGTCGAGCAGTTCGGCGACCCGCGCGCGATTGATCTTCGCCGCTTGCGGCTTCGTCAAGTTTTGCTTGGCGCGCTCTTCAAGTGCGTCCCGCGTCACGAAGCGTGGAAGGGCCGGCAGCCTGGGCATCGGCGGGAAACTCATCGCCATTTTCGGCGAAACTGAGCGCACGGTTCGATACGCGCCGCCGACGACGGCCGGCATGCGGATCACCAGCTCGTCGGCCGCCAGCAACACGCCCAGCAGAAACGCGACGATCAATACGAGGGCTGTTCCGGTGTTGTTGAAGTGAGAGGCGAGGTAAGCGCTGGTTCCGATGCCGAGGATTCCGCCCGAGCCTTCCGGCATCCCGCCTGAGCCGGGGGCCAGGAGGTGGGTGATCGAGCCCATGGCCACGCACACGAGAATGAGGCCGAACGCACGGAGCCAGAAGTCGCCAAGCGTCTGGCCCCAGATTTTCATCCCCAGGTAGAGCCCGCCGAAGAACAGGAGCGCGAACCCGCCCGCTCCGCACAGGTTGAAAACGTGGTAGGCAAGGAACGCGCCCACCGGGCCGCACAGGTTCTGTGTTGGCCCCCACGGGTAGACGGCGTGGCTGGGCCAGTCGGTGGCGTGGAACGTCATCAGCGACAGGCCGGCGAAGATCCAGATCGCGATCGCGACGACGGTCAAAGACCAACGGACAAGGTGCGGGCGCTGAGGCATACTTCGTTGTTTATCGGCATCCCGCCACTGGTTTCGCCAGCGATGCCGCTTGGCCGCCGACCGGTGCTGCTGCGGGTCAACAATGAGGTGAGCGAAGTCTCGGTCTTTCGAGAACCCTTCCAAATCCCCTCCCGCCTGTTCGATGCGCGGGCGGTGCGACGCGAGATGATAGTGTGCCCCATTATTGGCGGTTTTATGGCTATCCGGGATGGTCGCATTTCGTTAGATTTCGCATTCACTCAATTTCGAGGGAAAGCGGCATTCATGATCAATCGCACTGTAGTTGTCCTCGCTTGGCTGGGATTCTGTGCCGCATCGGTCCAAGCTGCCGAGGTGTTAGATCAATCAACGATCGGCCCGAGTATCGGCGTGGCGCTGATCAACGAAGGATTTCTCTATGGAGGACAGTCGTTCACCGCCGGCAAGAGCGGAGAACTGACCCGCGCGGTCGCGGTATTCGGTCGCTCCCCGCAACGGCAGGTCGACTTCGACTTCTCCGTCTGGCGCACCGCCAACGGCGTCCCCGTCGGCAATGCCCTGACATCCAAGGTCGTCCCATGGCAGCAGGTCCCCGACACGCTCAGCGTTTTCTCGGACAACCTGCGCACCAATATCGTGTTCGCTCAGCCTGCTGCCGTCGTGGCGGGACAGCAATACGCCTTGCTCGTGCGCGGCGTCGGCGTCAGCAACGGGCCGGGACAAGCCATTGGCATCTGGGTCATCAGGAACAACGTCTACAGCGGCGGCAGTGAATTGGTCGGGCAGTCCCCGACGTTGATGCAGCCGGAGTCTGTCTTCGACAACATGTTTGAGACGTACGTGGTCGTCCCGGAACCCGCGGGCGCGGCGTTTCTCCTAGCCGCAGGCATCTTCGGTCGACGCCGGGTTTGACCGCACATAAACAACTTCGGAGCGGAATCTGCGTGCGAAACCAACGACGACGTCGCTCGTTGGCTGCTTCGGTGAATCGCAGAGCGTGCCCAAGATCGTCCGCTGCTGGAAATCCGACCGCGCGCGCGGATGATCCAGGCAATGCAAAGCCCCCGGCGAACGTTGATGAGCATCCTTCTGACCGGCTTTACGTTCGCCTTTCCCACGCGCGCCGATCCGCTTCAACCGCTGTTCACGAGCACGATTCTCAAAGCGAGTGATCTTCAGGCCGATTGCGCCGTCCTGCGCAAGGCGCTGGTGGCCATTCATCCCGGCCTGTTTCGATACAACTCGGCCGAGTCGTTCGACCAGCACTTTGACGCGCTGCAGAGTGAGTTCAGCCGCGACCGCACGCTCGGCGAAGCGTTCGTCGCGCTCTCAAAGTTCACGGCAACACTTGAGTGTGGCCACTCGTTTCCCAACCCGTTTAACCAGTCCAAAGCGGTGCTCGGCGCGCTTTGTGCGGGCCGCAATCGGTTGCCGTTCTATTTCAAGTGGATCGATGGCAAGATGATCGTCACGCGAAACGTCTCGACGTCCGAGCTGCTCGCGCCAGGTGCCGAAGTGACGGCGATCGATGGCAGGCCGACGCGCGAGATCCTGCGCGCGATGATGGCGATCGCGCGTGCGGATGGTTCCAACGACGCCAAGCGCGTGAGCCTGCTGGAAGTCTCCGGCGCCGAGCGGTACGAGACGTTTGACCTGTATTTTCCGCTTATGTTCCCAACGAACGGCCGTTCGTTCGCGCTCACCATCAAACCTCTGAACGGAGATGTGCAGCAGGCGGAGGTCGAAGCGATCTCAGACGTCGAGCGACTTGCACAATATAAGGCAAACAACCCACTCATTCGCGATTCGGAGGTGCCCGCGTGGACGATCGCGCGAATTGCGCCGGCGACAAAGCTTCTGACGATGAAGAGTTGGGCGCTCTATGACTCGAAGTGGGACTGGAAGGCGTTTCTCGAGAGGGCCTTCGACGAGGCGATCGATCAGAATGACCGGGCACTGATCATCGACCTGCGAGGCAACGAAGGCGGACTTAGCGTCGGCGATGTGATCGCGGAGCGATTGGTCGACCATGAGCTGACTTTGCCCGGCGAGCGCCGATTGGTGCGCTACCGGAAGACGCCCGCGGATCTCGATCCGATTCTCGACACGTGGGACGACCGTTTCCGCGACTGGGGCCAAAGCGCGGTCGAATCATCCGATCCGAAAGATCGCGGCTTCTATCGCCTCACGAGGTATGACGACGACGAACGTGCCTCGGTCATCAAGCCGCGCGGGGGACGGTTCAGCGGCAAGGTTGCCATCCTCGTCGATGCGTCCAACAGTTCCGCGACCTTCGAGTTCGCGCTGCTCGCAAAGCGAAACAAGCTGGCCACGCTCGTGGGCGCGCCGACGGGCGGGAATCAGCGCGGGATCAACGGTGGGGCGTTCTTTTTCTGTCGGCTGCCCGCCACCCATCTCGAGGTCGATCTGCCGATCATCGGGCTGTATCGCGACGCCGGCGGCGAGCTGGCGCCCGACGCCGGCGTCGAGCCGGACATTGATGTTCGTCCGTCACCCAAAGACATCGCGGCGGGTGAGGACGTCGTACTCCAAGCCGCTCTGCGAGCCGTCGGAGCGGACGCGCCGTGATTGGTGCGGCATCCACGGTCACGGCGCGATCACGCAGACGATTTCCGTCGAGTAGTCCGTGTACGAACGATAGGTGCCCCGGAACCAGAGCAGCACCGTCGTCTTGCGATCGCGCGGGGATGCGCCGGGCGGGATGATCGGGCGGAAGTTGTCGGTGTTGCTGTCCTTCGTGATCGGCGTCCATTGCCAGGTCGCGCCTTTGTCGCGCGTATGGCCTTTGAACAGCTCACGATGACGCTGGCCATCCGCGGCGCTGACGAGCGGTTCGCCGGTCACAGGGTCGGCATTCGTGGAAATGTAGACCGTATCCGGATCGTTCGGATCGAGGGTGATCAGGCCGCTGTAGTCGACCTCGGGCGAGTAGAGCGCCGTGCCGCCAAAAGCGATCTGATGCGTCGTCCATTTCTTTCCGTTGAAGCGGCCGTAGTGGTAGCGGATGTCTTCGCCGCCTTGTTTGCCTTCGGTGCGGAACTTCGCGTCGTTCATCTGCACGGTGAACGCGATGTACGGACGGCTGGCGTCGTCGAGGCGGATGTCGCTGGTCCAGGCGACGTGGTCGGCGTCGCCGGCGTAGACGAGCATCGCCTGCGTCGGCTTGATGCCGACGTTTTTGTCGGTCGAGAGCGGCGCGATCGGTTTGCCGAAGCTGTCGAAGATGGAGCCTTTGCTGATGTAACCGTGATAGATGGAGTTGTCGTAGGCGCGGGGGTGGTCTTCGGTGGTGATGAAGTGGATCTGGTCGACGCCGTTGCCGGCGTAGCGCGCGTAGGGGCGGCCGCCGTCGAGGCCGGTGTATCTGCTGTCCTGCGTGGTCGGTTTCGGCCACTGGAGAAATCGGCCGCCGTAGCGCCAGGTCAGGCCGTCATCTTCGCTGATGTTGTAGTTCGGATTGAATCCGAAGCCGCGATGGAAGTTATAAACGCGGTCGTTCTCGGCGGCCATGCGGTAGACGTTCTGATAGGTGTAGCCGGCACCGACATCGAGCGTCTGTTCATCTCCGAACTCCATCGGATGGGCGGCATCGACGCTTACGCGCCAGTATTGCATCGGATCGATGTTGTGCTTGCCGTAAATGACGACGAGTCGGCCATCGCGGCGGAGGTGGATCGCGCCGACGTCGTGGTCGTCGTGCTCGAACTTTTTGTGAAGGGTGGTGCGGGTGACAAGATTCGTCTTCAAGTCCCAGCAGGAGAGGTCGACATCGCCCTTGCGATCGTCGCCATTGGCCCCGGCCCCATCGGCGATGCTGCAGACGAATACTTTCCCGTCGTGAACGATCGCGCGTTCATTCTGGTACCAGCACCAGGCGCCGTTGTCGTTGATCTTCACGATTCGCGGCGAGGTCGGCGCGAGTGGAGCGTTTCGATGGGTCATGGCGCATCCACAAATCAGAGCAGGCAGGAGCAGGGCGATGGGGCGTGCAGACATCTTCGGAAGTGTAGCGTGGTCCGCGTGCTCGATCACGCTGCGGGCCACTGCAGGGTGTGTCGAAGAGAGCCTGGGAAAGCTCTCGGGGACAAATGCGCGATGTGCCGTCGAAATGAACCGCATTGCGTCGCGTCGGTACTATGCGTCTCGGCGGACGTCGCGTTCCGGCGGGTTTACTCCCGCGCCGACTCGACATCGTTCGAATCGAGTGAGGTCGACCGGGCCGTCGGGTCGAGCGCCTGCATCACCTTGGGCGATGTGTACTCGGCGATCTCGAGTTGCTGGCGCCAGAGCTGGGTCTGTGTCTTTTGGATTTCGCGATGAATCGTGGCGGCCTGGTAGCGGAGCTCGAGCGAACGCTGCCGTTGTTGGATGACGAGGATGCCCAATGCGAGGAACGCGAGAAGGATCAGGAGGATCTTCGGCATGAGTCGGTTCATTCGCGTGTCCATCCTTGGACGGTCGGGGGCCGGAAGTCAGAGGTCAGGAGTCAGAGGTCGGAGGTCAGAGGGCATGTTCTTTCTGATCTCTGAGTTCTGACTTCTGATCTTTGATTGCTACCTTGCCGGCAGCTTCAGCTTCATGCCGACCTTCACCGTTTCTGATTCGCCAAGCACATCGGCGTTGAGCTGCTTGATCTGGGCGACCGCATTGGCGTTGCCGACTTCGCGGTCGGCGATTTTCCACAGGCTGTCGCCGGCTTTGACTTCGTAGATCACGGTTTTCACTTCCGATTTCTTCGGGTCCGCGGCTCTCGGAGAGTCAGTCGGCTTCGCGGATTCACTCGACGTGCCCATGGCGGCGGCCCATGCGTCGGCCGGGATGAGATACTTCACGCCGGCGAGAATCCGGCCCGGGTCTTTCTGCAGGGACGGGTTGAGCGCGATGATGGCGGACTGATTTGCCGGCGTGCTCGCGCCCATTTGTCGTGCGGCGATGCGCGAGAGGCTGTCGCCGGGCAGGGCAATGTATTCTTTCACTTTCGCGCCGTTGGCGATCGCAGACTCGCGCGGCGTCTCATTGTTCGCCGCGGTGTTGCCCGACTTACCATCCAGCGCCATCAGTTCCATTCCGTGCTGCCTGGCGGCGTCGGCGAGCGCCTGAGGGACGTTGCCGCTGCGGTCCTGCGAGGCGATTTCGGTCCTGGTCGGCGGCGCGGAGGTGTCGGTGTCGTGTTTCACTTCGACCGCGTTCGCGACCGGATCCGGCGAGTCGACGCGGATGACCTTGATCTGTCCGCCTTCAGGCTGCCCGAGTTCGATCTTCGACGTGGGAGGGAGCCGCGGTGAGTCGAGCTGGTCGCGTGTGACGACCGGCTGCAGCGGTTGCGGATTCGGATCGATCTTCAGGCTGGCGAGCTTCGGCTCAGGCGCGGCGGGCGTGGCGGCGGCTTCGCGCGCGCTGTTACCGGCCCGGGCAAGTTCCGCCTGCTGCGGCGCGGTCGCGCTGGTGATGTGCTCGCTGAGCAGAATCCCCACGATCAGAATAAAGGCCAGTCCGACCAGCAATCCGATTTTCGCATCTCTCGTGACCATGACCACTCCCGAATTGGTGGCCGCCGATGAACGCCGATGAACGCGGATCAGAATTGAAACATGAAGTCAGGAACCGTGTGAGATCGCTCGCTAGCGTGTTCCCCCATGCTTCACTTTTCATGATTTCATCTGCGTTCATCCGCGTTCATCCGCGGCTACACCTTCTTCTCCGCGACGCGCATCTTGCTCGAGCGTGACCGCGGGTTTTTGTCGATTTCATCGTCGTCCGGGACGAGCGGCTTTTTCGTGAGGACCGTCAGGACGCCGGTTGCTTCCAGTTCCCGGAAGCGGTTCTTCACGATGCGGTCTTCGGTGGAGTGGAAGCTGATGACAACCAGCCGGCCGTGCGGGGCGAGAAGTGTCGGGGCTTGCTTCAGGAGGGCCTCGAGGTTCTCCGCCTCGCGATTGACCTTCATGCGAAGGGCAAGGAACGTCCGGGTGGCCGGATCGATCGACTCCGTCGAAGATCGCGACTGCCGCGGGACACACGAGCGAACCAGGTCCGCAAGCTGCCCCGAGGAGTTGATCGGCGAAAGTTGCCGGGCTTCTACAATTTTCCTCGCGATCCTTCGGCTGAATCGCTCGTCGGCCAGTTCGTAGAGCGTGTTGGCAATCTCTTCCTCGCCCCAGCGATTGATGATGGTGTAGGCGGAGAGCTCATCGTCGGGCGTGAGGCGCATGTCGAGCGGGCCGTCGTGCTGGAAGGAAAGGCCGTACTGCGCTTCGAAGAGCTGGTTGGTGGAGATGCCCAGGTCTGCGAAGATTCCGTCGGCGGTGGAAACGCCTGCCGCCTCGAGGACATCGGGCAGTTGGGCGAAGTTCGCCTCGAAGAATCGGACGGTGCATTTTGCGGAGGCGAATCGTTTCCGGGCGAACTCGAGATTTCGCGGGTCGCGGTCGATACAAAGGAGAGTGGAATCGGGGGAGAGGGCCTCGGCGAGGAGGCGCGCGTGCCCGCCCCGGCCGAGCGTGCAGTCGACGACCGTTCGGCGCGCTAGAGTCAAAGGCGATTTCGGCAGCAGGTAATCAAGTACCTGCCGAATCATCACCGGATCGTGTCCGGACTCGGATTCGGTTCGTCCCGTTTCAAACAAGCGAGCTCCTGAACGCCTTCCATGGCACACACGGGAAGCAAAGTAAAGCGCGACGTGTCGCTGGGGTCGCAATCAGGAGAAAACGGAGAAATTCTGACTCAATCAGGCTTCCCCTTACGTCCAATCCGGCGACAATCGGTAGTTTCGACGGACCGAGGTGAAGAAGCGTTTTCGCCAACCGATGCCCCGTACGAAGGTATCCGGGTCGGACAGACGGTTTGGAGCCGCGATACGACCCGCCGGCGAAGCCGAGCATCCATGCGTCCCCGTTGCAGCGGGGTCCCATCCATGAGACGGCTTGACCGACGAGACGTTCTAGACTGACAGAGACGTGACGGATGGCTTGCGAATCACGGACCGGTGATCAACCGGCCCGTGAGGCGCGCCACGGCCTGCGAGATGGATTCGTTTGGGGTGAGCGTCCGTGCGTCCCAGACAATCCGGTCGTTCTCGTTCCGCACAGTGTGCAGATCGCCCATCCAAGGAGATCACACACCATGCAGATTCCGTATACCCTGCGGATTCCGTAATGAACGGCATCCGTAAGTCGTCACTCGCGTGGATCCTCCACGCATCTTGCGAGGCTTGCACACGGGCTCCTCAATGCGACCTCGCGAATATCTCGACGAGCCGCACTCTGTGGATTCCGTAAACAGTCCGCGCTGTTCGTGTAAACGCTGCACGCATCCGTCGCTTGGATCCTCCATGCGACTGCGTGGATCCTCCACGCTGCGTGCGGACGTCCGCACGAATGAATCGTTCGTTCTGAAATGTGGTTGGTCGACTTCCCTGTCGACAGCTATCTGAACTGAAAATATCGCAGGCGCTTTCCCGCACAGCGGTGGGTTACACCGCGATCCGCCGGCCAGTCCCTGTCACGTGCCGGCAGATGGTTGGTTCTGCTTCTCCACCTGTCGCTTGGCGTAGTCTTCCCGACTCCAGAGCTGCAGGTGATTGAAAACGCCAAGGAGGGCGACATCTCGACCTGTGTTAGTCAGTTCCATCACCGAATCGGGCAAAAGGATCCTTCCCTGTTTGTCCATCGGTACCCGGTAGATGTCGGCGCTGCGGTTGAGCATGCGCTCCAACTGTTCCGGGGTGGGGTCGATATCGTCGATCTCCAGGTTCGCGTCTTCGTCAAAGACCTTCGCGTCGTAATACCGCTCGGGCCACATCCAAGGCCGACCGTTGTTGCCGATCTTGATGACGAAGACGTCCGTGTCCTGCGTCGGATCAAGTTTGCGCCTGACCTCTGCCGGGATCAGCAGCCGCGATTTCTCATCAACCGTGAGAAAATTCGTGCTACTGAACTTGTAAGCAGATTTCAAGCAACATCAGCTTCAACTGAAGCTGCCTTAGGTGATTCGGAAGATACCCACGTTTTGGGCAAACGTGGAGTCTCATTCCCCAAATTGGTCGGATTTTTTCTCAACTGGGGACAAATACCCATCCGATGAGACCGAATCGGCTCCCATTGCATTTCAGCATACCTTTCATCCTCCTAACAACTGTGTGAACTCTGTTTACTCACCTGTGGATAACTTGGCGCGTGAAACTGAAACCGCTTTCGGTCGGAAAAAAACGCTGACACGAAATCGATTTTCCGCACGCCTTATTGCAGCAGCGAAGCGAAGGAGAAGTGGAGAAGGGTGGAGGCCCATCCCTGATCGCTGCCGTAATCGGCGGTCAGGTAGGCGCCCGCGGGGAGACCCAGTGTCCAGAGGATCAGCGCTAGCCAACAGAAGCGGCGAATCACCGGCGAAAATCGTAGAACACCCCAGATCGTGGAAATCGAGCCGAACGCGCCGAGCAGTTTCAGTTGAAGGGCTGTCGCTATGTGGGGTTCCGCACCGGCGACCGATCCCGCTAGGCGCACCAGAACCATCGTGCCCAGCGTGTTGAGAACCGCCGTCTTCCACGACCGCGCCCACACCGGCAAAAACACCACGCCGAGTCCGACCAGCCCGTTCACCGTAAATGCGAGCGGAAAATTCACCTGCGCCGACGTTCCGCGCGGCCAGAGCGGCGGAATCGACCTGCCGACGGACAGGAGCGCCAGGCCGATCGCGAGCCAAAACACGACCGGGAGCACATCGTCCCGAAGCCGCGGCGCCGATACGTGATCGACCGCGCGATCGTCGATCGGCGCTGGGTCAATCCACCGGATGTCGCGCGGTTCTCCGATCATCAATGCAATGACTCGTCCACAACATGAACCGAGTTGATCTTTTCCAGCGACGGCTCGATCCGCGGCGAACTGTTTCGGTAGGGAGTCGTCGAAGCCAGCGGCGCGACGTACTTCACGCCGTTGGCGATCACCCGGCGGACATCGGCGTGGTAATAGCTCGGAAACGTCTCGTGGCCCGGGCGAAAGTAGAACACCCTGCCCGCGCCGCGCTTCCAGACACAGCCGCTGCGGAACACCTCGCCGCCTTCGAACCAACTGACGAACACGAGTTCATCCGGATCGGGTACGTCGAAGTGTTCGCCGTACATCTCCTCGTGATCGATGGTGATGTGATCGTCTTTCAGGCCGGCCGTGATCGGATGGCCGGGCGAGACGACCCACATCCGTTCCTTTTCCGCCGCCTCGCGCCACTTCAGGTGGCAGTTCGTTCCCATCAGCAGTTTGAACGGCTTGGCGTAGTGTCCGGAGTGGAGGACGACCAGGCCCATCCCTTCGCGTACGCGCTGGGCGACCTTTGCGGCGATCTCATCCTTTACATCCTTGTGGGCGCCATGACCCCACCAGGTCATCACGTCGGTATTGGCGAGAACTTCATCAGTGAGGCCGTGCTCGGGCTCATCCAGGGTGGCGGTGCGAACCACAACCTGGTCGCCGAGGTATTCCTCGATCGCACTCTTCATCGCAAAGTGCATCCCTTCGGGATACAGCTTTTTGACGGCGGGCTTGTCCTTTTCGTGACGGAACTCGTGCCAGACGGTGACGCGGATGGGCATTGGTGTTTCCTTCGATCTGAATCTCAAAATCCTACGGACGCGCCGTTTCGCCGGCAAATGAAGATTCACCGATCCCCCGGCGGAGCCGCCTTGACCGTTTCACGCTTTTTGTCGCGGCCGAGGCAACCTTGTCGGGCGAGAGGGGTATCCTGTAGAGGTTTGATGTGTTTCAGTTCAAAACGTCGTTCTGCCCGCCGCGAGTCGGCTTCGTCGCTTGAGGCGTTCACGCTGGTCGAACTGCTGGTCGTCATCGGGATCATTGCCATCCTGATCTCGATCCTGGTTCCCACGCTTTCCAAAGCACGTCAGGCATCGCGACGCACCGCTTGCGCGGCGCAACTGCACGACATCGGCAACGCGTTTCATATGTACCTGAACGATTCGCGTGGCCGGCTGCCAGATAAGATCAATCCGCTCCCGCTTCAGCCAGCCGATCCTAAACTCCCGACACTGTTTGACGTCTTCGATCCTTACCTGGGCAAGAGTCGAAAGGTCTGGGTTTGTCCGGCTGACCGCGTCGTCGAGGGCGATCCGTCCATCGGCGCGTTTGAAACCTATGCCGAGGCGTACGGGGTGAGCTACGAGTACAACTTCTATCTCAATGCCCTGTGCCCGTATCGCATGTTCTCCAAGGCGCTCGAAGAGGCGAAACAGATCAACATCGCGGCCGACCGATTCCGAATCTTCAATGACCTGTCGCACTTCCACGGAAAGAAGGGCGGCCGAGGCAACATGAACTTCCTCTTCGCGGACTGGCACGTCGCCGACTTTGACGGCCAGGGTTCGGCGCAGGTCGCCTCGCCGGGGACACGATGATTACGCATCCGATTCCACCTTCGTTGCGATTGAATAAGGTCTCGAGACCGATCGTCCTGCTTGGCGCGGTGCTGATGACCGGGGTCGTCGGAGGCGCAACGCTGTGGCTCTCGCGGACTCGCATGACGCGGCCGACCGATCCGCCGGTCGAAATCGCCCGATTCGTCGCGACCGATCAGTTCGTCGCGCTTCCCGGTGAGCAGAAGCAGGCGTACGTCGATCGGCTGGAGCAGCTTTCCTTCGACGAGCGGCGTGCCGTGGCGAAGGCGGCCAACCTTTCGCCTGAGCAGGCGCTGACGGCATACCGCAACGTGTTCCGCCAGGCCGCGATGCACCGCATCGATACCTATTACTCGATCGCCGACGAAAACCAGCGACTGGCGTATCTGGATCACGTGATCGACGAGTTCGAAAAGGAACAGACGTTCCACAAACGCGAGCCGCCCAACCCTGCGCAGATCAAGGCACAGCTCGAGTCCATCCCGCCGGGCCAGCGCGCGCGGGCGGCGCAGTTCCTGGGCGTGTTCGTAGAGCGGCGAATCATGCGCGGGCTGGGTCTGTTCCAGAATTGATCGTCCGTCATTTCGACGCGCGAATCTGGTACTTCCCGGCAACGACGTCGAACGCGTTCCCTTCCACTTTGCTCACGCCTGCGCTCGAGGTTGGCGATTCGCCGTTCACGGTGAACGTCGCCTTGGCATCGATCGGCAAGGTCACGCGCGCGGAGGTGTTGGGCGGAACGATCAACGTCAGCTCGAACGACTTCTCCGCATCCTTCCAGTCGGTTGCGAGCAATCCGTACGGCGTCTTCACCGAGCACTTGGCGCTGGTGATCCCGCCCCCGGGCACGGGCGCGATGATGGAACGCTTGTACGCGTTCTGATCCATCGCGATGCCGCCGATCGTCGAGTAAATCCACTCGCCCACCGCGCCATAGGCGTAGTGATTGAAGCTGTTCATGCCGGCGTCACCGAAGCCTTTGTCCTTGGTGTAGCTGTTCCAGCGTTCCCACATCGTGGTCGCGCCCTGGACGATCGTGAAGAGCCAGCCCGGATACCCTTGCTGCATCAGGACCTTGTAGGCGAGTTCGGTCTGCCCGATGGCGCTGAGGGTTGGCAGCAGCAGCGGCGTGCCGACGAAGCCGGTGCAGAGGTGATCGCCGCGGTCGTGGACGAGGTTCACGAGCTGCTTCTCGACGCGGGCGCGATGTTCCTTCGGCACCAGGTCGAACGCGAGCGCGAGCAGCACGCCCGTCTGCGTGTCGCCCACAAGTCGGCCGCCAGGCGAGAGATACTCTTTGACGAATGCCGCCTTCACGCGTTCGTGCAGATCGCGATAGGCCATTTCATCTTCGCGCTTCCCGAGTCGCTGCGCGATTTCCGCCAGGAGGAACGCGCACCGCGCGAAATAGGCGGTGCCGATGAGATCGCGCGGCGTGGCGGCGCGGCCGGGATCGCCCGAATCGGGCGAGAGCCAGTCGCCGTAGCCGCGCCAGCCTGCCTGATCCGGATGACAACGGATGAGATCGATGCTGTTGCCTTTTTCGAGAAAGTCGACGTAGCGCTTAAAGGAGTCGTAGTGCGTTTCCAGCAGCCGCTTGTCGTCGAACGCGCGATACGCGCTCCACGGCACGATGATCATCGCGTCCGCCCACGCCGGGCCGCCGTCGTGATGGAAATCGAACGTCGGCGCGAAGGATGGGCTGTCGCCATTCTCGCCTTGCGAGTCGAGCAGGTCGTCCTGCCACTTCGCGTAGAAGCCGGCCGTGTCGAAGTTGAAGCACGCGGTGGGCGCAAAGACCTGGGCATCGCCGGTCCAGCCGAGGCGTTCGTTGCGCTGCGGGCAGTCGGTGGGCACGTCGAGGAAATTGCCGCGCTGGCCCCACTGGATGCAGTGCTGAAGCTGGTTGATGAGCGGATCGGAACATTCGAAGTGGCCGGTGAGTTCCATGTCGGAATGGATCACGAGCCCGGTGACCGTGTCGCGCGTCGGCGGCTCGGCGAGTCCGCTCAGTTCGACATATCGGAAGCCGTGAAACGTGAACTTCGGCTCGAACGTTTCGCCATTCGTGTCGCCGCGCAGCGTGTAGTAGTCGGTGGCCTTCGCGTCGCGAAGGTTCTCGACGTACATCGAGCCGTCCCTGTCGAGCATTTCGGCATGCCGGATGCGCACGGTCGTGCCGGCCGGGCCTTTCACCTTCAGGCGAACCACGCCGACCATGTTCTGGCCCATGTCGAAGATCCACCGCTTCTTCTGGGCATCAGTCGGGTCGAGGGCTGGATCGGCGATCGGCTTGATCTGGTCCGTCACCCGGCAGGGCGGTCCCTTCGGGCAGACGATCTTCGCTTTGGGCTTATCCGCAACTGCGACCTTCTTCCAATCGCCGGCCGGCGCGTCGTTGCTCGCCCAGTCATCGACTTTCTTTCGCGCGTCGACGGTCTCGCCCATCAGGATGTCCGAAGAAACGATCTCGCTCGGCGACCAATTCCATGTGTCGTCACTGTTGATGACGGTGACCTTCCCGTCGGCGTCGGTGACTTCGAGTTGGGCGAGTAGACGCGGGCGATCGCCATACAAATTGCGCTTGTTGCGGAAGCCGACAAAGCCGCAGTACCAGCCGTCGCCGAGCAGCGCGCCGATCACATTTCCGCCTTGCTTGAGAAGGGCGGTGACGTCGAAAGTGTCGATCTGCACGCGTTTGTTGTAGTCGGTCCAGCCCGGACGGAAGTGAGAGGTGCCGACGCGCTTGCCGTTGATGTATGCCTCGTACAGGCCGAGCGCGCTGATGTAGAGCCTGGCCGAGGCGATGTTCTGAAGATCGAAGGTCTTGCGGAGGCAAGGGACGGCAGGCGAGGTCTTCTCGTCGCCGACGAGGTCGGTCTGGATCCACTTGGCGGTGATGTCTTTGTCCGGGTCGATGAGGCCGAGTTCGATCATTCCGAGCCCGGACTTTGTCGAGACGCCTTGGTCATCCCAGGTCTGCAGCTGCCAGAAAGCCGCCTGCCGCGACCGAAGCGGCTTGCCCCGGTATTCGATGAACAACGACTGATCAGACGCGACTTCGCCGCTATCCCAGAGGTCGCCTTGATTTGGGGCTGTGCCGACGGTGATTCGATATCTCGCCTGGCGTGCGCCGGCAGCGGCATCACTGTATTTCCAGGAGAATCGCGGGTTCGCCTCGCCGATTCCGCGGGGATTCTCGCCGTATTCACAGCGCAATGTCAGCGGAACGACCTTGGTGTCCTGTGTCATCTGCGCAAATCCTCCGCGCGGCAGTGCGAGAATCGCGGCGGCCGCAAGTGAACTCTTGAGAATCTCTCGACGGGAAAGAGGAAGCTCATCCATCTGCCGGCATTGCATCGGCGCCCGCCACACATTGCAAGCACTCAAATGCACATGCCACGCTGTAGGCGTAGGGTGGGCATCGCCCACCGTGTTCATTTGTGATGATGCTGCGGTGAGCTACGAACTGCCGCTGAGGTGGGCAGTGCCCTCCCTACGGATGACTTCTTCGCGTCTTCCTTTGCGTTCTTCGCGCCTTCGCGGCCAATTATTATGCCAGGAGCCGAGTGAGATCCGCAAAGAACTCCGGATACGTCTTGTTCACGCACTCGGCATCGGCGATCTCGATCCCCGCGACCTTCGTCCCCGCGATCGCGAAGCTCATCGCCATGCGATGGTCGTCGTACGTTGCGATCTTCGCCGGCGTGATCGTCGCGGGCGGATGGATGGTCATCGTATCCTCCACGACGTCTACCTTCGCCCCGAGCTGCGTCAGCTCGGTCTGAAGCGCCGCGATGCGATCGGTCTCTTTCACGCGAAGCGTGTGCAGCCCGCGCATCGTCGTCGGGCCCTTGGCGAAGAGCGCGACCACGCCGAGCGTCTGCGCGGTATCCGGCATCGGGCTCATGTCGATGTCGATGCCGTCGAGCTCGTCGGTTCCCTCGACGCGGATGAAGTCGTTGGTCTTCTCGACGTGCGCGCCCATCTTCTTTAGCACGCGATCGAACGCGGCATCGCCCTGTAAACTGTGATTTCCGAGGTGGTCGATCTGGATCTTCGATCCGGGATGGATCGCCGCGAGCGCGAGGAAGTAACTGGCGTTGCTCGCATCCGGTTCGATGTCGTAAGCGATGGCCTTGTACTTGCCCTGCGGCACGGCGATCGACTTCGGCTCACGCGTATCCGGATCGCGCTCCAGTTCACACAGCATATGGAACTGGTCCATCTGCCGCATCGTCATCTCCACATAAGGCCAACTCGTCTGCTTCGGATCGAGCAACACGCGCACCTCGTTGCGGGCGTACGGCGCGCTCATCAGCACCGCGCTGAGGAATTGCGAGGAAGATTCCGCGCCGAATCGCGTGATGCCCCCGGCAAGCGTGTTGGCAGTGATGCGGACGGGCGGGAAACCTTCGCTCATCGTGCAGTCGATCCGCGCGCCGAGATTGCGGAGCATCGACAGCAGCGCGCCGATCGGCCGCTGGCGCATCCGAGCGACGCCGTCGAGGGAGTAGATACCCTTGCCGAGCGTGCAGAGCGCGGTGAGGAAGCGGACGGTGGTGCCGGAGTTGCCGACGAAGCACTCGGCGGATGAGTTCGGGATGCGCCCGCCATTGCCGTGGACGTGAACCGTCTTTGCCTCGCGGTCGATGATCGTGCGGAAGCCGAGCTTCGCCAGCGAATCGAGCATCACCAGCGTGTCGTCCGCGAAGAGCACGTTGCGCAGCTCACTCACGCCATCCGCGAGTGCCGCCATCACCAACGCGCGGTTCGTGAGCGACTTGCTTCCCGGCGGAGTGAAGCGGATGTCGAACGGTTTTAGAATGGGTTCGAGGCGCACGTCGGACATGATTCACAACATAGAGTTCCCACGATTCCTCGCAACCACATGCAGACGGCAGGCCTGCTCGGCGTGCCATCACGCAGCTCAAAGCAGGACGCGATCCTTCTCCAAAATGTCCTGCCGAGGTGGCGAAAACGTGTCGAACAACACGCTCTTTTCGATCGCGGTCATCCCGTGCGGCGTGTTCGCAGGAACGACGATGATGTCGCCGGCGTTCATCTCGCGGACCGTTCCATTCACCGTGTAATGGACCTTGCCGGACAGGACATAGGTGGTCTGTTCGTGCGGATGTTGGTGGGCTGCGCCGACGCCGCCGGGCTCGAATTCGAAGATGAGGTGGTGGATCGACTCGCCGAGCGCGACCGTCCGACGGCGGGCGTTCGGATCGACCTGCACCCATTCGGTCATCAGTCTCCGCGCACTCGCAGGCGGTTCGCCGATCGATTCTGCAGGACGGGGCCCGGAATCTTTTTTGCCGCTGCCGGCGAAACGGCTGACGACGCGCAGTGAGACGTCGCCGACCACGCTCATCTGGCAGCTGAGTCGGAGCTCTGGCCGATCGTTCAGTCCCTTCTCGATCAGCTTTGCGCGCTCGGCCTCAGTCATCGGCGGCGTTTCGCCGCCGACGATCTCGACGCGACAGGTCGTGCATCTTGCCATCCCGCCGCAGGAGTGGAGCTGGTCCTGCCCGCATTCGTCGATGAGCGCGTTCACGAGACGTTTGCCGGCCGGGACTTCGAACGATCCGACGTTTTCAATCTGGATGCGGGGCATGCCCAGAGTGTACGCGGCGGCTGCCGCCAGGGTGAGCGGACCGATGAAATTCGAGAATCCGGCGGCTCCGATCGGCGGATTCCGCTTCGCCTGCCTTCGCGGCGCCGCGCGTCAGAGAGAAAAGACAAAGAAAAGGGGTCATTTTTCTTCTCGCGTTTTTCGAAGAAGAGAAATGACCCCTTTTTGTCGGTTTCGGTTGTCAAGCGCCGTTCAGCCGCGGTTGCCGCCGGAGACGTAGATCGTTTCGCCGGTCACCCACTTCGCATCATCGGAAGCCAGGAAGAGGGCGACGGGCGCGATGTCGTCGACCCGCCCGATGCGGCCCAGCGGCGTCGTCTGCACGATGAACTTGCGGAACTCGCTGTCCTCGTCGGTGATACCGGCGGAGGTTGTGCCTTCAGTCTCGACCATTCCTGGATTCAACGCGTTGACCCGGATCTTCTTCGGGCCAAGTTCGACGCTGAGTGTTCGTGTGATTGAGTCGACGGCGGCTTTGGTCGAACTGTAGATGCTGGAGTTCGGAATCGCGGCCTTGCCGACAACCGAGCCGATGTTCACGATGCTGCCGCCCTTGTCGTCGAAGTGCTTGGCGGCCTCGCGGGTGGTGAGCAGCAGGCCGAGCACGTTCAGGCCGTACTGCCTGTGATACTCTTCGGCGGTGACGCTCTCGAGTGATCCGAAGGCGTAGACGCCGGCGTTGTTGACGAGTACGTCGAGCCGGCCGAAGGCCTTCTTGGTTTCGGAGAAAAGCGTCTCGATGTCGGCCTGCTTCGAAACGTCGCCTTGGACGGCGACTGCCTTGCCACCGGCATTAGTGATGTCGGCGACGACCTTCTCCGCGCCCGACTTGCTGGAGGCGTAATTGACGACAACGTTTGCGCCCTCGGCAGCAAGCTGCCGGGCGATTTCCGCGCCAATCCCCTTCGACGCGCCGGTGACGACCGCGACTTTTCCGCTGAACTTCTTCGTGGTACTGGGCATGACTTACTCCTGTTTTTTCCCGACTCTCGTGCTATGATTGGTTTCAAATTGAAACCGACAGGCCATACTCTACGCAGATGGTTTCAAAATGCAACCAGATTTCGATCGAGAATCTCCCCGATCTGGCCGAAAGGAGGGTAAGTCGATGAAAAAGAAGTGCTTAGCCAATACAGAATGTCCGCTCGCCCGCGGCTACAACGTCATCGGCGACTGGTGGTCACTCCTGATCGTCACCCAGATCAGCCTTCTCGGCCTTCGACGCTTTGGCGACATCCAGCAGAGCCTGGGCATGGCCAAGAACATTCTCAGCGCACGGCTTCACAAGCTCGTCGATGAAGGCATTCTCCGCAAAGTGCCCGGGTCCTCCGGCGGCGCCTTCCATGAGTACATCCTCACCGACAAAGGCAGCGATCTCTACAAGGTCATCGTCGCCCTTCGTCAGTGGGGCGAGAAACATTTCTGTGCTGGCAAAACCGCCAACGAGTTCCTCGCCGACAAGGCGAAACGCAAGCAGATTCCCGAGCTCGAAGTCCGCTCACAGGACGGCCAAGTGCTCGGCGCGAATGATCTGATGATCGTCTCGAAGACCAATCGAAAGAGCGCTGCTGTGTGACGTTCAGCACATCCGATTCTACCCTGTGTAACCGTTCGGCGAATAAGCACGATTCCGCTCGACACGAGCCGGCGTAGATTTGCATTCAACGCGACCGAAACTCGATTGGTCTTCGTTCCCTGCGTTTCAACATCCGCCGCGTAGCCGCCCCAGCCGCTCGCAGTTGCACGCGCTCGCCGGCCTTTATCGTGTAGCCGTGTTTCAGCCCCTTGGGCAGAAACATGAAGCCGCCGTGTTTGAGCGGGAAGTCCTGCCCGTCGCAGTGGAAGGTGAGTTCGCCGCTGATGACGTAAAAAACTTCGTCTTCTGCATTGTGCGTGTGCAGGGGCGGCTCCTCGCCGGCGCAGGTGTCGAGTTCGAAGATGGCCGCGCCGCGGCCGCCGTTCACTTCGCCGAGCTTGATGAGATGGGGCATACCAAAGTCGTAGGAGACGCCCCGCAGGGCTGGAGGGAGTAGGGCTTCATGCCGCGAGCTTAATCGAGTTTCGGCACGCCGGGCACGCTGTTTCACGCGGTGTTTATTCAGCGGTCAACAGGTGCTGTCGGGCCCTGGGCGTCAGCGCTTCCGAAAGTAGACCACTTTCAGCGTCCGGGACTTGATCCGATACGCCTCGAGCATGTCGTTCATCGACTGGAGAATCCACGGCTGCGTGATGCTGATGCCGTTCTTGGTAAAGACGACGTCATCGGCGATGTAGTTTGCGGCGTGGATCGCGTTGCCCGAATCGTCGGCGACGAGGACCACATCGCCCACCTGTGTCGGTGCGTCGATCTTGTAGTAATCGCGCTGAAGCACCGTTGCGAGATAGTCCATGTCGTTCACACGATCATCCGTCTGATCGGCGAAGAAATTGAACGCCGACCAGAAGCAGTCTTCCTTCAGTCCGGGGCTGGCGTGGCCGGCGTCGGCGTGGTTGTAAAGCCTTTCCCGCGCGAACGGCGGGAGAAGCGCGATTACGTTGATCCCGGCAGGCCGCTCGATTCCCGCCACCACGTTGTATTTGAGCGAATTAAGGATCGGCAGAACGTCCTTTCGCCGGCCCCGCGCGCCCCAGTAATCGGCCAGCGCGTTGGTGTCGGTGTCGAGATCGATCAAAAGCCGCGCCATCAGCGCTCGCTTTCGCGTGAGCGCACGCGCGAACTTCCGCTGCTCGATCGGGTCGCCGATGGCGCGCATCGCCGGAAGTACGTCGGCAAAGAGCAGCACGTTCTCGCCGCCCGGATAAAGCAGGCGCTTGAAAACCTCCATCGTCTTGGACGACAGATCGCTGCCGCGAAACCTGAAGTCAACGCGGCCCGGACGGAACCAGTACGGGTCGACCGAAACGGTGTTCGCCTTGTCGAGCGCCAACTCGCGATAGAGCCTGCTGCGGGTCTCGGCGCTCAGCGACATCACGAGCGGATCGGGCGGATAAACGACGCAGCGACCGTCGGCTTCATTCCAGTTCGCCTCGCCTAGTTCTGAGAGTTGTGACTCGGTGAACCCGCTCAATCTGCACTGATCCATCGCCTCGGCACGCGTGTGGCCGGTGAAGTTCCACTGTGTGAGGCGATCGAGCGCGGTCGGCATCGGCAGATATTCGTCCGGCAGTTCCAGCACGATCGGGACGATCTGCATCTGCCCCCATGGGCCGATCTGGCTCATCCTGATCTCCAGCGACGCAGGCGACGTCGTTGGCGCCGCACGCGCGGCCGAGGAGCCTGGTGAGTCAGAGGGCACCCGCGTGGAGGCGTTGGCGAGCGATCCGCCCCGCATCGCCATCGCGGCGACGAGGATCCACGGAACCGTCAGCAGGGTGGCGACGCCGACCAGCATGCCACGCGAGAGGCGAAGGGTGGCGCCGCTGGAATCTAGAGGACGAGAAGTATGCATGGAGATCTTTGAGTCGGTCAGTTCATCGCAGGCCCACACCGCCTGCCCCCGGGGCGCATCGCCTCACACGATTTAGATCGGACGAAACCGACAATTATTTCGGACTACAGTGAAAACTGTGAGTTGTGGGGCGTTCACGACCAAATTCGGAGTGCGAAGACCGAAACAATTAGCCAAGCATTCAGTTAGAGCCGGGAGCGGAGCCGAAGGGTAATTGGGAACGCCGGCGGCGTCTGGCGCCGTTCCGCCGACCAGAACCCAGTTCGCAAGCGGCACGGCGAGATGTGCCACCGCACAGACCGGCGGCCATGATCGAAACAACTCGACCGTTTGCCAATTGCCATGTCACCCGCGTCTCGCCGCCTCGATCTTCGCGATGTCGATCTTCTTCATCGTCATCATCGCATCAAACGCCCGCTTGGCGACGGCGGGGTCGGGGTCGGTGATCGCTTTCGAGAGCGCCACCGGCGTGATCTGCCACGAGAGGCCCCACTTGTCCTTGCACCAGCCGCACGCGCTCTCCTGTCCGCCATTGCCGACGATCGCATTCCAGTAGCGGTCGGTTTCGGCCTGGTCGGCGGTCGCGACCTGAAACGAAAACGCCTCGCAGTGTTTGAACGCAGGCCCGCCGTTGAGGCCGAGACAGGGGATGCCCAGCACAGTGAACTCGACGGTCAATACCTGCCCCTTCTTCCCGCTCGGGAAGTCGCCGGGAGCAAGGTGCACCGCGGTGACGGCAGAGTCGGGAAAGGTCTTGGCGTAGAACCGCGCGGCCTCTTCGGCGTCGCCGTCGTACCAGAGACAGATCGTGTTCTTTGCTGGGTTAGCCATTTCGATTCTCCTGGTTGTCTAGCCGTGTTGTCTGCCGGCGATGCAACCGCTTTGAAAGGTACCGGATCGGCAGTCGCTGTCGCGCCAATTTCCGAACGCGTTTGATCTTATCCGCGTAAGAGTCCCAGACCAGACAGGCGAGTGCATGACACCACGTGCGACGATCGTATCGCGACGAATCCGCCGTCCGGGTGCAGCAAGCGATCCGCCCGCCGGGGGATTTCTTGCTTCCGACCTCTCGCAGCTGTTATGCAGGTGCCGTTTGTATCCGATTCGCGAGCGAGTCCGTCCGCCGGGCGACAGGGGGCTGAACAGAACGGAACAGGAGGGAACGGAAAACAAGTGCTGTTCCTGCCCAGCTTGCCAGCGCAGCGGCACTGAGGCGCGGTTACGAGAGGAATTGAGAGGGTCTGCGCTGGTTTGAGTCCGCTCGCGGATGCCGATACGATCCGACACCACATGAAAATTCACGAATATCAGGCGCGACAGATCCTCTCCGAGTTCGGCATCCCGGTGCCGCCGGCGGAGGTCGTCCGCAATGTCGATGACGCCGTGGCGGCGTTCAAGAAGTTCGGTGGGTCGATGGTAGTAGTCAAGGCCCAGGTATACGCCGGCGGACGCGGCAAGGCGGGGTTCGTCAAGCTCTGTAAGACGCCCGACGAAGTGCAGGCCGCCGCTAAGTTCATGCTCTCGAACAAAATGGTCAGCAACCAGACCGGGCCCGAAGGCGTGCCGGTGAGCGTGCTGCTGGTGGCGCCGGGCGTCGACATCGCCAAGGAATATTACGTCTCGATCGTGCTCGATCGCTCGAAGAACACGGCGACGCTGATCGCCAGCGCCGAGGGCGGCATGGACATCGAGGAAGTCGCCGCGAAGCACCCGGAAAAGGTCATCAAGGTGCCGCTGCACCCGACGATGGGTCTGCAGGCATACGTGGCGCGGGAAGTCGCGTTCAAACTCGGCTTCGAAGGCAAGCGCGTGAACGAGGCGGCGAACATCATCACCAGCCTTGCCAAAGCGTTCTACTCGACGGATGCGAGCCTCGTGGAAATCAACCCGCTGGTCGTAACGCAGGACGACAAGCTGGTGGCGCTGGATGCGAAGTTCAACTTCGACGACAACGCGCTCTTCCGCCAGAAGCGCATCGCCGAAATGGCCGATGTGACGCAGGAGAATGAACTCGATGTGCGTGCCGCCAAGGCGTCGCTCACCTACATCGCGCTGGACGGCAACATCGGTTGCCTGGTCAACGGCGCGGGCCTGGCGATGGCGACGATGGACAT
Source organism: Phycisphaerae bacterium (assembly GCA_031411495.1). GTDB lineage: Bacteria > Planctomycetota > Phycisphaerae > Tepidisphaerales > Tepidisphaeraceae > JANOBD01. Next base: position 89,056 of record JANOBD010000120.1, on the reverse strand, counting down.
CATCAAGCACCACGGCGGCGACCCAGCGAACTTTCTCGACGTGGGCGGCGGCGTAACCGCAGAGGGCGCGATCGAAGCCTTCCGGATCATCCTCGCGGATAAAAAGGTGAAGGGCATCCTCGTGAACATCTTCGGCGGCATCGCCAAGTGCGACCTGATCGCCGAGGCGCTGATCAAGGCCGGCAACGAAGTCGGCTTCAAGGTGCCGGTGGTGGTCAGGCTCGAAGGGACCAACAGTGAGAAGGCGCGGGAGATTCTCAAGGGCGCACAGAAGCAATTGCCGACGCTCATTCCGGCGGCGGATCTGACGGACGCGGCGCAGAAGGTTGTGAAGGCGGTGGCGTGAAACAGTTTCTGATTGCCAATCGTCGATTTCCGAATAAACAGGACCACGACCCGTCGTAACATTCGGAAATCGGCACTCGGAAATCGAAACATGGAAGGGATCGTGATGCGATTGCGGAACAGCATGTACGTGGTGACTTTGCTCGCCTTTGGTTCGCTCGTCGGCTGCCAGTCCAAACCCATGGTCGTCGTCGACATCAACCGCGTCGGCGAAGGCTCCGACCGGATCGATGTGCAGATCGATCGGTCCAATCTCAAGCCGGCCGACATCGTCTATGTCGCCCAGGAAAACCTCGGCCCGGGCCACGACCGGCTCACGCTCTCGCCCGAAAGCAAATCGATGGTACACGGCGACATTCGCGTCCGCGTGATCGTCGAATCCGTCGGCCCGGCCACGCATCCGACGTTGCCGTGAATCGTCGGCATCGGAGATTGCCCGATGAGGCATTCATTCGTGGATGGCGTCCCTAAGGTTCGAATCACCTTGGAGGTGCCTGTATGCCGTACGGAACGTTTGTTGCGGGTGGCGCGCTGGCCGGTTTTCTGGGGATGGCGATCGTCATGAATACCCAGGCGCGATCGGGTTCGATCGATGAGATGTCGCCAAGCGGCAGCTCCGGGCCGCCCTCTGTTCAGTTGCAGCGGAACGCGAATCTGATGTTCAGCGACCTTCCCGATCACACGCGCGTGAACCTGCCGATTGGAGAAATGGTCGCCATCGACTTCGGCGGCAAGCACGAGTTCGTGCACGGCCGACTGGACGCAGCCGATGGCGACTGGCTGCAGATCGTCAGCGCGAAGGGCCAACGAACCTGGGTCGCGCGGGCCAACGTCTTCTCGATGTCGCTGGACGCGGCGTCGAATTCTTCCCAATGAGCGACAAAGATAAAGGTAACCCAAAGGCGGACTTCCAGCGCGCAATCGAGCTCGCCGTTAAGGCGCACGCGCATCAGGAAGACCCGCCGGGCGAGCCGTACATTCTCCATCCGATGCGGGTGATGCTCGGGCTCGGCGAGCGCGCGAGCGAGGCCGAGCGCATCGTCGCGTTCCTTCATGATGCGGTCGAGCGCGGCAACATGTCGTTCGACGAACTGCGTGGTGCCGGTTTTTCGAAGCCGATCATTCGCTCGATCGCGCTTCTCACTCACGACAAAGAAAAGTCGAGCTACGCCAGTTACGTCGTGAAGCTCAAACCTGATGCGACGGCGCGCAGCGTGAAGCTTGCCGACCTGCGCGACAACGCGAATCTCGATCATGTCGACATGCGGCCAAGGAAGTGGGAGAAGGATCGCAAACGTGTGCTGCGATACGCATTGGCGTACAAGTTTCTGACGGACGAAATCTCGCAATCCGATTTTCTCAGGCTGATGAAGCACGCCGAGTGACGGAGTGTCAGAGACCGCACGGTCAACGCTGCGTCGTGAATCGATCGTTGAGGATCACGACCGACCGCCCGCCGATCGTCGCGAGGCCGGCATCCACTCCCGCATCATGCAGTGAGCGGAGCAGTTGATCGTCGCTCATCTGCGCGACCGAATCAGGTCGCTCGACAAGTGCGTAGCGCTGCTCGATCGTCGGATTTGTCTGGATCGCTTCGAAGGAGAAGCTGTCGAACGCGACGGCCTGCGGCGCGTTTTCTTGATGTTCACGTGGCGTGGGATTGGGCACGCGATCTGGTGTGGGCTCCGGATTCAGGGCCACCGCGGGCGCAGGAGCGGGAGCCGAAGCGTGAGGTCGAATGAGCAGGGCGATCCCGCCCATGATTAGTGTGATCAAGCAGACCGCTGCCGAGCTGCGGACGACTCTGCGCCGGGTTCGTCTGCTCCGCGCGTGCTGTTGCGCGGCGCGAAGGATCGCGTCGCGCCGGGTCATGCCGATCGGCGAGAGCGGCGGAATTGGGTCGAGCGGTGCGTTCATGTTTCGTTCAAGTTCACTAAGCATCGTTTAGTTCGCCGAACGCAATCTGCGCGTCGGCTTTAAGTTTCTGGATGGCGCGGCGGAGTTGGCCATCGATTTTTCCGGTCGTCGTGTCGAGTAGTGCCGAGATTTTCGCCAGCGTCCACCCGTCGCGAAAACGCAGCGCGATGATCTTCGCGAGCGCCGGATCGAGCGCAGCAATCTGCTCGTCCAGCCAGGCAATCTGCTCGGAGTAATCCGTTTCGGCGGTCTCCTCGCGCACGTGCGCCAGCTCGCGCTTGGCTCGACGCTGCTCGCGGCGCAGGCGATCCAGCGCGCAGCTCTGGATCACCAGACGGCACCAGTTCAGCAGGTGCTGCTCGGTCTGCATCGGCTTTACGCAGCGCACGATGAGCAGCATTGCGTCGTGGACGATGTCGAGGCAGCGAGATTCGTCGTAGTGCCGCGTGCGCAGCGCCGTCGCCGCCATCGCACGCAAACGGTCGAAGTGCGATCGATAAAACGTCTCGATGGCCGCGGCATCGCCGGCGGCCATGTCGGTGGTGAGTTTTTCGATCGATGTCAGCACGTTGAGTCATTGCGGCGGATTGGCCTTCTGCGCCTCACGTTCCGCGAGCTGTGCTTTGAGCTGTTCCGTCTCCTGGATCAGCTCCTGCATGCGCTTTTCGAGTGCGTTGCGCTGCATTTCAGAGCGTTGGAACTGGTCGTCTCTCATTTTCAACTCGTGCACGAAATCGTCATGTTCCTGCTTGCCCTTGATTTCGAACTCGCGTGCCATCTCGACCTTCTCCCGATCCATGTCCCGCTTCACATCCGACGGCCCTGGCACTTCCAGTGCGCTGAGAACCTGATTAATCGTCTGCAGCTGGGCAGACGTCGCTCTCACCAGCAGCGTGTTAGTTTCCGCGTGCAGCTTGAGTTCGGGTTTGGGCTGTCCCTGCGGCGTCATCGCGAAGGCCTGGTCGATGAGCGTCAACGCCTGCTTGGTCCGCTCGGCGAGCAACGCGTTGCGCTCCTGTTCGTTCGGCATGCGCTCCGCAGGGCTCGCGCCCAGCAGCATCCTTTCCAGTGGCAGCACGCTCAGGAACGGCTCGGTCGACTCCGGCGCCGCGCCGCCCCGATAGCCCGACCCGAAGTCCGGCGGATAGGGCTGCCCGCCGGCAGGAGCGGGGGCAGGCGTCGCTTCCTGATTGTTCTCGACGCCTTCGACGCGAAGGATGTAGATCGTCGATTCTCCTTCACCTGACGTGTCGTACCCCATATTGACGCCGGGGATGTTGGTGACCAGGTCCAGCACCTGCTCAAGCGAAACGTGTTTCAGCTTGAGCGGCGGAATCACGATCGAGCCGGCATCCAGATTCGGTGCGGCCATCAGCACGATGTTCTTCTTCGTCACTTCCGAGAGGTAGTCGACCAGGTCGGACAGGGGGATGCGATCCACCTTCAGATCGATCCGATCGGAGTCGGCATCGCGGGTCTCTTTCATCGGGACCCCTTGCGCATCCACTGGCACCGGAGCCGGTTGAGACTGCGCCAGGGTGAGAGGCGTTGTGGCCAGGACAGAGGCTAAAACGGCGAGGCGAAGCGACTTCATAGGGGTCTCCGGGTCGTGTGTTTGTACTTATTCCATGGGGAGTACGCCGCCGCATCGCGATTTTCGCGCCCGTCAGCCAGTTTTCTTCCCGGAAACGGCCGGCTCGAGCATCAGCTGCATGAACACCACATCCAGCCACCGATCGAACTTAAAGCCCACTTCGTTCATCCGCCCGCATGCGACAAAGCCGTGTTTCGCGTGGATGGCGATGCTGGCGGCCTGGTCCGCGTCGATGCCGGCGATGATGGTGCGGAAACCGTGTTCCTTCGCGCGTTCGATCGAATCCGCCAGTAGCGCGCCGCCGATGCCTTTACGGAAGTGATCGTGATGGACGTAGACCGAGTTTTCGGTGCTGAAGCGATACGCGGATCGCGCACGGAAGACGTTCAGCGATGCCCAGCCGACGATTGTCGGTCTGTTCTCGATGTCGGTCTCGGCCACCGTTACCACATGCTGAGGTTCTCGCGAGGAGAACCACTGCAGCCGCTCCTGAGGGGAACTCTCGACCTCCTGATACGTCGTCGTCGAAGTGCGGACGTAGTGATTGTAGATGTCGTTGATGGCGGGGAGGTCGGTAAGGGTAGCAAGGCGGATGCGGGGCATGGCAGAGATTGTATTCAAATTCGGATGCCAACGCCGGGTCTCGGAATGCCGTCCGTGGATCCTGGCGTCGTCGGCACGGTTCGAACGTCGCGAGCGCTTCCCGATTGCATGGCCGGCCCGTCCAGGTACTGGATGCCGTTCGTCAATTGCGATGAACGTTTTCATCCTCGTCGACGAATCCCATCGGCCGGAAGCCGATCGCTACGCAGGACGCAGCAGCCTGCATTTCTGAATCGTGTCGCAGGACTCTTTCCACGGTGTGTTTGGCAATCCATCACCTGCGCACTACGCTCTCGGCTCGATCGGAGACCCTGCATATGCCCTCTGCCCAACCCTGTGCCATCGTCATCTTCGGAGCCAGCGGCGACCTCGCCAAGATCAAGCTCATTCCCGCGCTCTACGAAATGGCCCGCGAAGGGCTGCTGCCCAGGGAGTTCGCGCTCGTCGGGTATGCCCGCACGAAGATGAGCGATGACGAGTTTAAGACGATCTGTAAAGATTCGATCACCAGATTCGCCCGCTCGGCGAAGAAGGGCGGCGTCGATAACGCGCTGCTCGAACGCATCGTCAATGCCGCCACCTACCATGCAGGCCAGTACGGCGACGAGGCCGACTTCATCGCGCTCAAAAAGCACCTCGACGAGATCGATGCGAAATACAACACGGCAGGCAACCGTCTGTTCTACATGAGCACGCCCCCGGAGGCGTTCGAGCCGATCATCGTCGGGCTCGGCAAGACCGGGCTGGTCAAGCGGCACGACGTGCGGCACAAGCTGATCATCGAAAAGCCATTCGGCACGGATCTGGCCACGGCAAGGCATCTTAACGAAGTGCTTAACGGTTCGTTCGGCGAGGAGCAGGTCTTCCGGATCGACCATTACCTGGGCAAAGAGACGGTCCAGAACCTGATGGTGCTGCGGTTCGCGAACTCGATCTTCGAGCCGCTCTGGAATCACAAGTACATCGATCACGTGCAGATCACCGTGAGCGAGACGGTGAACGCCGATGACCGCGCCGGCTACTACGACAAGAGCGGCGCGCTGCGGGATATGGTGCAGAACCACATTTTCCAGTTGATGGCGCTGATCGCGATGGAACCGCCGGCGCTGCTGGATGCAAAGAGTATTCGCGACGAGAAGACGAAGGTCTATCGCAGCATCCGCCCGATCCGCGAGAGCCAGGTAGACAGCTTTGTCGTACGCGGCCAGTACGGCGCAGGCGAAGTGAACGGCAAGGCGACGCCGGGGTACATAAAGGCCAAGGGGGTCGACCCCGCGAGCCAGACGGAAACGTTCACGGCGCTGAAGCTCTATATCGACAACTGGCGCTGGAGCGGCACGCCGTTCTACATCCGCACGGGCAAGGCGATGCCGCAGAAGCTCAGCGAGATCACGATCCGATTCAACTCGCCGCCGCTCACGCTGTTCCAGAAGCAGTGCGAGACGCCGGTCTATCCGAACGACCTGATCATCAAGGTTGCGCCCGAAGAGGGAATCAGCTGGCGGATCAACGGCAAGGTCCCGGGCGGAGCGATGAACATTAAGCCGGTGGCGCTCGATTTCGAATATGCCAACGCATTCAAGACTGAAGCGCCAGAGGCGTACGAACGGCTGATCTACGACGCGATGTGCGGCGACCAGAGCCTGTTCATCCGCGGCGACGAAGCAGAAGCGGCGTGGGCGGTGGTCGACCCGATCGAGGTCGGCTGGAAAAAGTCGAAGGTCAAACCATTCGAATACGCCCCCGGCACGTGGGGCCCCCAGCAGGCCAACGATCTGATCGAACTTGATGGTCGCCGTTGGACGTATGCGGACAAGGCCGAGATGCCGATCATCGCGTGCGCGGTCTGATCGAGGAACGCGGCGCGATTTTTCGCGACGCGACCATCCCGTTTTGAAGTTCTGCTGGCATCTTCCCGATGGAAGGCCCGCCCGACGCGGAAACGACCGGTTGCCGGCAGAAGTGAGCATTCAGCCGGTCCTGGATTCGGCGCCTCGTCATGCGCGCCAGAACAGTCTGCAGCTGGAAAAGAACCAGACGATCCCTGCGACCACGAATGTCTTTGCGGCGGCCCACGCCACGAGAATCCAAGGCAGCGAGTACTCCAATCGCATTTTGCCGGCAGAAAGCTCGGACAGACGCAGCGCGAGATCGTCCATCGACTGAACCTCGGTGCCGAACGGATAGTCGAACAGGCCGAAGACGCTGAGCGTCGCGAGCGCTCCGAGGATGGTGTGGGCGATGTAGTAGGCGAGTAACGGGTTCTGGCCGTTCGCGCTCAGGAGTGAGTCTGTGTAGCCGTAGCTGAAGTCGTAATCCAGCCTGGCGGTCAGCGCCATGAGTAGCAGGCTGCACAGCCCGACGCTGACCAAATAATAGCTGAGCGTCGCGGGCGGGCCCTTGCTGATGCCGCCCTCGAAGTAGCCGGTTCCCGAGACGAAGTTTGGGAGGCAGGTCAGCAGAAGGCCGACGAGCAGGAATGAAGCTCCCAGATAGCAGAGTCGCCGGCTGATCCACAGGCTTCCATAAGCAGTTGGAAGGACTGTGAAGGCTACAAATGCAAGCATTGGCAGCCCCAGCACCAATGCCAACCAGGGCGTCCGAAACGGCCCTCCGATTCCCATCAGCGGATAGCCTTGGTGGCGGAGTCCGATGAACACGGCGAGGCAGAGCAGCAGGACCGCCGGAAAGGTGAGGCGGTTGACCTTGGGCCGGTCTGTATCTGAATCGAATTGCGCGGTTCCGATCGTTTTGCGGGTGCTCCAGGCGCAGAGCCAATCGCCGGCGATGGTCCCCGGGATCACGACGAACAGGTACTTGTACCAGGTGAAACTCCAAAGACTCGAGAAGTCGAAGAGGGGGGCGACAAACCGGTTCCACACATTGCTTCCGTCGAGCCCGGGAAGCCAACTTCGAAGGTTAAGCACCTCGCTGATGACATCCAGCGGCGGCCCGACAAGCAGAAATGGTGTCGTCCCGAGCCATTGTCGGGCAGAGAGCGAGTGAGACGCCGCCGCGGCAGCGGATGTCGCCTGCTCGTCCAGGTGACGCGTATCGAACTGCATGTAGTGGGCGAGAAGAATCAACGGGATCAATACGACAAAGCGCAATCTCGAATTGCGCTGTGAGATCAGCCAGATGAGTGATGACACCAGGTAGGTTTGTGCCAACACGAGAATGATGGTGTCGGATTGCGACCAAAGCGCAGGGTTATCGTTTCGCACCGCGTAGGCGATAATCAACGCGACCATTCCGGCGAATGCGGTGATGCGGACCGTGCGCTGCGCGGTCGTCGGCGTGCCCGCTGGCCAACGCACGAAGAACAGAAACGCAAGTAGAAACGACGCGATCACGATCAGTCGGCCTGCCGTTGGCACACTCGACTTCATGAATCCCACGTCAAGGTGCCTCACCAGGAACGCGAACAGGATCAGGATGAACCAGCGCCCCAGCACATGCCAGATGATCGACGGCGTGCTTCGGCGGAGCACCACGAGGCGTGAGAGCGCGATCGGAACCGAGACGCCCATCGAAAAAAGGAACATCGGAAAAACGAGGTCGACCCACGTGAACGCCGGCCAGTCACGCTTGAAGAGGTCATCTCCGGCGGTCACTTCCGGTCGAAGCGACCACGCGCCGCTCGCATCAGGAAGAAAGTGGGCGTTGTAGCCGTGATCCATCCAGTTCGGCAACGTCTTGGGCAGCAGGCCCGAAAAGATCATGAGCAGAATTGCCACCGCTCGAAGCACGTCGAGTGATTTCAACCGTCGGACCAAAGATGAACTGGCATTCAGGCCTGAGTCGGGCATGCGAAATGTATCCTCTTCACACCATATCATGTCGTCCACAGATCGTCGCTTCCTTGACGACAACTCGCCCGTGCCGACAATTCTCTTTCCCGAGCAAACCAACGCTGGAATCTACATGGCATCGACAATCAATCACCCGGCACTTCCCAGGCTCAAGGCTCAATTCCCGGACGTGACATTTCAAGTCGCGGAATTCCGGGAACAGGTGACCCTGGTCGTACCTCGCGACTCGCTTTTTGCTGTCGCGAAATTCCTTCGCAGCGACGCCGAGCTTGGGTTTGATCAGCTGATCGATCTCTTTGCCATCGACTACAAAGGGTATCCGGGGGCGACGCATCGCTTCGCGATTGATTACCTCCTGCTCAACACCGTAAACAGTTTGCGCCTCCGCTTGAAGGTGTTCCTCGATCCGACACAGGACACCGCGCCCGGCAATCCCATGCGGGATGAGGACGCTGTCTCCAAGGGCGATCCGGGCCTGCAACTCGACAGTGTCTATCCGATCTGGCCGGTGGCCGATTGGCTCGAGCGCGAGACCTACGACCTGATGGGCATCGTCTTCGTCGGCCATCCAGACCTTCGTCGAATCATGACCTGGAACGGCTTCGGCTCACACCCGCTGCGCAAGGATTATCCGCTGCGCGGCATCGGCGAGCGAGAGGATTACAAAGTCGTCACGCGCGACGGCGCATAAGGGTAGAGCATGAACTGCCGAACACTTGGCCGTACCGGTTTCAACATCTCCGAAGTCTCCTTCGGCGCATGGGCCATTGGCGGCGCCTGGGGCACCGTTGATGACGCCACCTCGATGGCCGCACTGCACAAGGCCGTCGATCTCGGTGTGAACTTCATCGATACCGCGGACGTGTACGGTGACGGCCGCTCGGAGCGACTCGTCGCGCAGCTTCGTCGCGAGCGCAAGGAGAAGATCATCGTCGCCACCAAGGCCGGACGACGATTGCCCAAGCAGGATGTCGCCGGCTACACGCGCGAGAACCTCGCCGGGTGGATCGAGCGGTCGCTCAAGAATCTCGCCGTCGATGCGATCGACTTGCTTCAACTTCACTGCCCGCCGACAGATCTGTTCTACATGCCTGAAGTTTTCGGCTACCTCGACGATTTCGTGAAGGCCGGCAAGCTGCGCTACTATGGTGCGAGCGTGTCTCGGGTCGAAGAAGCGCTCAAGGCGATAGAGTATCCGAACGTTCAGTCGATCCAGATCATTTTCAACTGCTTCCGTCTCCGGCCGAGCGAGCTCTTTTTCGAGCAGGCAAAGAAGAGGAAAGTCGGCATCCTCGCGCGCGTGCCCCTCGCCAGTGGACTGCTCACCGGCAAGATCACCCGCGACTCGCAGTTTGCCGACGATGATCACCGCAAGTTCAACCGAAACGGCGAGCGCTTCGATGTGGGCGAGACGTTCAGCGGCGTCGATTTCGACACCGCCCTCAAGGCGGTTGACGAGATCAAAAAACTCGTTCCCTCCGGCATGTCACTCGCGCAGTTTGCGCTGAAATGGATCACGATGTTCGATGCGGTGACCTGCTCCATTCCGGGCGCAAAGAATCCCGAACAGGCGAGCCAGAACTTCTCAATTTCGGACCTCCCGGCGCTTTCTCCGACACAGTTGGATGGCGTCGCATCGGTCTACACGAGGCTGATCCGCCCGCTCGTGCATCAACGCTGGTAAGGACTCTCAGCGACGATGTCGCGCGCAGATCACGGCCGCGCCCAGCGCCAGAATACCTAATGAGGCGGGTTCCGGAATCGACAACTGCAATCCGTACGTGAAGTCGAACCCGGCGTCGGTGTTGCCCCAGATGACCGATTGCCCGGAAGCAAGTGGTTGGGCCAGACGCAGCGCGCCGTCCGCACCGAACACGGTCGGAATGCTGTGCGCGCTCAAGTCTCCGGCAAGCCGCGAGAGAATCTGAGGTTCGGTTTCGCCGATAAATGGCGTGAGGTGAGAAACGTAATTGTCTCCTAAGCCGAAGGAGACGTCGGACTGCGCGGCATCGCCGTCGATCCCAGTGCCACTGCCTGGATTAGCCCCGCTCCCCATGGAGCCCTGTGAGGATCCTGCGCCCGGCGTGTCGTCGTTATCGTCAGAGACCCCGCCGCCGCCGATACCCTCCCTTGTTCCGTCCCCGCCTTGAGGGACCAAGAGTCCGCCGCAATTCGAGACCGTCAGTTGCGGAAAGATCGATCCGGGCAATGGCGCGCCGACGCTTGCCGTCACCCCGGGCAGATTGGCGCCGTTAATTGCCGCCGCAATCGCATTCGCCTTCCGCGCCGCCGCTTGCGCAGGCGTGTCACCCGGGACACGGACGATTGGAACGGAAAAATCATGAGGCGACGAGGCGTAGGCGCCCGGAGCGACCCGCTGGACACGAAGCAATGTGAACGACTCCGCTCCCGAACGTGTCGGCACGCCGACCGGACCCTTGAAGCGGTACGCCTGAGCGGAGCAACAGAGGATCAAGCCCAAACACAGCGGCAAACAGATGATCAGACGCACTCGCATGGGAACTCCTTTGCAAGTCGATTTGGAACCTCATTTAGCGGCGTCGGCGGAGAAGGGCGGAAAACCAGACAACCGGAAGCAGCATCGTCGGCTCCGGCGCGGTCATCGGATAGAAATTGTTGAACGCCAGGCCGAGCCCCTGCGTCTTGCTACCGACGAACGTGATGCGCACTTTGTCTACGCCGGTCGGCAGACCGCTGAATGAAAATGCCCACGGCATTGCGTCCATGGCATTGTTGACGCCCAGTGGAGAGAGTTGTGTTGCGAGCGGCACGTTACTGGCGTTCAGCACCTCGACAAGCCACTGTTCGGTGCCGAGTGCCGTCGAACCATCGATGTCCCAGATTTCGCCTCCGAGCGCGGTGATGGTTTGCGAGGTGTTGTAGTCGATGAGAAAGGGCGAAGGGACGGTGCCGTTGATCGGCTGGCGGACAAAGAAGCCGCCGAGTTGTGCCGCGAATCCTGCGGCCGCGTCGTCGTTGATGCCCGTGACGCTGTTGACGAACCCGTCACTGCCGTCTTGGCCGGCGGCTTCGAAGAGCGAGTTCGTATCGCCGGCATCGTGCGCGTTGCTCAGGTTGACGTCGAAATAGAATCCGACGGTCCCGCCGCCGGTGAGGTTGTAGGGAGTGGCGAGCGGCGCGTTGTCGGCCGGCACCCCGCCCGCAGGCGTGGTCTCGAAGTCGATCAACTGCGCATGGGAGATCGCGACACATCCCAGTACGAATCCTGCCGAAGCGAGCCGACGCGAAATCATGATGCCTCCAGGCCACTAAAATAGCTGCTGTATTATTGACAGCAGCGGGATTGCCTGCAACGTGATTTTTTCTGTATGTGCTCAGTGATCGCCCCGATTCATTATGTAAAAGCGCTCCGAAAATGGCAGAATTGTTGGCCGTGCGTGGGAGTATTCAATATCCGTCTGGTGCCGCGCGAGCCTTTAGATACGTGCACATGTTCTCCGCCTATTCGTCCTCTGCGACCTGATTCTGTAGAGTCGAGGCGGACATGTTCGAACCAGTCACCCAGCGTCGCTATCTCCTGCCGTTTCGGCCTTCGCGCTTGCCGCAGCAATTCACGGACGTGCTCGTGATCGGATCGGGCGTGGCCGGGCTCCGCGCCGCGATCGCCGCCGCCGAGCAGGGGGCCGATGTCCTGCTCGTCACCAAGGAGACGGTCGAGCAGTCGAATACCTGGTGGGCACAGGGCGGGATCGCAGCGGTGCTGCAGCCGCTGGATTCGGTGGAGTCGCACATCAAGGACACGGAAGTGGTCGGCGTCGGTCTATGCGACGAACGGGCGGTTCGTGTGACGGTGGAAGAGGGTCCGAAACGTGTCCTCGAACTCATCCAGTGGGGCGCCAACTTCGATAAGAAAGCCGGCAACGCCTACGACCTCGCCTACGGTCTCGAGGGTGGCCACAGCTATGCGCGCATCCTTCATGCATACGGCGACGCGACCGGCAAAGAACTCTCGCAAACCTTGATTAACAAGGTCCGCAGCTTCGAGGGCGAGTCCAAAGGTGCCGGTTCTATCCGCATCTCGGAGCACAGCTTCGCCATCGATTTCATCACGCAAGACAACGAATGCTTCGGCGTGCTCGCGCTGATCAATCAGCAGCTCACCGTTCTCTGGGCCAAGCGGACGATCCTTGCCTCCGGGGGCGCGGGACAGCTGTGGCGCGAAAGCACGAACCCGAAGATCGCGACCGCGGATGGACACGCGATGGCCTACCGGGCCGGTGCGACCGTCGGCGATATGGAGATGGTGCAGTTCCATCCGACGACACTCTATGTCGCCGGCTCAAGCCGCGCGCTCATTACCGAAGCGGTTCGCGGCGAGGGTGCGTATCTCGTCGACAAGAACGGAAAACGATTCATGCTCGACGTGCACAAGGACGGCGAACTCGCGCCGCGCGACGTCGTGGCCCGCGCCATCATCGAACAGATCCGCAAGACCAATCACACGCACGTCTTCCTCGACGTTCGGCATCTGCCGACGCAGAAGTTTCGCGATCGCTTCCCGCAACTCGCGAGCCTGTGCGATCAGTTCGATATCGATGTGTCGAAAGACCTGATTCCGATTCATCCGGCAACGCATTACATGATCGGCGGGGTGGATGCGGATATCTCCGGTAAGTCAACGCTGCCGGGGTTATATGCCGTTGGCGAGGCGAGCTGTTCCGGCCTTCATGGAGCCAACCGCCTTGCGAGCAACTCGCTGCTGGAAGGGCTCGTCTTCGGCGCGCGTGCCGGCACACTCGCGGGCACCGAGGCGAGGGCCAACGGAACCAAGTTCCCGATGACTCTCGATCACAAGATCCAGCCAAGCCAGAAGACAGAACTCGACGTGGCCGACGTGAAGAGCTCGCTGCGCAGCGTCATGTGGCGCAACGTCGGTATTGAACGGACCGGCGACCGGCTCGCCGAGACGCGAGAAATCATCAGCTTCTGGTGCCGGTACGTGATGGACAAGGTGTTCCGCGTCGAGGAAGGCGTCGACCAGGCGGTCGCGGGCTGGGAACTGCAAAACCTGCTAACGGCCGCGTTCCTGGTGACTACCGCGGCATTCACGCGAACCGAATCGCGTGGCGCACACCATCGGCTCGATTATCCGAATCGGGACGACACGAACTGGCGGCTCCACCTGCAATGGCGAAGGCCGATGGAAACGCCACTCGCTGAGCCGGTCAAAACGGTCTCCCAGCCCTGAGGCAGAGCCATGGCGGGGACGGCGGGCGCTCGACTATACTGACGGATTACGAAACGGTTCGCGGCCGGCCGCGATGATGTGGCGCCGCGGCAGCTTTTACTCACCGAGAGATGACCATGAAACGATGTTTGATCGTGCTTGCCCTGCTCGTTGCTGGATGTGCCGCCAATTCGACGACCCAGACGGGCACAACCGCTCCAGAAAACTCTGCGCCGACCCTTGCGGCAAACCAGTCGACGGCCCAAGCCACTGCGTCGAACAATGGCCCGGACGTCGCGCCAAAGGCGCAGGACGCCGGGCAGACCATTCCGCAGGGCGCGCGCTTCACGATCTTTTGTGAATCCTTTACCGGCGACGATCACGTGCAACGCTCCACCGCGGTCAAGGAAGTGCTGATGCGCAGCGCCGCCACGAAAGGGTGGTACGTCATCCACCAGAGCGATCAGAGCACGATCTACCATGGCTACTACCGGGAGTTCGACGCGAGCGCGACCACGGACGCCGCTGGTAAAAAAGAGGCAGAGCGGGCTCAGAGAGAGAAGAAACTCGTCGAGGCGGTGCCGAATCCGCTCAAACCAGATTCCAGGCTTTTTACGCGTGCGATCTTTGTCTCTCTTGATTCTCCCGACCCGGATGCCCCGGCCGAGTGGAATCTCGTCAACACCCACGGCTACTGGAGCGTGGAAATCGCAACCTACTCCGGTTTCGAGCGCAAGCAGGCCGCCGTCGAATCGGTGCGCGAAGCACGCAAGCTGAATATCCCGGCTTATTACTACCACGGCGCTTCATACAGTTCGGTGTGCATCGGCGCATGGCCTCAGGCCGCCGTGATCGAGCACTCTACGGAACAGGTGAACTCGATCCGGGCCGACAGCGACGTCTTCGTCGACGTCCGCGGCGGGGGCATCTCGCCGGAAATGCGCGACCAGCTTCTCAAGAGCGGAAAAAACGTCCAAGTCGTGGTACCGAAGGTTCAGGTTGTCGACAAATCCCTTCTCGACACGCTCCGCGCGTATCCCGAGCATGCCGTCGACGGCTACACCGAGATGGAGACCATCGAAGATCCGGCCACCAAGAAGCAGTCGCAGCGTCCCAAGCATTCGATGCTCGTCCGCGTCCCAGCGTCGAGCGGTCAATCTGCATCCGAAGGCGCCGACACCGCCCCGACGCCGGCCATGATCCGTCCGAATCAGTCGAACAACCTGGGTGCGCGCCTGCGAGGGTTGAATCCATGACGCCCCTGGAATTGCTCCTGATCGCGACGAAGAACAAGGGCAAGGTGAGCGAGTTTCGCGAACTGATCGATGTCGCCAGCCTGGCAGTCGATGATCTCACCAATCACGCTCCATCGCCGGATGTGGTCGAGGACGGCGCATCGTTCCTCGAGAACGCCTGCAAAAAGGCGAGTGAATACGCTCGACGTTTCCAGTGCTGGGCGCTTGCTGACGACTCGGGTTTAGCGGTCGATGCACTCGATGGCGACCCGGGCATCCACAGTGCCCGCTGGGCGCAGATGCATGACGCCGGTAAAGGTGATGCCGACAATAACCGGCTCCTCCTGGAGCAGATGGACGACTTCGACGATTCAAAACGCACCGCCCGATTCATGTGTGCACTCGCATTGGCCGACGAACAGGGACGGATCGTCCTCACTTGCCAGGACAGCGTGGAAGGGCGACTGCTGCGCGAGGCGCGCGGCAGCAAGGGCTTCGGCTACGATCCGCTCTTCTTCGTCGACGCTCACGGCAAGACCACTGCCGAACTCTCTAGCGAGGAAAAGCACAACATCAGCCATCGTGGCAAGGCGATGCGGACAATGGTGAAGCTGATGAGAGAGCACGGGCTTCTGAACTGAACGAGACACTTGATGAATGACCTCGAGACCTACGCAGTCAATGTCAGCCGACAAGCCCGCGAAGCCGGACTGAAACTTGCGGCGACCCACGTCGAATCGCGCACCCGCGCCATTCACAGGCTCGGTGAGCTGCTGCGCGCCAGCGTCGCTCAATTGCTTGCGGCGAACGCGAAAGACGTTGAAACCGCAAAGGCCACGAACATCGCGACTCCGTTGCTCAAGCGGCTCATCCTCGACGCGACCAAGATCGAAGCGATGGCGCTGGCGGTTGACGAAATCGCCGCGCAACCCGACCCGGTCGGCCACGTGATCGAATCAAAAACCCGCGAGGATGGTCTGAAGATCGAGAAGATCCGAGTCCCGATCGGCGTCGTGCTCTTTTGCTACGAATCGCGGCCGAACGTCACCACGGATGCGGCCGCACTCTGCCTGCGCAGCGGCAATGCCGTCATTCTCCGAGGCGGAAAAGAGGCGTTTCACTGCAACCAGGTATTGGGCGGACTGATCGCGCAATCGCTTAGCGCGGCCGGCCTTGATGCGAACTCTGTCCAGATCGTCGAGACCACCGATCGCTCGGTCCTGCCGATCCTTCTGAAGCAGGACAAATACATCGATGTCGTGATCCCGCGCGGCGGCGAGTCGCTCATTCGCGCCGTGGTTGCCGATGCGACGATGCCGGTGCTCAAGCACTTCACGGGCAACTGCCATATCTATGTCGATCGCGCGACGTTGCCGGTGGAGGATGTCGTCAAGCTGGTCGTCAACGCCAAGACGAGTTACCCCGGCGGCGCGGTCTGCAACGCGGTGGAGCATGTCCTGATTCATCGCGACGTCGCGAGAAGGGTAGTGACCCCTTTATTTGACGCGCTCGCCGCAAAAGGTGTCGAGGTGCGGGCGGATGAGGCCGCGAAATCGTTCATTCCGGGTGCGAAGGACACTACGCAACAAGACTGGGACGAGGAGTATCTCGCCTTCATCCTTGCGATCAAGATTGTCGACTCGCTCGACGAGGCCATTGCGCACATCAATCGACACGGCAGCCATCACACGGATGCGATCCTCTCGACCGATGAATCGGCGATCGACCAGTTCGTGATGCGCGTCGACAGCGCGAGCATCATGATCAACGCGAGCACGCGCCTCGCCGATGGCGGCGAGTACGGGCTCGGTGCCGAGATCGGGATCAGCACCGACAAGCTCCACGCCCGCGGCCCGATGGGCGCGTTCGACATGACGACCTATAAGTACGTCGTTCGCGGCCAAACCCATCTCCGCGACTGATTTGCCGCGGTTATTGCGCGGCCGATAAACGATTTTTGAGTAAGTGTAGGACGCAGTGCGCCGAAGTTCATGCGTAGCCTGCGCCTTTCGCGCTGGCGAAAGGTGATCGCGCATGGTTCGACGAATTCTCCTGTCCGCTGCTTTTTCCGTCACCGTACTCAGCACAGCGAATGCGGGTGAACCGCCCGTACCCTCGCCTTCTGCGTCGCCGCCGCTAACGACCGCTGAGACCGCGACCTCGATCGATGCGGATGGCGCGCTCGCGCTGCTCAAGGACGGCAACGCCCGGTTCGTGCAAGGCGAATCGACGTTTCCGAATCTCGACCAGGATCGGCGCTGCCTGACGACCGAAGGCGGCCAGCATCCCTACGCGGCCATCCTCTCATGCGCCGACTCGCGGGTGCCGCCCGAGCTGATCTTCGACGCCGGCATCGGCGAACTCTTCACCGTTCGCGTGGCCGGCAACGTCGCGGATACCGACGAGATCGGTACGCTCGAATACGGAACCGGGCATCTGCATACGCCGCTGATTGTTGTCATCGGACACACCAAGTGTGGTGCGGTGACGGCGGTCGTGCAGCACGCGCACGCCACGGGGAGCGTCCCAAAGCTGATCGACAACATCGAGCCCGCCGTCGAAACCGCCCGCGAGAAATTTCCCGGCACGCCGGAGGCGAAACTCATCCAGCTCGCGATCAAGGAAAACGTCCGCCAGTCGATGGCCGACATTCTTCGCAACAGCGCCGAGATCCGCGAACTCGTCGTCGAAGACAAGGTGAAAATCGTCGGTGCCGTCTACGACATCCATAACGGAACGATCGAGTGGCTCGGCGAATTGCCCAACCAATCCGCGCTGTTGGACGGCGCTGCCGCCGAGCACGGTGGCGAAACATCGCACGACCCGGTCGTCGCGAAGCACAGCGAAGAAGCAAAACACGCTGACGCAGAACCGACCGAAGCGAAGCCGCCTGTAGATAACGCGCACGCAACGAATGAAAGCCATGCACCAAGGACCGAGAAAGCGCAACCTCATGACGAGCACGCCGTGACGGCAGCAGTACACCGCGCAGCGAAGGTCGAAGCCGATCCGCACAACGCTGCCAAACCGAAAAAAGCCGAGGCCGAATCCGAACACGACTCCAAGAAATCGGAAACACCAGGCGAACATGTCGGTAGCGCCGAAGGCGATCAGGAATCGCACGGCAAGCTCGAGTCCCACGAAGCTATCGGCGAGGATTCGAAGTCGCTCGTGCAGAAGCACGGATTGATTGTGCCAGCCGTGTTCCTTGGTGCGGGTTCGGTACTGTCTGGGACGATCGTGTTTATGCTCAAAGGGAAGTCCGCGCCGGCGAAGCCGGAACCGAAGACCGAGACGCCGGCGAAGCATTGAGCCGGGACATCGTGGCTGCCGTTTCAGGGCAGAACTTTCGCCAGGTCATCGCGCATGGCCACCACTGCGTTTTCGATCGCCTGTTTCCAGTCGAGATTCGACTTGGGATACAGGATGCTTCGGCTTGCGCTGACGATCGCGCCCCGGCCTTTGTCATCGAATGCCGCCCTCGTCATTTCGCCGCTCGCGCCCTGGGTGCCGTAGCCGGGCAACAGAAAGATGCTCCGCGGAAGCCGCTCGCGGATCGATTGCATCGTGTGCGTCTGGGTCGCACCGACAACGGCGCCAATCGACGAGTATCCATGTCTGCCGAAGTTACCGTCGGAGACGATGCGCGCGTGAAGCGCGTCTGCAAGATGCTCGCTCCACGTCTTTCCAGAGTCGAGTCTCACATCCTGAAAGTCTTTGCTGCCAGGGTTGCTCGTGCGCACGAGGACGAACAGGCCCTTCTCGAGTGAGGTCGCGGTCGCGATAAACGGCTCGATCGCGTCCATGCCGAGCATCGGGTTGATCGTGAGCGCATCGGGCGCGCTGTATTCATCCGCGTCGTCACCGGCAAAATCCTCGAGGTGCCCGATCGCGTATGCCGCGCTGGTTGAGCCGATATCGCCTCGCTTTGCGTCTCCGATCACCAGCAGTCCGAGTTGGTTCGCCTCGTGAATCAGCGAGTAGTAGGCGTCGACGCCTTCGCTGTGATACTGCTCGAAATACGCGCTCTGAAATTTCACGATCGGCACGTGGGGCGCAACGATCTGTAACACCTCGGTGATGAACGTGTAGAAGTGATCGATGACCCGGCCGCGGTCGTTCCCATCGCGCTTGGATGCTTCGCCGGCGACGGCGTCCGGGAGCATGTCGTACATCGGATCGATGCCCACGCAGATTGGCGAACCCTTTTCAGCGATGGCGTCGAGCAATCGGTCGGCGAAGGTCATGGCGCGACAGTGTGAACATCGTTCGCCTGCCTGCAAGCTCCCGGGCGGTGCGCGACCGGATGTACCGGCTACACATTCGAGTCCGCTGAGATCGTACAGTCGCGTGCGCGGGGCAAACTTCACGAGGGTGTCTCGTGGCCGGGACCGGCACCAAAAAGGGCAAAGCCGGCGGGAGTTCCGCCGGCTTTGCGAGTGATTTCAGAAAGCGATCCGAGGTCGAGCGATCAGGCGCGACGACGACGGATGAAGAGGCCGGCGGCCGAGAGCGCGACGGCCGAGGTCGGTTCCGGAATGGTCAGGTTGAAGTCGTCAACGACGAAGGCCTGCCCACCACCGAGCGGGTTGGACGTCGCGCCGATCATCGATGCGCGAGCGCGGATGATCACAGCGCCGGCCGGCACGGTTGCGCTGACCGAGTACTGCTTGTAGTTGAAGGGCTGGCCGTTGGCGACGAAGAGGCCGTTGGCAGGAAGGCTGATCGAAGCGCCGCCGGCGACCGGTGCGCCGCTGGCGTCGAGGAAGTCGAGCGCGAAGACGGCATCGGCCATCAAGGCATTTGCCTCAGCGCCCGCCCAGCCGGTGAGGGTGTAGCGTTTGCCGGGCTGAGCCAGAACGTCCTGGTAGAGATTGCCCGTGGCGAGACCGTTGGTTGCGCTGCCGCTGAAGGGCTTGAAGAAGACGCCCCAATCGTCGCCGTTGACGCCGTGGTTGGTGACGGGCGTGGGGGCTGGGCCGGACCACGGTTCAGACGACATGAAATCGTTGTACGGTCCGCTTATGGTGCGCGAGCCTTCGCCGACCCAGTTCGCCCCGGGCCAAGGGAGGAAGAAACCGGGGACGATTTCCTGTTGGACGGTGACATCCAAGTCGCCATTGACCAACTCGTTGGCGCTGGCAGTCAGACCAATGGACGCAACCGCAACAACCGCTGCCGTACACAGAATGTTCCTCATGATTCTCTCCTCTTACCTTTCTTTGAAACCGCTTACATTCAGCTTCCAATTTCGCGCTCAGGTAACTGCGTATCGACGTAGCCCGAGACGGAACTTGCCAGAAGTGACGTGAGCTATAGTTGACAGAACACGCCGAACTCGCAATAGGAATTTTGAGAAATTTCTCAAAAACTTCTCGAGCCATACCGCTGGTCTGGTCACTTCGATGAATGGATTTTCGCGGGAATCTCAGCCTTAATCGCGATTCGCCGGGCCATTTCCTCCCGAAAACTTTCTGTGCCTACCCATGTCGACCCCAGGCTCGTCGTCGACGGCTGCTTACTTCGCACCGGCGCGTGAACCTGCGGAAGCTGGAACGATCTTGTCATTTCGCAGCTCCTCATCCGCAACAGGCCCGTCAGAACAATCCGCAAGCGGCCGCCGCCAAAATCACCTTGTACGACGTTGCAGTGTGATTCACTCAACCGGTCTGAGGGCTGCGGATCTATCCAGTGTTACTCGGTGATTAGGGGAGCGTCGGGTCATCGGCTTTCGTTATTCGCTACGTCCCACGGGACCGCCCATCAGGAGGATCCACATGCGTCGCAATCGCCCGCTGCGTCTTGCCACATCTCAAATGGTTGAGTCTCTCGGAGCACGCATGATGTTGTGCGCCGGACACTTCAACTGGGACAATTTCGAGACCACCTATCCAATGGAAGCAGCGATGCTCAAGGGCGATCTTCCGCCCGCGTATACTGATGCGCCGGCGCAGGAAGGCGGTGCCAACATCGTGTGGATCAATCGTGGGCTTGCCAGCGACCAGTTCTCAAGCACCTTCGGCGCGAATGCCGGCACCGCTCGCGGGGTCGTCGATGCCGTCCTCCGTCATTACGAACGCGTCATCAACAGCTTCAATCAGCCCGGCGGCGGAAACACCGTCAACGTCACCATCAGCATGGACACTTCGGGTACCGGCCTGGGCGGCGGCGCTGGGAGTTATGCCGTTTCGAACGGCTACATGACCGGCGGCGCGATCACGCTCGATCGGGGCAGCAACGGCTCGGGCAGCGGCTGGTATCTCGACGCCCAACCCGACGATTTCGCAGAGTTCAACGGCCAGATCACCAACGCCTTCGCCGTCGATGCGCCCGTCGGCAGTCCGGCACGCGGGCTCTCGGACCTCTACACCGTCGTCATGGCCGAGATGACCCACGTACTGGGCATCAACAGCAACGCCTCCACGCGTTTCAACGATTCGGCCACGCGCGAGTGGACCGACACCAATCAGGCCGACACCGCTGAAGGCGGCGGGATCGGCACCTTCCACGTCTTCCGCGGCGACCTCATCAACCACCTGATGACCAGCAACAACGGGGGTTCCGGCGGATCCGACCGCGGCGTACCGCTGCATGGCGCCGGGCCGGGGGTGAACGTGAGTTACGCCTCTCAGACCTGGATCGGTGCGCAGGATGCGATGAACGCCGTCTACGAAGGCAGCCGCCGCTACCTCGTTCCCGAGACCTCGCGACTGATCATGGCCGATGCCTACGGCTACTCGACCAACTCCGCCGCACTCTTCGGAACCGGCTACGCCAACCTCAACCTCACCACCGGCGTGCTGACGATCCGCGGCGGCGACGCCCACTCGGGCAATCCGGTGACCAACGACAAAATCTATGTCGCGATGGACGGCGGCGGTACGATCCGCGTCACCGTCGACGTGCCTGCCGACATCGCGGGAACCTACACATCGCCCGGCGGCGGCGATTTCCCGGGCTGGACCAGCGAGTTCTCCGCGTCCCAGGTCAATTCGATCGTGGTCGATGGCAACGCCGGCGATGACGACATCTACATCCAAGGCGTGCCGTCGGGCGTCACCCTCGTCGTCAACGCCGGTAGCGGCAACGATTACGTGCAGATCGGCAACGGCGATGTCGACGACAGCAACACCGGTGTGATGGGCAACGTCACCGTCAACGGCGGCACGGGCACCGACTCGGTCCTCTACTTCGACCTGCTCGACGATGTCGGCAACGACACCTACACCATTACAAGCAGCACTATTACCAAGCCCTTTAGCGGCGTCATCACCTATAACAATGCCGATGTCGAACTGCTCACCGTCGATGGCAGCGGCCTCAACAACACGTTCGACGTCAACAGCAGCGACGCGACCGTCCCAATGAACCTCAGCGGATTTGGCGGCGACGACACCTATCGTATCGATGTCGACTTCGACAACGCCATCCTCGGCAACGTTTCCTGTCTCGGTGGGACGGGTACCGACACCGTCACCGTCAACGACTCGCTGGATATTGGTCTGGATGACTATCTCGTCACCGGTAATCGATTCGAAAAGAGCAGCTCGACCGGCGCGGTCTTCGCATCGTCGTCGACTGAATCGATGAACATCACCTGCAACAACTCCACCAATGACGTCAATGTTCCGCAGCTTTCGAGCTGGATGAACGTTACGATCCACGGCGGCGACGGCAATGAGACCTTTACCGTTGCTAACAACAACTTCGACGCGAACCTGCTCGGCACCGTCAGCGTCGATGGTGGGCTGGGCACTGACTCGCTCCTGGCCAGCGATACTTCCGACACCGGCGACGACAGCTACAACTACTACAACAACCGCATCGACAAAGGCGGCGCGACCTATATCGGCTACACCGCCATCGAGTCGTGCCTGCTCAACGCCAACGGCGGCGCGAACACCATCACTCTGTTTTCCAGCACCGCGTCCATCCCGACCACCATCAACGGCAACAACGGCGACGACAGCTTTCGCGTGAACGACGGCACCAGCTTCCTCTTCAACTTTGGCGGCGATGTCACGCTCAACGGCGGTGTCGGCGACGACAGCCTCTCCATGACCGACACCGGCTTCGCCGGAACAGGCACCTACACGCTCACCAACGGCCACATCGTTGCCCCGTTCAACAGCTTCGACGTCATTCACAACAGCATGTCGTTCATCTCCGTCAACGGGAGCAAGGGCAACAATACGTTCAACGTCGATCAGACCGATGTGCTCACCTTTGTCCTTGGCGACGACGGCGACGACACCATCAATGTCGGCGGAGATAATTTCGATGCCAATATCGGCGCCAACGTCCTCGTCGCCGGCGGCAACGGCAATGACTATGCGTATTACCGCGACGCGCTCGACACCGGTAACGATACCTACACGCTCACCAGCGGCGGTATCACCAAGCCGACATCCACCGTCTCGCTGCTCACCAGTTTCTTTGGCCCGACGATCGATAATGTCTGGCTCGTTGCCAACGGCGAAAGCAACGTGATCAACGTGGAAAGCACAGGCTCGTCGACGACGCCGATGAACTTCATTGTCAGCGCCGGCCTTGGCGACGACACGATGAACGTCACGCCGACGACAAAGGACATTTCCGGTCTTTACGGCAATGTCACTCTGAACGGTGAAGGCGGCACCGACGCCATCGTGATGGACGACTTCCTGGCTGCCGGCGGTGACACCACGGTTCTCGCGGGCGGCTTGACGAAGAACGACTGGACGGGCTTCATCAACTACGGCGGCACCGCGACGAACGAGAAGATCAATCTCAATGCGTCCAATGCCGCCAGCACGATCCAGATGATCGGTTCGCCGACGACTGCGGCGTTCCGCATTGACGCCAATGGTGGGGCGGACGACATCGATATCGAAGGCAATGCGCTCGGCAATAGCGTTACCGTCACCAGCGGTGCGGGACTCGATACGTTGCGCCTCAACGACGACAACTCCGGCACGGTCCGCGTGAACCTCGTCCAGAGCGAGGATCTGGCCGTGCTCAATATCCTTGCCGGTGGCTTGCTCACAGTTGAAGCGGGCAACAACAAGACCATCGACGTCGTGACAAGCACCACCCTGAGCGGCCGACTCGACCTCAACGACAATTACCTGATCCGACGCGGAACGACCAACCTTCCGTTCTACGACCAGCGGCTGCGCGTCGGCTACAACGGCGGCACGTGGACGACATCGTCCGATTTGTCGATCTTCTCCAGCGTCGCCGCTTCGGCCGCGAGCGCGAAAGACGCACTGGGCTTCGCGCAAGCCGGCGCTGTTGGCATCGCCACCTACGGCGGGCTTGCGGTCGGGGCGAACGATATCGTCATCGGCTACACGCAATATGGCGACACCGATCTCGATCGCGATGTCGACTTCGATGACCTGCTTCGCCAGGCACAGGCCTACGGCACGACCGGAAAGTTCTGGCAGAACGGCAATTTCAACTACGACGCAGCCGGCGGCGTCACGTTTGATGACCTGTTGCTCACAGCACAGAACTATGGCACGACGCTCCTGCGAGGCAACACGTCGCGATCGGTTGTGGGTACGCGAGAGAGCGACCCGATCGTTGCATAACGCAATGTCTCAAATCGGCGATTCGCGCGGGCCTGGCAATGTCATGCGAGGCCCGCAACTGGGTGCGGCGACGCGTGCAGCGGCTTACCGATGTCGATCTGTCGCTTGATGCAGGGCGTCAAAGCGAATCGCGTGTTGTTTGTTGTCGGTCGGATCGTCTCGTTCCGATGCCGGCTCTCGACGCGATCTCGTCCACACTGACCGCATGCAGAACTGCCGAGTAATCTGGTCGCAGTAGGGCTGACTCATTCGCCACGGTAGTGACAGGCGCTCGTGCAGGTCTCGTACACGCTGATCTCCGCGAGCATGGGCAACACCGGTTTGATGCGCTGCCAGAGCCAATACGCGATCATCTCGGCGGTCGGATTTTTCAGGCCTTCGATATCGTTGAGGTGGTAGTGATCGAGTTCGCGCACGATCGGGTCACAGACGCGCTTAATATCGCCGTAGTCGATCAGGAAGCCCCTGGCCGGATCGACATCGCCTTCGACGAGAACATCGAATCGAAAGGAATGGCCGTGGAGACGTCGGCACTTATGCCCCTCGGGAAACGTCGGCAACGAGTGGGCCGCTTCAAAGCGAAAAGTCTTGACCAGGCGAATCCGCATCGCGTGGATCGTAGAAGGAATCTCTCGGTTTGGCCACGGCACTGTCGGTTACGAATGACGCCGCGATTCGTCCTCGCGTTTGCCCGAGATGCGAGTTAGCATGTGCAGGCCGCCGCGGGCGTAATTCAGTGGCAGAATGTCAGCTTCCCAAGCTGAACGTCGTGGGTTCGAATCCCATCGCCCGCTTTTTGTGATTCGGTTGAATCACTCGTTATTGTTTGACTGTTTTCTTGGTTCGCCGTCGCCCTCTTCGGCAGTCCTTCACTTCATCTGCCGGATTCGAGCTCTCCCGGGTCTTGCGGCACATTCTTCATGCGAACGTTCACCGCGAACTTCCAACCGAACAAGTGTTGCGACGTAGACGTGTCGGGGAGCGACTGCGTCTGACCTGTATTCGGTCGCCAGACGAGGTAGATTCAACGCGGCAATTTCGCGGAGCGTGAATGGACATCGTCGATACGCATCAGCATCTCTGGGATCTCGAGCGTCATCATTACTCCTGGCTCGGCGACGTCCCGGCACTGAATCGATCGTACCTCATGTCGGACTACGTTTCGGCGGTCGGTGGGGCGAACATCGTCGCGTCGATTCATGTCGAGGCCGATGTCGATGAAGACGACATGGCGGCCGAGACGCGCTGGCTGCTTGAACTCTGCGCGCAGGTCGAAAACCCGCTCGCGGGCCTGGTCATCAAGGCATTGCCGGAGCGAGCCAACTGCATCCCGTATCTGGAGCAATTCGCCCAGGAGAAGTGCGTGAAAGGGGTTCGTCGCGTGCTGCACACGCAGCCCGATGAGGTTTCATCGTCGACGACGTTTCGCGACAATGTCCGACGACTCGCGGGCTTTCAGTGGTCTTTCGACCTGTGCGTGCTAGGCCGACAATTGCCGGTTGCCATTGAGCTCGCACAATCGTGTCCCGATGTGAAGTTCGTGCTCGACCACTGTGGCGTGCCGGACGTGAAAGGGCGGGGACTCGATCCGTGGCGCGCCGACATTGCCGCCCTGGCGAGTCTGGACAACGTCTTCGCGTGCAAGATCAGCGGGCTCGTCGCGTACGCCGATCCAAGCTGGACGATCGACGATCTTCGCCCGTTCGTGGATCACGTTGTTTCCACATTCGGGCACGATCGGATCGTGTTCGGGTCGGACTGGCCGGTTTGCCTGCTGGGCGCGTCACTGCGCCGCTGGATCGACACAGCAATGGAGCTTTCCACTGGCTGGTCTGAACAGCATCGACGACGCTTCTTCGCCGAGAACGCTCGACGGGTTTACCGCGTCTAAGGACCTGCATTCTCGAGTACCTTGCGATCTGGTTTTCGCTAGAATCGAATCGGCGCGGGCCGCATTCGTCCGCGCGACCGGATCTGGCATCTGCATTTTGCTGAACGCAAAGGACTGCGCATGGCATCGCGAGGCGAATCGGATCTTCACAAGCGGCTCAAAAAGGAAGCCTGCCGGTGGTTGTATCGGGTCGGCTATCGCTGCATCGCCGCCGAGGTGCGATTGCACCCGTTGGGAATCATTGATGCCGTCGGTACGGGCATATTCGGTCCGTATTTCAATCACCTGAAGGATGGGCGCTCGCGGGCGCAGTCGTGTCTGGTTGAATGCAAGGCATCGCGCGCCGATTATCTCCGCGACCTCACCAACGACGGCCAGATGGAACTCGCCATGCTCGAGCGCGCCGGTAACAAGCGGCGGCGTGGTCGCCGAACTTTGCGGCAACGCGTGGGACTCGGAAAGTTTGACGCGTGCCTGATGCAGCCGATGGCCAACCTTCACTACGTCCTCGCGCCCGCCGGGCTGCTGAAAAAGGATGAGATCCCGCATCGGTGGGGATTACTTTCGCTGGGCGACGCGGGGATCAGCGTCGTGAAAGCGCCGGTGTGGCAGGAGACGGCACGCCAGGAGTTCATCGAATGCCAGATCGCCCGCACCCTCACCTGCGACATCTATCGTGCCGATGACCGTGCGATGTCGAGTGTCAATCGCGAGATCGCGTTCCAGCAGCAGCAGCTCGCCGAGAAGATCCGCGCACTCAAATCGTCGCTCGCGGAGCCGATCGAGGAACAGATTCGTGAGGCCGAGCTCTTCGCCGGGCTTTCGACGCGCGGCGAAACGAAGTCGCCGAGCGCGAAGAGACGCGCCCGGCATTAGGGAAGGGAAGCCCGATCCGTTTCGACCTATGCAGCGCGCTCGTCCCGATCGCGTGCCGGATAAAACCGCTCGATCGCTTCTCGCAGTTCGGCTTCGTCGGCAAGCACGAGCTTGATTCGCTTCCCGGCGTGTCGTTCCAACGCGGCAAGATCATCGTCGCTAGGCACATGCGCGACTGCAATCAACACTTCATCTCTGAGAGCTCGGACGGGTAATGCCACGAACTTCATTGCCAGTTTGCGTGTGAGATGGACAAGCGCCTGCGCATCGACGCCGAGCCGCTGCACACTGATGCGCTCGGTCCGTGTCTCGAGTTGACGCATCCACGCCTGCAGCACATGTTCGGGCTTGCACATTCCCAGCTGCAGGGCGATGTCGCCGAACTTCTGGTTGGTAGCTGCCTGCTCGTGCAAGATTTCTTCTACGTCGTGGTCGCTCAGCGGAATGATCCGGCTGAGCAGTTCTCCGATTCGCTTATCCATCCGTGCCTTCCTTCCCTAACCATTTCGTGTCGTGCCGAGCGCAAGTTACTTCCGTTCGTGCGGTTCGGCGAAAGAAGCCTACGATCTGCCGTGAGTTGCCAGACGGAAAACGTCGGCTAAGGTGCGACTGATAAGTCGCGTGCCTGTATGAATTGGAGGTTTGTGACGAATGCGCATTCGGCTGGTCTCATACAATCTGATGACGGGCGGCGAAGGCCGGGCCGATCCTCTCGCGGAGACGATTCTCGGACAGAAGCCCGATATCGTCGGCGTGCAGGAGGCCGATGATGCCGCCGTGCTGCGCCGACTCTCCGACCGGCTGGAAATGAACTTTGTTGTCGGGCAGAGCGCAGGGGGCGTCGTCGCAATCTTCTCGAAACACCGCATCGCGACGTCGGCGAACCTGAGCCTGATCCATCATTCCAGCATGCCGATCCTCGACGCCTCGATCCTCGTCGCTTCGCGAGGGCTTCACGTCCGTGTCGCCCACCTGAAGCAGCAGGGCGAAGCCGAGCGCATGGCGGCGCGGCTCGCGGCGATCGTTCCGGACGTGATGCTGATGAGCTACGAGCCGCCGCTGGGAATGCGCGTCATCGACGGCACGATCACACACGCCAACCAACCCGTTCCCGCGCGAACCAACGTGCCGGTGCGTCAACTCGACCAGGTGCTGGTTCAGCCGCGGCTGCGCATCGTCGAAAGCTGGATCGAGCAGGACCGACTCGCGTATTACGCGAGCGATCATCTGCCCGGCGGCGTGGAGATCGAACTCATATGACGGCTCCCACGGCGAGTCACCAGGACCGCGTCGCGCAGGCGTACGACCGGAAGGTCGCGCGGTGGCGCGCCATCGTCGACTGGGCGAAGAATCGGCCGTGGGCGCTTCGCGCGATTTCGCCCATGGCGCGCGGGCGGGGGCGGCTCCGGTTTCTCGATCGACTCCTCGATCGATCGTCACGCCCCGCCTGTCCCGATTTCACTGCCTGGGAATCGCACACGCTTGCCGCCTGCTGGATCGGGCACGCCACGATGTTGCTGCGCATCGGCGGCATCACGATCCTCACCGATCCGGTGTTTTCGCCGCGTGTTGGCCTGGGCTGGATCTTTGGAACGCTGGGGCCTGCGCGGCTCGTCGCACCGGCGTGTTCCATCAAGTCGCTGCCAAAAATCGACCTGATCCTCATCTCGCACGCCCATTTCGATCACCTGGATCGACCCACGCTTTCGCGACTGCCGAAGTCGAGTACCGTGGTGTGTGCAAGGGGTTTGAAAGACCTTCTGGAAGATTTGGATTTCGCGCGGGTGATCGAACTGGAACCGGTCAATCATTCTTCGATTGAAAACAGGGCTGCGCGGTCGCACGTCTTACGAGGGTCCACCGAAGAATCTCGCAAAATCGACTCTGAAGTGCGCATTCAACCGACGGGACTGTCCGGGTCGTCACCGGATGACACGATTCCTCGCGATCTGAAAGGCGTCCGCATCACCGCGATTCCGCAGCGTCACTGGGGCGCGCGGATTGTTCTCGACAATTTCCGCGGCTACTGCGCGTTCGTCATCGAGTCGGCCGACGGCAATCGCATCCTCTTCGGCGGCGACACCGCATATCAGGAGGCTTGGAAGCCGATCGGCGATTCAGGCGGTGTCGATCTCGCGATCGTGGGCATCGGCGCGTACAACCCGTGGATCGAAGGGCACGCAGATCCCGAGCAGGCGTGGCAAATGGCGATGCATGCCGGCGCTAGGCGCGTCGTTCCGATGCATCACGGCACGTTCAAGCTCAGCCGCGAGCCGATGCAGGAGCCGCTGGCGCGTTTCTTACTTGCTGCGGGCAAGCGCGTGGGCGATGTCGTGTGCCGATCGATGGGTGACGTGTGGAGCGGACCGTGAAGCCGTATCGAGACAAGCCCATCCTGGTGCAGATAGTTCACTCGTTTCGGTACGCATTCGTGGGGCTGCGCATCCTGTCGCGCGACCGAAATATGCTCATCCATGCGCTCGCGAGCGCGGTCGCGATCGCGCTGGGGATCTATTACCGGATCTGCGCGCTCGAGTGGATCGCGCTGGTGCTCACGATGATGCTGGTGACCTGCCTGGAGGCGATGAACGCTGCGATCGAGTTCGCCGTCGATCTCGCATCGCCGGAGTTCCACCCGATCGCTGCGAAGGCGAAAGACGTTGCTTCCGCGAGCGTACTGATCGGCGCGATCGGCGCGCTCGTCATCGGGGCAATTATTTTCGTGCCCAAGGTGATGTGAGCAGAGACACGCGATTCATGTTTGAGCACGGAGCATCTCCCGGATCTTCACATGCGGTTTGGGCATCGGCAGGGACTCGCTGGATGCAAGCGTGTGCCATTTCGCATCGACCTTGGATCGGCTGACCGGCGAAGCCCGGACTTCAAACGTGTATCGTCGGTGCGTCAGCGCGTGCTCGATCGTGCCGAGCAGCGTGTCCTTCTTTGCCTCAAGCGAGGGATCTCGTTTCATCCGGGTGACAAACTGCCACATGCCCGCCCAGCGTCCAGCGGCGGGCCGTTGCTCGAACGCGAACTCCCGGGAGCCGGCGCGTTCGCGAAACAGGCAATAGACGAACCGCATCTCGTGAGGTGTCTTTCTCGCGATGCGTGCTGGAGGGATCTGGTCCTGGATCCCGAGCGAGAGGGCGCTGCACGATGCAGCCACCGGACAAATCAGACACTGCGGATTGCGTGGCGAACAGACCGTTGCGCCCAGTTCCATCATCGCGCTGTTGAAATCGCCCGGCCGCCGAGCAGGTACGAACTCTTCGGCCCGCGCCCACAGCCGCGAAAGGGTCGGCGGTTCGCGCGGTTCGGTGCGAATGGCGTCAACTCGGCAAAGAACGCGCATCACGTTTCCGTCGAGGATCGGTGCGCGAGTCCCGTGTGCAATCGACGCGATCGCCCCCGCCGTGTAACGCCCGACGCCGGGGAGTTCCATCAACTCCTCGACCGTCGCCGGCACGATGCCGCGGTGGTGTTCCGAGACATACCGCGCCGCTTTCAAGAGGTTTCGGGCCCGGGAGTAGTAGCCCAATCCTTGCCAGAGTCGAAGGACCTGCTGCTCATCGGCGGCTGCAAGCGATTGAACTGTGGGAAACACGCGCAAAAACTGCGCGAAATAAGGGAGGACGGTCACCACCTGGGTCTGCTGGAGCATGAACTCGCTGAGAAGCACGTGGTATGGATCAGGCCGTCCAGTCGATGCAAGCGCCTCGCGCCACGGCAGTTCGCGCGCGTGTTGGTCGTACCAGCTCAAGAGGGCATTTCGGAATGGAGGAAGTTCACCGATCATGCGTTAAGGGTTTTACTGATGAAGCTGCGTCAAATGTTGTTTGAACCGTCACGAAAATTCTCTTGCCGATAATCTGGATGAGCGTAGGCTCCTCCATGTAGTGTTTGCTGCAAGCCCCGTCCGCCGAATAGGCGGAGGATTCCTCTCGGCAAGTCGGACGCGGGCTCTCTCTCAACTCAGTACTGCAAGGAGGCCGTCATGCGTAGTCTGCATGTAGACGACCGAGTGAGACTTATCGATGACGTGCCTGAGACCGATCTGGTCCGTGGGCGCGTCGGTGTGATCTGTAGCCAATGGAAGGGCGACCGTGAGCCGCTGTTCGAAGTCGAGTTCAACTCGACCGAGCACGACGATGTGCTTCGGCTTTTGCTCCGATCAACCCAGATCCAGTGTGATGTCGATGAACCAGTCGCCATCGACTGAGGGATGGTCGTTCGCGTCAATGGTCGTACGAGCTCATTCGCGTCCGTCTGTTCAATCGGATCCGTGCAATCCAAGAAACGCTCCAGCGAAAGAGTGTCTGCAAAGATAGTGCGCTTGCTCCATCCCTAAGCGGTTCCGGCAACATGGGACACGCCGTCAATGACACTTCGGGCAGGTGCCGTGCAGCGTGAGGTCCTGCTTCGTGACCACATATCCTTTGTTCAGCTTGGCGCTTCGCGGTGCGGCCGGTACTTCCACGTCTGGCAAGCACTCGACCGTTCCGCAGCTGTCACAGACGAAGTGAGCGTGAACGTGTTCTGACTTCTCACCCTCGGCGACCAGTTCGAACAGCCAGCTCCGATCTTCACTTCGAATTTTCCTTGCCAGACCCTTTTCGACGAGTGTGTTGAGCGTGCGGTACACCGTGACCACGTCCGTGCCATTCGGCAGGGCGGCGACGATTTCTTGCACGCTCTGCGGCCGGTCGGCTTTCGACAGCGTTTCGATGACCGCGCTGCGCACGGGCGTCTGGCGCAGGCCTGCTGTGTGGAGGATGTCCTTGGTGCTGCTCAACGCGGGTTATTGTAGGCCAAGTCGGCATTTTGCGTAACGCGAGTTTTCGGCGGCGGACGCGGCGGGTTCGCGCACTCGCTCGGGCCGGCCTTTCCGCGGGCGCTTCGATCCCTATGATCGGATTCGATGACCTCGCGCAGGCTCTATCTCGATAACGCCGCCACCAGCTTTCCGAAACCGCCTTCGGTGGCCGCCGCCATGACTCATTATGCCCAGGCGGTCGGCGCCAGCGCCGGTCGCGGCGCGTACGCGGAAGCGATCGAGTCCGGCCGCGTGCTCGACCGAGCGCGACTGGCCATTGCCCGTCTCATCAACGCGGGGGATCCGCGTCACATCATCTTCACACTCAACTGCACCGATGCGCTCAACCTCGCCATCAAGGGCGTTCTTGCGCCGCTCATCGAATCGGGACGGATCAAACCGCACGTCGTCTGCACCGCGACCGATCACAATTCGATTCTTCGCCCGCTCACCGCGCTGGCGGATCGGAGTCAGATCGAGCTGAGCATCGTTCCGATCGACCCGAAGTCCGGGCGAATCAACCCGGCGGACGTGAAGAGCGAACTTCGCGCCACGACGCGGCTGATCGCGATGACCCACGCGAGCAATGTGACTGGCGCCATTCAACCGATCCGCGAGGTCGCCAGGCTCGCGCGGGAACACGCGATCCCAATCGTCGTCGACGCCGCCCAGTCGATCGGACACGTCCCAATCGATGTCGAGCGCGACTGCATCGACCTGCTCGCCGCTCCCGGACACAAGGGCCTGCTCGGCTCGCTTGGAACCGGGTTTCTCTACCTTCGGCCCGGGATGGAAAAGCTCCTCCGTCCGCTGCGTGAAGGTGGCACGGGTAGCCGCAGCGATGAGCCACGTCAGCCTGGCGAGTTGCCGGACAAGTACGAATCCGGAAGCCACAACACGATTGGTATTGCCGGGCTTCTGGCGGGCGTGGAATGGATTCTGGAGCGCGGCCTCGAATCGCTGGTGCGCCATGAACACGAATTGATTCGCGCATTTGTCGACGGACTTTCGGACATCGAAGGGCTGACGTTCTTCGGGCCACAGGGTGTGAAGGATCGCGTCGGCGTCTTCAGCGTCCGGATCGACGGCATCTCGCCGAAGAACCTTGCCGACGCGCTCGAATCGCGTTTCGGCATCCTTTCGCGTCCGGGCATCCACTGCGCTCCACTGGTCCACAAGACGCTCGGCACGACCGCCGGTGGCGGCACGACACGACTCAGCCTGGGTCCTTTCGTGACCGTGCAGGATGTTCGTTTCGCGTGCGATGCGCTCGCGACACTCGCGTCCGAGATCGCGGAACGCGCGGCATCGGTCGCAGCACCTGAGTAGTCGGGAAAGTTCCGGCGATCAGCAGACCACGTCGATCGAGAGCGGATAGTTGATCAGGTCCGGGCGAACCAGGTGGAGCTTGCGCAGGCGTGCGGATTGCAGCGGACTGGCCGATGCGGTCATCTGCGGTTGGGGACTGGTCGGCTTGACGTCGTCAACACCGGTAACGACCAACGCGATCAGCGTCATCGCGAGTTTCAGTACGGTTGGCGATCTCATGATGACAGCTCCAGACAAAGGCGGTCCGCGGCCAGAAGTCTTAGGAGTACCCCGTCCACGAACCCTCGCCAACACGATTTGCTTCTGACGACAGTCAATCGTAGGCACTGCGGCGTCGACTCGAACGCGCGTACGCTCTGGGCCACGAGAACCGTTTATCCGGTTCGGCAGCAATCGGTCATTTGCGACCGTTGGTCGGAAAGGGAACTCCGACGGTCCTCAGCTTCGGATATGCCCGAACACATCCAGATGCCGGTCGGAAACCATCTGCACCTCTAGACCGGGAAAGCCCGCAACTTTGAGCTGTTGGCGAACCTCGTCCACGGTGAAAGCAGCCAGCAACGACCGGTAGAACTCTTCCTGCAGCAACTCCGATTCGCTGCCGGCGTAGCTGGAAACGATTAGCCGCGCGTCCAGTTCACTCGCCGGGCGGGCGAGGTCGCGAAGGATCAGCGTCGCGCCGGGGGCCGCGCTCGATCGAATTCCCTTCCAGAAGCCAGCCGGGTCGGGCAAGTGGTGAAGAAGCGAGTTGGAGATGATCAGCTCGAAGTGTCCGATGTCATGCGGCAGATGCTTTGCGTCGGCGATTCGAAACCGGATGTTCCGCGCGAGTTCGTGCGCCGCCTTCTTTGCCGCGACCTGCAGCATCGGGCTCGACGCGTCGACGGCGAGTACCTGCCATTGCGGGCGCGCCAGCGCGATGGCAATGGGGATGTCGCCGGGCCCGCAGCCGATGTCGAGCACGCGCAGCCCCTTGTTTGCCGGCGCGTTCGCCAGCACGTGATCGACAAACCGCTGGTTCACATCGCGGAAGTCGGCATTGGCATAGGCATCCACTTCGCTCTGGTTGTCCATCAGTTCGGGCTCGCATCGTCGCTGCATGAAGGACAGTTTACTCATCTGCCGGCCAGTTTCCTCGACCGGGCCACTTTCCAGCCCCGGAAGGTTTACGCGCCGGCCGTGCTTCGGGCACAATCGGACCGACTTTTTCTGACCACTGACACGCGACTGCCGAAGGGAAATCATGAAGTTGACAACTGTGTTGAGCTGGATCGTCATCCTGGTGATCACGGTGACTATTCCTGTTCTCAATGAAATCAAGCCGAAGTCGGCGACGACCAGGCCCACGAAGGTCGAGTCGATCAATGTTCAGTTCGCGCTGGCGGGGAAATACGCCTTCGCGTCCAGTCGATTTGAGCCGAGCACGAAGCAGCAGATGCTCAAGCAGTTGGACGACGCCGCCAAGACGCCCCTCGAACAGGCTGCCGCCGCAGCCGTCTATGCGGAGGTTGTCGGAAGGGACGAGGCGGTCGACCGACTTTCAAAAATCGAATCGCCCGACGCGACTGCACTGCGCGCCTGGTACGAAACGCAGACTCCGCTCCCCGCCGACACGCTGGCCCGGCTCGACTGGTATGGCCGGCTCGCGCAATCGTTCGGACTGCCCGACGAGTCGCCGGTTCGCGCACCGGTGATCGCATCCGCGAAGAAACTCATGGTGATGGCGTTTGCGGGCGTCGCCGTTTTCGGGATGGTCGCTTTGGTCGCTTTCTCGCTCTTCATTACGGCCATCATCCTGATCGCACTGGGCAAGCTCACGTTCCGCGTCGATGCACCGCTGGGAAATGCGGGGGTGTACGTGGAATCGTTCGCGCTGTATCTGCTGAGCTACATCCTGGGATCGCTGATCGTCGGGCTTTGGTTTCCGAATGTTGGCATCGGCTTCCACATGGTTCCACTCGCAGCAGGCGTGCTGCTGGCCCTGATCTGGCCGTCCGTCCGCGGAACCCGCTTCGCGTACCAGCGGACAGACTGGGGCATTCACACCGGCCGCAACCTGATGCTCGAGATGATCTACGGCGTGCTCGGCTATTTCGCCGGATTGCCAATCGTCGCAATTGCGGCGGGTATCTCGATCGCACTGGTGAAATTGTCCGGCGAAACGCCGTCGCACCCCGTCATGACCGAGATCAAGGACCATCCGTTGCTCATCCTCCTGCTGGCGGCGGTTTTCGCGCCGATTACCGAGGAACTTCTGTTCCGCGGTGCGCTTCTCTCCCACCTGCGTAGCAGCGTCGGCGTCGTTCTCTCGGCATTGATCAGCGGGTTCATCTTTGCCGCGATCCATCCGCAGGGCTGGACGCTCATCCCGGTGCTGATGTCGATCGGGGCGGTGCTTGCGATTATCCGCCAGTGGCGCGGCTCGCTCGTGCCGTCGATCACCGCGCACGCAATGCACAACGCGACGCTGGTGACGATCGTGATCCTGCTGACGCGGCAGTGATCGGGCAGGGTTGTTCAATCGCGGATTCGACCGAGTTTCGCGCTCGCAAAGGCCATCGCAGTGCGTTCATCGTCATTCACTGCGCCTGCACGGGCTGCGTCGTCGGCAGCGGCGCGGGCGGGTAAGTGGTTACCGGCTTGTCGCCGCGCAGGCGCAGGACGATATCAAGCAGGACGCGATCATCGCGAAAGATGGCGATGTGGGCGCGCTCGCCGGGCACATTGTCGAGCCACCAGACGCCGCGGCCCGGCAGCGACGCGTACGCTTCGCCGACGCTTGTGTCGTCCAGGCGGGTGTAGCTGTAGATCGGGAAGTGGAACCTGGTTTTGGCGAGGCGCTGGTAGAGCGGGGAATCCGGCCGCATATCCGCCTGGAATCCGAAGACATTGAAGGGCGTCAGCGTCGCGAGCTTTGCACCCGAGAGCGGGGAGCTGATCGTGAAAAGTCGGTGAATGTTGAGTCGCTTGCCAAGGGCCGGATCTTCCAGCGAGGCAAAGATCGCGACGAGCCCGCCCATCGACTGGCCGATGACGTCCACCTCCGCCGTGCGGTCCGCATCCGCGCCGCCGAGTTCGTCAGTCAGCGTCGCGATCAATTTCGCTCGGCATGCTTCAAAAGTGACGCAGTCGGCGAATGACACGCGGATGACCCGGCCATCGAAGAATCGCTGAATCTGTTTTTCGTAGAGGTAAGGCCCGACGCCGAGGTCAAGAAAGCCGCCGAGGATGACCAGCGGACGTTCTAGCTTGATGCGTTTGCCCTCGAGCGCCTTGAGGCGTTGACTCGCCTGCTGGGCCGTGATCGGGAACGACGGATTCCGTGTTGGCGGCGTGGCGGCGCATCCGCCGAGGAGCAGGGCGGCAATGAGCGAGAGGATCGGCGGCTGGAATCGGCTCATGCGGGAGAATTCGAACGAAAGGCGCATTCGCGAATCGCATCAAAGTTGCAGTCGCGGGCGCTTTACGCGAATCGCTTGACGATCACCGTGTCATTCTGCCCGCCAAAGCCGAAGCTGTTGCTCATCGCAACGTCAACCCGCGCCTTGCGTGGCGCATTCGGCACGTAGTCGAGATCACATTCGGGATCCGGCGTATCGCGGTTCATCGTCGGCGGGACGATGCCGTCGCGAATTGCCAGTACGCAACTGATCACGTTTGCCACCCCGGCGGCGGCGATGAGGTGGCCCATCATGCTTTTGATCGAACTGACCGGGATTCGAGGGGCATCTTCGCCGAAGATCTGCTTGATTGCGCTGGTCTCGTTGCCATCGTTTTCGCGCGTGCCGGTGCCGTGGGCACCGATGTAGTTCACCTCAGAGGGTTCGAGCTTCGCGTCGGCGAGTGCTTCTTTCATCGCGACGACCGCGCCGGTGCCATCGGGGTGCTGGTCGGTGATCCGGAACGCATCGGCCGTCGATCCGTATCCGACGACTTCGGCAAGGATTTTCGCACCGCGCTTTTGGGCGTGTTCGAGCGTCTCAAGGATGACAACGCCCGCGCCTTCGCCGAGCACGAAGCCGCCGCGCTGCAGGTCAAAGGGTCGCGACGCGGCGGGGGGATTGTCGTTGGCGACGGAGAGCGCGGTAAGGCGGTTGAACCCCGTGACTCCGAACGGATGGATCATCGAGTGCGCACCGCCGGAGATCATCACGTCCGCGTCGCCGCGGCGGAGGATCTCGGTGGCTTCACCGATTGCCTGGGCGCTGGCGGCACACGCGGTGAGGCAGTTGAACGCCGGTCCTCGCGCGCCGGTCAGCATCGCCAGGTGCGGCAACGCCATATTCGGCTCCTGTTCGACTTCTCGAATCACGTTCATGCGGGCGGTGGCGACTTCGGCCCACTTCCGCGTGTCGATCTCTGCCGAGCCCTCGACGACGGACGCGAGTGCGGCGCGTGTGTACGAATCGAAATCGAGCGAGCCTTCACCCGAGGCGAAGTAGATGCCAACCCGATCCAGGTCGAGCGTCGCCCCGTATAACCCGGCGGCTTTCCAGGCCTGCGCGCACGACGCGAGCGCGAACTGGGTGTTGCGCCCCGCCCCGGCGTGCGCGGAAGCGTTGTCGAGATGCTTTGCGAGAGAGAACTCTTTCACCTCCGCCGAGATGCGGGTGGGAAAGGTGCCGGCTTTGAAAAGCGTCGTCTTGCCGATGCCGCTTTCGCCCGCCAGCAGTCGCTTCCATACGCCCTCGATCGAGTCGCCCATCGGCGTGATCCAGCCCATTCCGGTGATGACTACACGGTTCATAGATGAGGCATCTTAGGCAATTCGAGCTTGGAAGAAATGCGGGAGCACAATCAGCCTCGCCGACGTCGTGCGATCAGTGGGAGGAGGAATGCGAGGGTCGATGGCTCAGGGACCAACGATCGCGCCGTCGCCCAATCGGTCTCAAAGGCTGCGTTGTTGTTACTGCGGATCGAGCCGTCCGCCAGCAGCGTCGCGCCATAATTCTGCGCGATCGCCAGGAGGTCGTCGAAGTTCAGGATTCCGTCGTAGTTCGAGTCGCCGTCGATCCAGGTGCCGTTCAGCTCGTAATTCTGCGCCAGGGCGAGCAGGTCGTCGAACTCCACGACGCCGTTGAGGTCGGTGTCGCCACGCAGGGCTCTGGAGATCAGGATTGCCGTCCCGTCGACGCTGATGCCGCCCCAGGTTCCGCCGGCCGGGGAGAGGATGCGATTGGCTTCCACGTACGCGAGCGCGGTCGTCTCCGTGAGCTGGTCGGAGCGCAGGCCGTTGCCCGTCCAGGCGCCCGCTGCATAGCCGCGGCGGATGATCTGACGGATGGAATCGATCGGGGTGTTGCCCGAATAGTTCACGACGAGTTTGGCGGTGCCGACGTCGAAGCTTCCGCCAACGGTTTGGGTGATACCCGTGACGACGCTCGTGTTGGCGGAGGTGAGGTGGATGTGCCCGCCGCCGAGCGCGA
The DNA here is from genome assembly GCA_031411495.1 of Phycisphaerae bacterium. GTDB lineage: Bacteria > Planctomycetota > Phycisphaerae > Tepidisphaerales > Tepidisphaeraceae > JANOBD01. The sequence continues at coordinate 50,431 of JANOBD010000120.1, read as the reverse complement.
CTGTGCCGAGCCGGACCGAACTGGCATAAAGGTCGCCGCCGTAGGCCAGGACGATTCCGTTTCCTGTCACCGCGCCCGTTGTGACGCTGCCGCCGTTCATGGTAAGCGTCGTGGTGTGAAAGAGTGAGCCGGCGGTAACGGCTCCGTCGTTGAGGGTTACCGTGCTATTGAGGTTCGCATACTGCGCGATCGCGAGCGATCCGCCGTTGATTTCGAGCGGTTCGTTGAGTTGGAGCGAGCGGATCGACTGCGCGCCGCTGTTGAGTGTGACGTTGTAGACGCCGGCAGAGCGATTGATCGTGACGCGATCATTAGGACCGGGGAGGGTTGGCGAACTGTTCCAGTTGGAAGCTGTCGACCAGTCACCGTCGGCATCGACGGCCCAGAGCGCGGGAACGACAAACTCCTTGACGAACTCGATGTCGCCGTTGGCGATATCACGGTCGACATTCCCGCTGATCCCCGGACAGGTTCCGCTGCTGCCGTATTGCCAGAAGTCCCACGGCCGCGGCGTCGGGTACGGCGTACTCGGATAGCCGGGCGCCCAAGCGCCATAGGTGTTGGTGGTTCCTGAGGCGGGTGGATCGATCGCGTTCTGAACGCTCGGGTCGGTCGGCGCCGGCGTGCCGCTGGAGAAGTAGCGCGCGAGCCACAGGTCGTGGTTATTGATCCGTGTGTCGACTTCGTTTGCGTAGCTGATGCTGCAGTAAATCAGCGGACGAATGCCTTTGACGGCGAAGATCCGATCACTGAAAGCGAGCGCCCAGTTGGTCAGGTCGGTGGTGGTGCGATTGCTTCCCTGCTCCAGGTCGAGCACCGGACGCAGATTGCCAGGCTTCATGTACGCGCCGGCCTTTTCGAGGAAGTGATTGGCTTCGTCGAGGCCGGTGTTGGTTGCGATATCGGGCCGGGCGTAGTGGTACGCGCCTGCAAGGATGCCATTGGCCTTGGCATCGTTCATGTTGTCTTCAAAGTACGGGTCATCGTAGCGCTGGCTGAGGGTGCCGGTGTTGCTGCCGCCGGCAGAGGTCGTGTCGCCGGTGGTGCCCCCGCGCGAGGCGCGAATGAACGCGAACTGGACTCCGCCGCCGCCCTGAGCGACGGGCTTGGCGACGCTCTGCCAATTGATGATGGTTTGGGTCGGGTTGGCGTTGGAGCTTTGCCAATAAGAGACATCGATGCCGATGGCGCGCTGCGCCGATGCGGCGGGCGCGAAGGGGAAAGATGCCGCCAGAAAGAGGGGTGCAAAAAAGCGTCGATTCATAGGCAGCCCTAATATGCGCTCACGAAAGCGGTCTGTCGACACATAATTATAGAATATCAGCCCTCCGGCGTCGATTCATCACCCGCCGCCAGGGCGCACGCTGTTCCGCCAACCGGCGCTTCCACCCTCCTCCCGTCACACCCCGGCCTCACATGTGAATCTGGCGTCCATCCACCGCCATCGCGGCTTCCTTGAGCGCTTCGCTCAAGGTCGGATGGGCGTGGAAGCTTCGCGCGATGTCTTCGCAACTCGCTGCGAACTCCATCGCCACCGTTGCCTCGGCGATGACGTCGCTCGCGTGGGCACAGAGCGCATGGACGCCGAGCAGTCGGTCGGTCCGCTTGTCGCCGATCACCTTGATGAAACCTTCGGTCTCGCCCATCCCCTTGGCGCGTCCGTTCGCGAGCAGAGGGAACTTCCCGACCTTGATTTCGCCGAACTGCTCCCTGGCCTGGTCCTCGGTCAGGCCAACGCTGCCGAGTTCCGGGTGCGTGTAGACGACGGCGGGACACGCCTTGTAGTTCACGTGGCCTGCTTTGCCCGCCATCAGTTCGACCGCGGCGATGCCTTCCTCTTCCGCGTTGTGTGCCAGCATGATCCGCCCGATCACGTCGCCGATCGCATAGATGCTGGGCACGGTTGTCCGAAAGTGATCATCGACGGTAATGAACCCCTTGGGGCTGGGCGTGATGCCGATTGAATCCAGTCCGAGATTTTCCGTATACGGCTTCCGACCGACCGCGACGATCACCTTGTCGACCACCAGTTCGCTGATCGTTTCGCCACTCTTGAGCGCGACGCGTACCTGGTTGCCTTCGACTTTCGCGCCCTGTGCACCCGTGTTGAACTGAAACTTAATGCCCTGCTTGGTGAGAAACTTCTGCAGCTCGTTCGCCATCTCGCGATCGGAGGCGGGCAGGATGTAGGGCATGAACTCGACGATGTTCACGTCGCTGCCCAGCCGGTTCCAGACCGATCCGAGTTCGACGCCGATATACCCGCCGCCGACGATGAGCAGTTTTTTCGGCAGTTCGCTGATGGCGAGCGCGCCGGTGGAGTCGAGCACCATCTTTCCATCGAATGGGAGCGACGGGATCGGGATCGGCGCGCTGCCGGTGGCGATGAGGATGTTTTTCGCCTCGTACCGGGTGCCGTTCACGTCGACGCTGCCGGGGCCGGTGATTTTGCCGTGGCCATTCAAGTGAGCGACCTTGTTCTTCTTGAACAGGAAGCCGACGCCGCTGGTGAGGCCTTTCACCACCTCGTCCTTGCGTTTGAGCATGGTCGTCAGATCGAGCTTGACGTCGCCGATGATGCCGTGTTTCGCGAACTGGTGTTTCGCGGCGTAGAAGTGGTGAGAGCTTTCGAGCATCGCCTTGGAAGGGATGCAGCCGACGTTGAGGCATGTGCCGCCGAGGTATTGTTTCTCGACGCAGGCGACTCTCATTCCCAGTTGAGCGGCACGAATTGCGGCGACATATCCGCCGGGCCCGGCACCGATGACGATCAGATCGAATTGTTCTGCCATGAAGTTCTTTCGCTGAATGATAGGGAGGTGAAACGGTATCCGTGAGGGGGCGGGATGCAAGCGAAGGCCGCATCCGCGACGTTCGTCCCAGAAAGTTCGGCGCGGCGACTTGCCCTTTGCTTCAGACGGCCTTGCAATCCCGAGGATGAATCGAAGATCCTTCCTCACCACCAGCGCTATGGCGATCGCGACTGCGTCTGTCAGCCGCGCACAAACGGTGCCCGCGACCACTCCCGCGACCCAACCGACGTCGAAACCCGCCGCGATTCCCGCCGACCTGATCTGGCACGACGTCCGTAACTTCGGACTCGACGGGCGCGCGTTTGACGACACCGAATCGTATTTCGACCGCCTGCCCGCGCGGGCCAGGGGCGTTGTGCGCGACGAAGTCTGGAACCTTTCGCGACACACCGCAGGCTTCTCGGCACATTTCCAGACGGATGCGACGGAGATCTACATCCGCTACGAGTTGTTGAACGAGCCGCTGGCCATGCAGCACATGCCGGCCACAGGCGTTTCGGGTGTCGACTTGTACGCGCGTGTCGAAGGCAAGTGGCACTACGTCGCGACATTTCAGCCGCGCGTTAAGGCGAACGAGGCACTGCTCGTCAAAGACCTGCTCCCGGGCCTGCGTGAATACCGGCTGAACTTTCCGCTCTATAACGGCGTGACGTCCATGCAGATCGGCCTTGCCAGGGATTCAAGCTTCGCGCCAATCGGCCCGCGCCGCGAGAAGCCCGTCTTGTTTTACGGCACATCGATCACGCAGGGCGGCTGTGCGTCGCGGCCCGGCATGGCGTTCACCAACATCCTCCAACGCCGCCTGGATGTCCCGATGTTGAACTTCGGATTTTCCGGCAACGGCCGGCTCGAACTGGAAGTCTCGCGATTCCTCTGCGAACTGGATCCTTCGGCTTTCGTCATCGACTGCGTCGCCAACGTGTCAACGACGCTGATCAGGGAACGCACGGCCCCCTTGGTAAAACTGATCCGCACCTCGCACCCGGCCACACCCATCCTGTTGCTGGACGAGCGAACCTGGGCGAGTGCTCCGCTCATCGCCACGTTGGGCAGACCGCAGGAGGAGAAGCGTGCCGCACTGAGGCAGGAGTTCGAATCACTTCGGCAATCGGGAATCGAGCAACTTCACTTCCGCGACGGACACGATCTGCTCGCCGAGGATGGCGAGGCGACCGTCGATGGTTCGCACCCCAGCGATCTGGGAATGATGCGCTACGCCGATGCACTGGAGCCGACACTGCGATCGCTGATCGTGCCGTGATTCGATGCTCGCGAATTACGTCTGCGCCGTCCAGCTCGCCGAGCCGCTCGTGGCGCGGTACTTCGCACGGATTCGTTCGACGATATCGCCGCTCAGCGGACCTTTGGCTGCCGCATCGAGATTGATTTTCGCGTTTTCAGGATTCGTCGTTCCGACGATCGCGGTGGAGACCTCGGGGAACCCCAGCGTGAACCGCAATGCGAGTTCTGGCCACTGCTCTTCGGTGAAGCCGTACTCCTGTGCCTGGATCTTCATCGCATCGTGCCGGCGGATGTATTCCTTGGTATAGCTGACGTAGATGCCTGCGCGGTCGGCCGCGCCCTTCCAGGCGGCATTCGCGACCGGGCGCTTGGCGATCACACCCACGTTGTTCGCCCGCGCCGCCGGCAGCGCTCGCTCGATATTCGCCTGGTCGAGATAATTCACGCTGGTCTCCAGAACCTCGATGTCGTCGAGCGCGCAGGCATATTCGGCCGCCTCGTTGTCGCCGCTGTAGCCCAGGTGACTGATCTTGCCGGCTTTTCTGGCATCGACCAACGCGCCGATCGCGTCACCTTTCTTGAGCGTGTCTAGGTCGCAGGAATGCAGGAGCATTACGTCGAGCCGGTCTGTTTTAAGGAGACGGAGCGCGCGATCGACTGCGGCCGAGACCAGTTCGCGGCTCCAGTTCGGCGCCGAGACGCCCTCCACTTTGGTGTGGCCACACTTGCTGACGAGGACGAACTCGTCCCGCCGATCGGCGAAATGGTTGCCGATGAACTCTTCGCTGCCGGGGTAGACCGCGGCCGTGTCAACGAGATTCACGCCGGTGTCGAGCAGCGAGTTGAGCACCGTGACGGTACGTTCAACGTCGCTCTTAAGAAACGCGGCCGGCGCCGCGCCAAAACCCAGGGGCGAGACTTTCAATCCGGTACGTCCGAGTGTGCGCTGTTCCATGCCGGCATCGTAGGCGGCCAGACTTGTCTTTGGCTAGATTCCGCTATTGAGACAGTTGCTCCAGCTCACCGGAGGAAAGCGACAAGTAGATTCCGCCGGTCTTGCTGGCGAGGCGCGACAGCGGGTCTTCGCTGCTCGTTGTACCGAGCGAAACGACATGAACGCGGATGTTCTTTCCAGTGAGCTTCACCACGGCCTGGTTGGTAAAGCTGTCGTCCATCTGCCACGCCTTGCCGGTGATGAGAACGATCTCGCTGGGCTTGACTGCGAGTGCGGCATCAAGGCTGGCGACCGCGTCAGTCGACTGGCCACCGATGATGCCACTCATCCACTCGGCCGCTTTTTTTCGGTTGTATTCGCTCGTTTCTCCTGGAGTGAGCGGAAACGCCGGCGAATCACCGTCCGCGCTCCAATAGCGAATCTGGAACCGGCGATTCTGCTGAAGCGTCGCCAGCGAGTTGAGCACCGCCGCCTGCAGCGGGGCGGTGAATGGCCGCGTCGCGTCGCCGCGATCGAGCAGGTAGACGATGGTCCCGCCGCGGTCGAGGGCGATCGAAGCGAAGCGCGGCCCTGCGATGGTGCGAGCAGGTGGCATATTCGACTGGGCTGTTTCCGCGGAGGAACGCCGCGCGTTCTCGGGCGTTGCTTCCGATTTCTGAAAGAACAAAAACCAAGCTCCGAGAAGTAAGACGACTACCAGGAGCGGGATGCCGATCCACGTTCCAAGCGACGCAGTTTTGCGTGCCGTTCGCCAGCCCGTCTGGTTGAGGATGCCACTGCTGGCGATTCCCGAGCTCGTGACGACTTCGCCGAGCGCTTCGAGTTCCTTGCTGACCGCTTCTCGCGAGGCACGCTCATAGATGACGGTTCCCGCTGCGCCGTTCTTGGCGGGTGCATCGCCTTTCCGCGGAACGGTCTGGATCGTCCCACACGCGCTGCACCGACACACGCCGCCGGCAAAGCCGTCGTCGACATTGAGGAGCGTCGAGCATTTGGTGCATGCAAGTGAAATCATGATTCGGTGGGAATTGTACGCAACGGATCTCCGAGGACGAGTGCTCGAAGAAATGACGAGCGGTTGATCCCTGTCGTTCCACTCAGCCGCCTGCCGCTGCGCCTGGCGAAGGGCGCATCAAGGTTTCCACAGGTAGTAGAAACCACCGGGCAAGCTCAACTCGGTCTCGGGAAGTGGCAAGGTTAGCGTGCTGGATTGCGGAACCGGGGCGCTGGTCTCGGCGTAAATGGAACCGCCGGGCCCGAAAGGTCGGCGATACATGACGGCCTTCGCGCTGTCGGCCTTCGCCAGTTTTCGCGCGATGTCCACTGCATCCTCCAGGATGCCGACTTCGTCGATCAGCCCGATCTCCTTCGCCTTAGCGCCGCTAAAAACCCGGCCATCGGTCGAAATGGCGATGGTGGATTCATCGGTGATGTGCCGCGTCGTCATCGCGAGCGTTTTGAAACGTGCAAAGTATTCGTCAACCGTCAGCTGAAGCAGAGCCCTCTCCTCAGGCGTCATGTCGCGCAGCGGCGAACCGATATCCTTGTTCTTCGCGCTCTTGATCGCGTCCGTCTTGATTCCGAGCTTTGTCAGTGTCCCTTCCATGCTGAAGGTGTTGAAGATGACGCCGATCGAACCAACGACACTGGTGGGGCAGGCGACGATCCGGTCGCACGCGAGGGCGGTGTAGTAGCCCCCAGAGGCGCCGATCTCCTGAATCGATGCGACGACCGGCTTGCCGGTCTTGGCGCGGAAGCGCTTGATCATCTGATAGAGAATGTCACTCCCGGTTACGGTTCCGCCGGGTGAGTTGATTCGCAGGACGACGGCCTTCACCATCGAATCGTCGGCGGCCTTGTCGAGCTGCTGGCTGATGACGGAAATCTTGTTGTCGCCTTCCTGAATTAGTCCCGGCGAGCGGGCATTCACGATCAGCCCGTCAACGGGGATCACCGCCACCTTGGAAAACCCGCTGCCGCGCTGAACCTGGATTTCCTCCAGCCCGTCTCGATGTTGGACCGGCGTGACCAAGAAGCTCGGCACGCCGCAGCCGGCGACGGCGAGCAGGCCAGACACGAGAAGGGCAATTCGAGTGTTCATGGAAAGATGGTAGCCGTGCAGTGCACGGGCGAAAGGACGCTTCTGCAAACACATCATTCCGTAGGCGGAGGTCCAGTGGGCTTCACCCGGCGAGGAACAAGAGCGGACGATTCGGCGTGCTCGATTTTGCAAAGCGAGCCGCTCCGGTTCTCGAGTCGCGGCGTGACCAACGATTGACGATCGGCGACGAACATCCGCCGAATGGCCGCCGATTATCAAAAAGTGAGCGTCTGGCGCGGAATCTAGCTACTTTACTGCTAACTCTGTTTGTAAGGCCTGCGGATCGAGGGCATGACCGTTTTCCTTTTGCCGCCGGTTTATTCAAGTCGTACAACGAATAGGAGCAGAACATGCACGCACCGCGCACGATTCGAGGGTCTCTTTTTCAATCCGGTCGGCGTCTTTTCGGGCGTTTCACCAGCAAGCTTGCGCTGCGGCGTGATCGTCGGTGCGCGCTCGTTCGAGCCGCACTCGAGTCGGTCGAGCCGCGACGGCTTCTTGCCGCCAATCTCAGCAGCCAGATTCCTTCCTCGATCGTTCCCGGCTCGGTCGCACAAGAACTCTTCGCGCCGGGAGTTAACGGCAACACCCTTTCCGTCAACACCAACAGCACGGTCTTCAACTCCAGCTTCCGCTTCGTGCTCAACAACGGTGAGCCGACACAGACGACGACCTTCACTTCATCTTACTCATCGGGTCAGATCAACAACATCGACTCTGCCATCGCGATCTACGATGCCAGCGGGAACCGCATCGCCCTGCAGGATACGGACACGAATCCGGCGCTCGCCACGGAATCGCTGACCGCTCAACTTCAGTCCGGCGTCGCCTACGTCGTGCGCTTCGCCGCGATGCGAAACAATGGCGGCGGCAACACGAACTTCACGATCGTCGTCGACACCGGCGAACAAAAGCTCGGCACGCCGCTCGTGATCAATCCCGCCACGACGACAGGCACGCTTGCGACGTCGGCTTCGCCTAACTCGTTCACCTCGTCGAACAGCGTTCGCTACATTCCCGTCGATTTCCTCAATGGAACCGGAGCGAGCCTTGGGATCAGCGGGCTTGGGCCCGACTCCTCTGTCGCCGCCGCGCTTTTCATCAAGTCGGGATCCAGTTGGATCAAGCAATCCACCGCGACGATGAACGTGGGCGGATCAGCCACGCTGCTTCCGAACGCGCCGACGAATCAGAACGTCACCGACGGTGAGTATCTGCTGGCGCTGGCACCACTGAACTTCACCGCCGCCGCCCAGCCGGTCAATCTCTCCGCATCGATCTTTTCACCGCTCGCGCCGCCGACCGTGAACCCCGCCAGTGCGGCCGCGATCGCCCCTGCACTCACCACCTCGAGCACACTCGCCGGCACGGTCAGCGGCGGAATCATCGGTTCGCAAGTTCTTCACACCGTCACCGCCAGCGTCACCGGGCCGATGACGCTCACGTTCTCGGAGACCACGACGGCGACCCCGACACTAACGGTGTACAACGCCGCCGGGTCGACGATGGTCGAACAAGCCAGTCGAACCGATAACGGCATTCCTGTCAGCCTCACTTTCAACGCGGTTGCCGGCACGCAGTACGCCGTACTCGGTTCAATCAATGCCGGCGTGATCGGCGCGCCGTACACGATGACGACAACGCAGACCATTGGCACCAGCACCGATGTCAGTGTGACGTCAACGCTGGGTCAGTTGACGAACCTCGCGATCGCGCCCGCGGCCGGCGGGAAGCTCTTCCGCCTGACGACTGAAGTCGGATCGAAGTTCGTCGCTCTGCAGATCGCGCCGGATGCCGGCTCGACGCTGGTTCCAAGACTTGAACTGTTCGGCTCCAGCGGCGTCGTGCAGACCTTCACCTCCGCTGGCGCGGGTCAGCCGGTGTTCGCGCTGATCGACGTTACCTCCAATGCCGGACCGTACACCGTGTTTGTCAGCAGCGCATCGGGTACCGGCACGGCGACGATGAAACATACGACGCTGGCCATCCCTGCATCGGTGTCACTGGCCTCGTTGACGCAATCGACGCTGAACCTCGCGTCCGGCGGGATCACGAGTGCCGTCTTGCCGACGGACAACGGAACCCCCACCGGCATTCAGTACTATCAGCCGGTCAACGGCGCGAACCCTGCGCCGACGACGTTCTCGGCAATCTCCAGCGGCGGCACGATCGCCGTGCTGCTGCACTATGTTCAGGACGGCGCCTCGCTGCGCCTGCTTGAATCCGCGACGCCCACAGGCGGCACCGCTTCGGTTACGGTGCCGGTGCAGTCGCAGGTCATCCATGGCGTCGTGGCGTTGCCCGTGAACTTCGGCGGCGCGGGCGGCGTGCAGATGACGGTTGCCGGGCCGCTCCCGACAGGCATCGGCCTCGACATGGTTCCCAACGCGCTGCCCAACCAGCCCGCTCCGCCGGCAGGCTTCCAGTCGACGATGAGCGTCGCAGGCGCCAGGCTCAGTTCGAACCAGCAGCGTGACCTGTTCCAGACGACCCTGCCTTTCAACCTGACCAGTTCGTCGACGACGCTCACGTATACGCCGGCGCAGCTGGGCGGGCCGCTCCGCGCGACGGTCTCGGTCCTCAATGCGTCGAATGTGGTCGTGGCAAACGCCACCAGTAATGCGGGCGCTGCCGTCTCTATTCCGCTCTCGGGACTCACGCCCGGACAGCTGCTGCGGATCGAAGTGAAACCCGTGAACGGAGTCAATCTCGGCAGTGGTGAGTACGGCTTTTCCATGACGGTTAATACGACCGACCCGCGGCCGTTCCTGGTGACCCAGACCGAGTTCCATCCCTTCAACAGCGCCGCGGTCGGCGCACACTTTCCCAATGCCGCTTTCATCCCGATCAATTTCGGATCGACCGGTGGAAGTGCGACCGGGAACTTCACCAGCAGCACGCCTTACAACAACAACGGTACCGGCTCGATCCAGGTCTTTGAGATCGACCTGGCAACGTCGAACGTTCCGTGGCAAGTCACGACGACCGCGATCGATCCGGGAGTGAACACGAACTTCGCGGTCTTCTACTTCAACTCCACGCTCAACAAGTACACGCGCGTTCCCGGAACCGCGCCGAGTTTCGATTACTTCCCGGCCGACCGTTCGCAGGTCGATGCGCGGATCGTCGCGAACAATCTTGATGTCGCGCCGATCTTCTTCGAGGGCGAGTTTGGCGGCCCGGTGAAGATTTATGTCGTGGTCATGAACGAAGGCGGCTCGCGCGGTCAGTATCGCGTGACCGCCGAGCCGGCGCCGATCGTCAATGTCGGTCCGGGTAACTCGACGCCCGCCAACATCCTCGTCGCCGCCCCGCGCGCCGGCAGCACCAATCTGGGTACGGCGCTCACGACGGTTCAGACTCTCAACGCCACAACCTTCACTCTCAAGACGCCATCAGACATGAACGGCAGCAACGCCGTCACCTCGACCCTGCGCGTGCAGACGCGCGATTTCAGCGTGGGACAGACCATCAGCGTGAACATCTCACGCGGGATCCTTTTCGCAGGCTCAGCGAGCGGCGTGGTCGGCGCGGGCGGCGTGGTGAACATCCAACTCGACAACAATTCGGGCGGGCTGCTGACACCGATTCTCGGGCCCAACCAGACCTATCAGGTCACGGTAACGGCATCGTCGATGCCCTCGCTGGGGCTGGCGCTATCATTGACTGTTCCTTACATCACTCCATCCGGCACAGTTCCGCCTTCGTCGATTTCCACAGCACCGTTCCCGCGCGACGCGCTGTTCGACTCCACGCTTCAGCGCATTATGCCGTCGCCGACCGGCGCGCTGAATGAGACACTTGCGACCAGCGGCGGCGCGTTCTATCGCATCTTCACGCTCGATAAGAGCGGCACGATGAACTTCACGATCAATTCCACAAGTGGCGGCAGCCCGGCGGTGGGGCTGTACCGCGCCGGCAAGACGCCGACCAGCGGCAACCACCAGGATGTCAGCATCCTGATGGACTTCGACAACACTCGAACATCCAACAACTTCGTGATCGGCGCCGTGCTTCCTGCCGGGACGTACTGGCTGCGCGGTCAGGGCTTCGACAACATCGCCCCGGTGACCATCACGGGCGCGTTGCCGTCGTATCCGGCGCGGGTGCTCAGCGTTCAGCCGGGCACCGGCATTACCAGCCAGGCCGAACAAACCGTCATCAACCGCAACGCGCTGGGCGATACAAGCGGTGTAACGAACAACGGCTTTACATCCGGACGGTTCCTTTCTTCGTTCTTCAACCTCACCGTTCCCAGCAACGCGACGGGTGCGCCGGTGACATTCACGCTTCTGGATCGCCTCTCGACATTCCCTGGCCAAGTCAATCCCGTTCCGCCTGTCGGAACGGCATCAATGGAAGTCTGGCGCTTCCAGAACAACGTCTACACGAAGGTCAACAGCGTCCTCAATCTCGTCACCGCCGCAAACCACGGCGCGACCATTTCCGCGAATGAGCCGGCCGTGCCGGGAACGCAGTACTACGTCGGTGTTCACTTCAACGGCTTCCAGTACGCTTCGTATGCCGGTTTCGATGTGCCGGTCTTCACCTCCGGCGTAGCGGACTTCAGCGTCACGCCGATCCGATTGAGCCCGGCCCAGGGGCAGACGCTGGTGGAAGGCAGCATCGTCAACGGCTCGTTTACGAGCGCGCCGGCGTCGAACTACACGCTTCAACTCGGCAGCGTGACGTCCACGCGCTCCCTCCCATCGCTCGCGCCATTCGGTCAACTCGTGGTCGCGGCGCCCTGGCAACCTAACGCGGCCAGCGATGTCGTGGCGATCAACGCGAATCCGATATCGAACATTCCTGAACTCAGCCGATTGAACAACTTCCAGAGCGTTGCGCTCTCGACCGTCGACTCGACGGCGCCCAGCGTGACCATCCAACTGCTCGATACGAACATGACCGCCGAGGGAACCGCCGGACCGACCACGGGAGGAACAACGTGGGGCCGCTACGTTGCCGGCGTGCCCGGGCAGACCAGCACGATTCGCCTGGTGGGCAGCGATCCAAACGCAGACCTGTTCGTGGTCGTGGCGACATTGCGCAACGCCAACGGGACTTTCGCCATCAACCGGTTCGACAGCGCGAGCGGGTCGAGCTTTACGTCGAACATCCCGATCGATTTCGGTTCGCTTCAAGGCACGACCGCGACGAATCAGAACAAGATCAGCTTCTACGCGATGGACACGTTCGGCCTTCGCACGCCGATCCTCATCCAGAACCTCGATGTCGCGACGGTGCCTTCGATGCTCAGCGGCGGATTCCCAGCGCCGGGCGTGAGCGGGGCGGGCGGTACCGTCACCTTCACTCGCTCGACACGGCAATTCAAGTACGAGTTCAAGAACAACATCATTACGATCAACCCCACCGTCAGCGAACTGCTCGGCTTCAGCGTCCCGTTCATCGGTGACAAGAAGAACGAGTTGCTCGTCGCGGTAAGCGGCGTCGGAACCAGCGGACTCAATCCGAACATCGACATCCCGCTCCCGCTGACGGGCCACATCAAGCTCGTCGCCGTCGACAAGGAGATGTACAAGAAGGATGTCCCCGGCAACTACCAGAATGGCGCGCTGAGCTTCACGTCACAGGTGACGCTGAGTGGCCGAAGCCTCGTCCCCGGATCTGCGTCGGCGACGATGGTCCTGAAGGATCTGCAGCTGCTGAACATCAACACGCCTCAGGTGCCGCTCTTCAAGTTCGGCGTGCCCGGCATCGCGGAGCTGAACGCGGGCATCAAGTTCGGCCTCAGCGCCAAGCTCAACGCCGCCGCCAAACTCGGCTTCGATCCGCTCGCCGGCGATGTCGGTGGCTATCTCGGCTCACTGGGCGTGATGTCGCCGACGTTCATCCAGCCCGAAATCACTGGCACCGCGACCATCTCCGGCTCCGCCGAAGTACTGGGCTTCGATGTCGCTTCGATCAGCGGAACGCTCGGCCTGACCATCACCGCGACCTTCGGTCTGGACAACAACGTCCCCGGCCGAATCATCTCCTTCGGCGATTCGCTGGATCACACGGGGTTGAAAATCTCCGGCGAGCTGAAGTTCAACGTCAAGGCCGAAGTGTTGTGGTACGACGTCTATGAATATAACGAAACGATCCCGCTGGGCGATCTGGTCAACACGATCGACCAGGGCATCTTCCTGACTGATCCGCCGTCGTTCTCTCCGGGCAAGTTCATCGGGCCGGGCGCGTTGCTCAGTCGCGTCCGCGAAGGCGGCGCGACGCCGACCATAAAGAATGGCAGCTCGCTCGTGGGCGCCTACAACATCAACCCCAGCCCGCAGCTTGTCATCAACAATTCTGTTCTCAATGGCATCGCTCACACCATCCAGCTTACCAACGTCGGAACCGCCGGCGCACCGTTGGCGAACCTTGCGTTCACCAAGCGAACGGGCGGCGCATGGTCGGGCCTGACGACGATCTCGCAGACGACCGACGTCTCGGATCCGAAGCTGGCGCTGACCAACGATGGCGCCAACACGCCCGCGGTCGTCGTCTACAATGTCGACAAGGCTGTCGGCTCGCCCGCTACCCGCACCGTCAATCAACGACTGACCAACCAGGAAATCCGCTATCGCTACTACGACGGCACGAACTGGGGATCGGAAGTCGTTCTGACCAACGACAGCGGGCTCGACAGCCAGCACAGCGTCGCGTTCAACTCGAGCGGCGTCGGCACGCTGGCGTGGGTTCACAACACCAGTGCGACGCCCGTCGACGCCAACGGCGCATTCGCCGCCACCTCCAACGAGATCAAGGTCGCCACTTGGAACTCGGCCACGCATTCCTGGGGCGCGCCCGTCACGCTCACCACCGGCGGCGGCTCCGACTCCATGCCGACTACCTTTGTCGATGCATCCGGCAAGCAACACGTCGTCTGGGTCAACACCAATGGCGGCGTCAGCCAACTCATGTTCGCCACCAACACCGGCGGCGTCTGGACCGCGCCCGCGGTACTCGGCGTCGGTGGACTGCAGCCCGGCGGAATCTTCCGCGACGTCGCGATGGGCAGCGACGGTTCGGGCCGCGTCAACGTCGTTTTCAGCTACCAATCCGAGAACGCCGACGGTTCGCTCTCGACCGGCCTCTATCAGCGGCCGGCCACCACGGCAACGTTCACCAGCAATCTGCCCGCGGTGCAGATCACTCAGAATGCGAACTACACCGGCCTGCGGACGACCAACACGCCGACCGGCGCGCTCGTCGCCTACTGGCAGCAGTCGGACGGGCAACAGAATCAGATCTTCGAGGCCACGATCAGCAACGGCGTCGTCGCCGGTCCGAGCCAGATCAGCACGAGCAACAACGTCGCGCAGAGTCCTTCCGCCGCCGTCGACGGCGACGGGAAGATTCAGCTGCTCTACAACGATGCGACGCTGTTTGGCAGCACGGCGAACGCCGCACCGACCGATCCGACCGTCGGCTCGCCCACTGCAAGCGGCGTCGCTTCCAGCAGCGCTGCGATGTTGCCGCAATTCACCTTCGTCGAGCCCCTCAACTTCGGTGCGGATAACAACGGCATCGCCGCTGTGGGCGCACCAATCGTTGGACGCGCCAAGATCGCTAACCGTGGCTTGGCGACCGCGGGCGTCACCATCACCGCGAGAAATGGTCCGGTGGGCGGCGGCACGATCGTCAGCGTCCGTACCATACAGCTCGCCCCCGGAGCAACCTACGACTACTCAGAAACCTTCACTGCCGGAGCCGGCGACCAGACGTACTCTCTTTCGATGTTCAACATCCAACAGGCGTTCAACACGACCGAGAACGTCTCGACTGCGACCTTGCGCGGATTGACCGACATCCAGGCCGTCTCTCTGACAAACGACGTCTCCAGCCCCGCGCCGGGCTCGAACCAGACACTGTTCGCCACCGTTCGGAACAACGGTTCGACCGTCGCACCCAACTTCACCGCGACGCTCTATGCCGGCGACCCGAACTCGCCGCAGTTCCCGCTCACTGTCGTTTCCTCGCAGGTTGTGACGGGGCTGGCTGCCAACTCGAATCGGTTGCTCTCCTTCCCTGTCACGCTCGGTGCCAACGCCGGCGACAACATCTTCACCGTCGTCGTCGATCCTGGCGAAGCCATTGAGGAAAGCAGCGAACTCAACAACCGCGCCCGCTACGAGGTGAACTTCCGAGCCGACCCTTCGGTGTCTTCGCTCGACGGGTCGCCGCCGGTCCTCGCGACCCTGCTCAACAACAGCAACGCGAACAACGTGCAAGTGGATGTGAAGGTGACCAACCTCGGCGTCACCCCGATGAGCAATGTACCGGTGGACCTCACCGTGACGCGGGATGGCGGCGTGGTCGAATCGCTGGGCCAGATCATCATCCCGTCGCTGTTGATCAATTCGACAGTGGTCGTCACTTTCACCATCACCGCGAAGGCCGGCGACAACGTGTTCAGCGCCTCGATCAATCCGGCCGTCTTCACGCAGGATTCGAACCTGGGCAACAACACCGGCACGGCGACGCTTCGGGTGGCGGGCCTTGCCGCCTTGTCGGCAACCGGCACGCTCACCAGCAGCAGCGGCTCCGCGGGCGCGCCGCTCACGCTCAATGCGAACATCATCAACGGCGGCCTGGCCGATGCGCCGAGTGTCCCTTATGTCGTCTTCGCCTCGCTCGCCTCGGGCGGGCCGAGCGTAATCATCGGCAGCGGGAGCACCAGCGTGGCGGCGCTCTCGTCCGCCGCCGCCGCGATCAGCCTGAACACCGCCGGCCTCGCGCCGGGCAACTACAACATCACGCTTCGCCTTGATCCCAACGAAACGCTGATCGAAGACACCGTGGCCGACAACACGCTCACGATCGCCTATACGATCTCATCACAGGTCGTACTGGGCGGCCCGGTTTACTACCTCAAGCGCGATGCCGACGGCGTCACTCTCGACGTGTGGGCCAACAGCACCGGCACCGGCTCACCAGATCAGACCTTCCTGCTGGCCAACGTGTCGACGCTTACCGTCACCGCCGCCTCGGGAAGCCAGAGCCTGACGATCGACTTCTCCGCCGGCAACCCGCTTCCGTTGACCGGCCTGGCATTCAACGCACCGATCGGTGGAACAAATAGCCTGAAGATCATCGGCACCGGCGGCGTCGACCGCTTCGACATGGCCGGCAACACGATCCGAGTCGTGACCGCCGCTACCGATGTGAACGTGACGCGCACCAACGTTCAGCAGGTCTCGTTCCGCGGCATCGCCAACACCGATGTCATCAACCTCAGCTACGCGAGCGGCAACCCGCTGCCGGGCAAGCTGCAGCTCGAAAGCGGAAGCTTTCAGCTCAACGGGTTCCAGAACTTCAACAACACCACGCTCGACATGGGAACCAGCTCGTTGCTGATCTCGTATCCGGCCGGTAACAGCGTGGCGTCGACGATTCGCCAATACCTCCAGCGCGGCTACAACGGCGGCGCCTGGAACGGGGCGGCGACGCCGACGCTAGGATCGATCAACTCATCTTCGGCCGGCGGCACGACTCTGCGGGCAGTCGGCTATGCGGACTTCAACGATGGTCGCGACGTGAACCTCACGCCCAACACCGTCCTGCTGAAGTACACGCACGTCGCCGACACAGATCTGAACGGCGCGGTCGACTTTGTGGATCTCCTGAGGTTGGCACAGGCGTACAACCAGACCAACGCGGTTTGGGATCAGGGTGACCTCACCTACGACGGCATCGTGAACTTCAACGATCTGCTGATCCTCGCCCAGGGGTACGGTCAGACAATGTTGAACAGTGTCCGCTCCGTGACAACGGCGAAACGCGACATCGGCGCGAAGTTTGGCGATTCGGTGATTCGCGATCTCGATGAGCGCAACGCGTTCGTCGCCAGGAGCCGCAGCAAGTGAATCAATCGCCGGCCGCCGCCAAGGTTTGTCGGCGGCGGCTGGCCGATTGTTAGCCCGATGGGGCTCGACATCACCAGAGTGAAAGCGAGAACTCGCCATCCCGATCGGATGGCGAGTTTCGCGTCATAGGATCTGCACATTTACGATGGCTCGCCGCAGCGGCGCGGTCGCTGAGATCCATAAGACGCGTCGATTTCGACTCAGCATTTATGTGTTCTGCCTCGCGCGACTGAAGCACTGCGACGCGCGCTGTGAATGACAATCGCGATCTCACGACCGCTTTCTCGGATTCGACCGATATCGCGTTGCGTTATCAGACGGATCGATTCGGCAGTACTGTACTAAGTCGGAAATTGTGGAGTTTCTCGACGTTTACGTCCTGCGAATCATCGCGTCATCGCGCGCGAAAGTGCTTCGGAGAGAACTTGGTTAAATGATGCACCCCTTTAATGAAGTCGATAGCTCGAAGAGACGGATCTGTCGTCATTCGCGTAAGCGACCAGCGGCGACGAAATGCGAAGGGCGCAGCGGCGATGCATTCACGGTCGGCGGTGTGCTCGCGGGAATTGGGTCGGAAGGCGGCCTGTGCAGGGGATAGCGATCATGGTGAGGCGAAATGAACATCTGGACCATTGATGTGGTGCTCAGCACTGCGATCTTTCTCATTCTCAACTTCGGCGCGTCTCACGGCGCGACCCCTCGCCGCCGCGGCGTGACGATCGTCCTGCCGTTCGCAATCGCGCTCGTCTGTCTGGCGATCACGCATGTCACCGTCTCCCGCGCCGGCGAACAGTCCGCGCGGCAGCTTCAACAGCTTATCCAGGGACTTGCGCCGACCTATGCGCAAGACCTGGAGGCGCTGGGCCATTCGTCGGTCGGTAACCAACCGGCCTTCGCAACCGATCCGACGTACCTGAAACTCATCGAATACGAACGCCGCTGGCTGGCGGCGAATCCCGAGGTCAGCGACGTTTATACGATGCGTCGGTTGCCGGACGGCAGAACGATCTTTGTCGTCGATTCCGAAACCGATTACGACCACGACGGACGCCTCGAAGGCGATCGGGAGCAGCGAACGGCAATCGGCGAGGTATTCGACCGCCAGGATGCGGCAATCGACCGCGCTTTTGCCGGCCAGAGCTCGTTTACCGAACACTCGTACACCGATCGATGGGGCAAGTGGATGAGCGCGTTCGCGCCGATTCGGTTGCCGGGCAGCCCCGAGGTGGAGGCGATCGTCGGCGTCGATTTTGCCGCAGAGCGCTGGGATACCGAGATTCGCCACGCGCAGATCACCGCCGGCGTCTACCTGCTGGTCGTCTACGTCGTCGGAACCGTCGGACTCTGCGTCGCGGCATCGTTCATGAATCGATCGATCGCGGCTCGTGAAATGCTCCGGCAAGCGGCATGTCGCGAAAGCGTGCTGCGTGCGGACGCGGCGCTGCTGTGTTCGATGGTCGAAAACCTTCCGGCGGGCGCGATTTTCGTGCACGGCGACGGGAAAATGGAATGCAATCGCCAGGTAGAGACGCTCACCGGCTATCCGACGACGGCGCTTCGCACCCTGGACGATTGGTTCCGGACAGTTTATCCCACAAACAGCGCCGAGGTCCGAGCCGCTTACGAGGCGGCGCGAAACGCGAACTTTCCCGAGCCCATCATGGTCGCGATCACGACGCGAACCGGAGAGCTCAAGCAGATCGAGTTTGCCGCCTTTCACAACGGCGATGCGGAAGTGTGGCTTCTTCATGATCTCACGCGCCGCGTAGCCGCCGAGGAAGAACTTCGCAAGAGCCGTGCAGAAGCGGTCAAGCTCTCACTCGTCGCCAGCAACACCCTCAATGGCGTGCTCATCACGAGCAGTACGGGCGTTGTTGAATGGGTCAACGATTCATTCACGCGAATCACCGGCTTTTCGCGAGCCGAGGCCGTCGGCAACGATCCCTGGACGATGCTGCGGGGGCCCGAAACCGATCCGAAAACGATTGACGTGATGCGCGGCGCAATCGCCCGCGGCGAAGGGTTCGAGGTCGAGATTGTCAATTACCGCAAGGACGGAGAGCCGCGCTGGATTTCGATCGAAGCCCGCCCGGTTCATGATGAGAAGGGCATTGTTGTCCAGTATGTCGGCATCCAGAGCGACATCACGCAGCGCAAGGAGAACGAGGCAAACCTCCGCGACGCGAACGAAGCTCTCTACGCGTCGTTGATGGATCGCAATAGAATCGCCGACGAACTCGCGATCGCGAAGGAAGCCGCCGAAGAGGCCAACCGGATCAAGTCGGACTTTCTCGCCAACATGAGCCACGAGATTCGTACGCCGATGACCGCGATCCTCGGTTACGCCGACCTGCTCCTCGAGTCGGGCAACGTCGATCAGGAAGGCGCCGGCCATATCGAGATCATTCGCCGCAACGGCCAACACCTGCTCGAGCTGATCAACGACATTCTCGATCTTTCCAAGATCGAATCGGGGAAAATGCTCGTGGTGCCGATCCAGTGTCGGATGCAGGAGGTGCTGCGCGACGTCCTGCTCATGCTGCGGCCGAAAGCCGAGCAAAAGGGCCTCTCCTTGTCCGTTCACTGCGTCACGCCGCTGCCGGCGCGCGTCCTCGGCGATTCGCTGCGCATTCGCCAGGTGCTCGTCAACTTGATCGGCAACGCGATCAAGTTTACGCAGGCGGGAGGCATTCGCGTCGATTGTCAGCACACCGGCAAGAACGAGTTCTGCTTCGAGATCACCGATACCGGCATCGGCATGACGCCAGCGCAGATCCAGCGCCTGTTTCAGCCGTTCACGCAGGCGGATTCCTCGACGACGCGAAAGTTCGGCGGCACGGGCCTGGGATTGACGATCAGTCGGACATTGGCCCGTCTGATGGGCGGCGACGTAACGGTGCAATCGGCGCTCAACGTCGGGAGCACGTTCCGCTTCACGTGCGCGCTGCCCGCGATGGACTCGGAAGTCGAAGATCCGCGTTCGCTGGACGCTCAACTGAATGCGACCTCGCTTCTGGATCAGGCGCGATCGACCGGGACTGCGAAAATCACCAACGGAGCGAGATTGCTGCTCGCCGAAGACGGGCCCGACAATCGGGCGCTGTTGTCGCGCCTGCTTTCCCGCGCGGGCTTTGAACTCACGTTGGTCGAAGACGGTCAGGCTGCACTTGACGCGGTTGAAGCGGCCGGCGTGGATGCGTTCGACATCGTCCTGATGGATATGCAGATGCCGAGGCTCGACGGCTACGCCGCGACCCGCGGACTGCGCACACTCGGATTCACGCGTCCCATCATCGCGCTCACCGCCAACGCGATGCCCAGCGAGCCGGCGCGATGTGCCGAGGCCGGATGCGACGATTATCTCTCCAAGCCGATCGATCGTCACCGATTCTTTTCGACGCTCAGCCGGCATCTGGGAGAAGCTCCGGTCACGCTATCCCGCTCCACGTCGGCCGATGTCGCACAGCCTCCGCGGGACGGGCTGCTGCAGAGCCGCTACGTCGATGATCCCGAGATGGGCGAGCTCATCGCCGAGTTCGTCTCGCGCCTGCCGGATGCGGTGCGCGAGATGCGCGAACTTGCCGAGACGAACGATGCGGCAGGACTTCGTCGGAAAGTTCATCAGATGAGGGGCGCCGCCGGAAGCTACGGCTACCCGCAGATCACCGACGTGGCCTCGGTGGTGGAGAGCGCGCTTGCGAAAGGTCCGGCGGTCCCCCTCGCGAAGTTGATCACGGAACTGCTGGAACTGATCCAGCGGGTTGACGGCTACTGTCCCCAGGCAACGGAGAAGCAACTTGAAACAGCGAATTCTGGCCATTGATGACTGTCCGATGATCCAAAAGCTTCTGGCAAAGCGATTGGCCGATGATTCGATCGACCTGGTCACCGCCACATCTCCGGTGCAGGGTCTGGAGTGGGCCGTTTCCTTGCAGCCCGACCTCATCCTGCTGGACGTGGAGATGCCCGTGTTGGACGGCTGGGAAGTCTGTCGTCGTCTAAAGGCTAACTCGTTCACGCGTGACATCCCCGTGATTTTTCTCACCGGCAGTTGCAGTGAGGAAGAGGTCATCAGCGGTTTGGATCTCGGCGCAATCGACTTCATACCAAAACCGTTTTCCCAGGGAGTGCTTCACGCCCGCGTGAGGGCTGCGCTGCGGACAAAGTATTTGCTGGATCTGCTTTCCCGCCGCGCGATGGTGGACGGGCTGACGGGCACGTGGAATCGCGCGTACTTCAACCAGCGGCTCGAGTCGGAAGTCTCGGCGGCGACGCGCCACGATCACCCTCTGGCCTGCATGATATGTGACATCGATCATTTCAAGAAGATCAACGACACGTACGGCCACGCCGCCGGAGATCAAGTGCTTCGGCGATTTGCGGAAGTGCTGAGCAGCACCTGCCGGACCGAGGACGTCGTCTGTCGCTACGGCGGCGAGGAGTTTGTGGTTCTGGCGCCCAACACCGGCTGGAAGGCCGCGACGCTGCTTGCCGAACGGCTTGCCGAAATTACCCGCGCGACGCCGATCAAGTTGATGGGAAGTCTGGTCAACATCACCTGCAGCTTCGGAGTCGCCGAACTCGGCTGCACGCCGGGCATCATAGAGGCGGCGGATGAGGCGCTCTATGCCGCGAAGCGCAACGGTCGCGATCGTGTCGAGGTCGCGGCGTGCGTAATGCCATCGGCGTGACTGATGGCGCGTGGCGAAGACCGCGATGGATCTGAGTCGGCAATGATCGTTCGCGAGGAATGATGCCGAGCCGCGCCCGCAGCGATCAATGAGCGCGAAGGCGTCGAAAGGCTCAGAACGCGTCATCCCCGGTCCCCTCAGGAATGTCGACTCTACTCCTGCTTCGAAAGGGTCGAGCGGTTGTAGGCCCCGGTGATCGCCAGCGATAAAATACACAGGACGGCGACAGCCGGCAGCGCGCGCTCCATTTCGCCTTGTTCGTAATCGAGGTAGATGGACACGGGCAGGGTGGTGTGATGAATCCGGATGCCAAAGACCATCACCGTCGCTCCGAACTCCCCAAGCGCGCGCGCGAACGCCAGCATCAGGCCGCTGGCAAGTCCGCGGCGGATCATCGGCAGGCTCACGTGCCAGAATAGCTGTAACCAGTTCGCCCCCATCACGCGTGCCGTGTCCTCCATCTCGCGATCGATCGTCGAAAATGCCGCTCGCGTCGGAAGATATAAAAGCGGCAGGGCGACGATCGCCGACGCCAGGATCGCCCCCTCGATGCGAAACAGAATCGAGTACGAAAACAGATGGTGAAGGTACTGTCCGATCCAGCCGCGCGCGCCCAGCATCGAAATGATCAGATAGCCAACCACCGTCGGCGGGAGCACCATCGGCACGACCAGGAGCGCCTCGACGAGGCTCTTGCCGCCGTAGTGACGCCGCGCGTGAAGGTACGCCAGCGGCAGGGCAACGACCAGCGCCAACACCGTCGCGCCCGCCGCGATGCGGAGGGAAAGCCAGATCGTCTGCCAAAGCTCATCACTCATTTGACGGTCTTCACGGTGTCGTTCGCCGGCGGCTTCGTGAAGCCGAAGGAGGCAAGTTCCCCTTGAGCCTTCTCGGCCAGCAGGTACGCTAAAAACTGCTTCGCAACTTCGCGTTTCTTTGATTCGGAAACGACGACGGCGGGATAGAGGATCGGACTGTGCTCGCGCTCACCGACCGCATACGCGATTCGCACTTTCTCGCCGGAGATCTTTGCATCGGTCGCGTAGACGAATCCGACGCTCACCTCGCCGCGCTCGACGTAATCCAGAACCTGGCGGACGTTCGTGCCTAGCACGAGCTTCTCTTTCACGCTTTCGTAGACGTTCGCGTTCTTGAGCGCCTGGGCCGTGTACTCGCCCGCAGGCACGGAGTTGGGTTCACCGATCGCGATCTTCGAAAACTCGGGTCGATCGAGTTCCTTTGTCGACGTCGGCGCGACTGTAGCGTCCCCCGGAACGATCGCCACCAGCGCGTTGCCGGCGACCACCGTTCGCGTCTCGGCGATGACGGCGTTCGCCTTGGCCAGATCATCCACCTGCGTGCTCGCGGCCGAGATGAACAGGTCGACCGGCGCGCCGCCCTGAATCTGCTTCGAGAGCTGACCGGAAGAGCCGAAGGTGAACTCGACATCGTTGCCGGTGTCGGACCGGTATTGCACGGCGATTTTGCCGAGCGCGTCTTTCAAGGAGATCGCCGCGGCAACCGAAACGGTTTCCGCCCACGCGGACGACGCGCTGACGACAGCCAACGCGAATGCCAGAAATCGACTCACCGCGCCTCCATTCGAAAGATCCGGCCAAGGATAGGAGCGTTATGCACATTTGTATATAGCGAAGCGGATCAGCCCGGGCGTGTCGCCCGGCGGAACGCGGGGAGTTCGAGGTCGATGGCGGCCTCGACCTGGAGTTGAAGGTCACGAAACGCACGCAGAACCCGGACGCCAAAGTCGGTGAGCGTCGCCCCGCCGCCGCGTTTTCCGCCCACCGTGGTACGGACCAGCGGGTTGTCCCAGCCCCCATTCAGGTCGTCCAGAAGCATCCACGCCCGTCGGTAGCTGAACCGGAGGCGCCGCGCGGCTTCCGAGAGCGATCCGGTTGCCTCGATCTGCTCCAACAGGTCGGCCCCGTCGTCGCTGAGGATGGAGATATTGTCGCGCTCGATCCAGAGTCGGGCGCGCGGCGTGGTGGACGACCCTGATCGCGAGCGGCGTTTCATTCGTCGCCGGTGGAAATGATGACCTCTGTCGCCTTGATGACGGCGGTGGCGGCGGCGCCCTTCTTCAGTTTCAGACGCTTCGCGGAGCTGGAGCTGATCAACGACACGATCTGGTGTCCGCCGCCGATGTCGATCACCACCTCTGCCATCACCGAGCCGTGCCTGACGGAGACGACCTTGCCCATGAACTGATTTCGCGCGCTGATGGCCATGATCAGAGCGTAACCGATTCGAGCCATCGATTCATTTCGATTCTGAATCGCCGATCGCTTGAATGACGGGGGAAGCCAAAAGAAAAAGAAAGCCCGCAGGTCCTCGACCTGCGGGCACGATTCATGACTTCAAAGCGCGCGGCTGCGCGTTACGACTTCCGGCCCGCACGATTGCGGCGGGCGAGCGAGAGCATCGCCAGCGATACCGTGGTGAGCGTCGTCGGCTCGGGTACGAGCGAGAGCGCCATCGCCCAGTCGGCCGCGAAGTCGCCGGTGGAGCCACCGATGAGTTCCCCGGTGATCGCGCTTTGGTTGTAGTGTTGCGCGAGTCCGAGAAGGTCATCAAAGTTCACGATGGTGTCGTAAGTGAAGTCGCCCTGCGCCCAGACCTTGCCCGTCGCGGTCGTGCTGTAGTTCTGAGCCAGGAGCAACAGGTCATCGAAGTTGACGACGAAGTCGAGGTTCGCGTCACCGGCGATGGTGTAAGCGACTTCGACCTGCGATGCGGTCGTGTTGTTGCGCCATCCCAGGAGATGACCCGCGGCCAGCGTTGTCGAACGGATCTTGCCGGTCGCGAACTTGCTCGGCGTCTGATCGTAGCCGGCGTCGAGGATCGACTGAACGTTCGTTGCCAGTGTGGCGCCTGCACCGGCAGTCGTGTAACTGAGTGCGAGCTTGCCGCCGCGGACATCCGCGCCGCCGGGTGCCGTAACCGGTCCGCTGAACACCACGGTCTGGGCCGCCGGTGCCAGCGTGAGCGTGCCGCCGGTGACGGCTGTCGTGCCAGTGTAGGTGTTGGCGCCGGACAAGGTGAAGTTCCCGGTTCCGGTCTTGGTCAGCCCACCGGTGCCGGACACGACGCCTGCATAACTGGTCGAGGCGTTGTTTCCGCCGGTTGTGAGCGTGCCGGCGCCAAGGGTGACGGTGCTGCCCGCAACGCCAGTCAGCGAACCGATGATCTGGTCGTTGCTGTTCAGGTCCAGCGACGCGCCTGCTGCAGTGATACTCACCGCGGTGGTCGAAGGAAGGTACTGCTGGCTCCCGCCGGTCGTAATGGTATTGGTGTTGAAGAGCGACTGAACCTGCGTGCCGTTGAGGGAAACATCGTAGAACTTCAACTCGTCCATCGACCCGAAGAAGTTGTAGCTGCCGTCCAAGGCAGAGAGGGTGTTGATGTTGTAGCCGATTCGCACGGACGCGCTTGGGTCGGCGTTATCAAAGCCGGTCATCGTCATGGTGACGGGAGTGCCGTCCACGAAGACCTGCTTCACGCCGCCGTTGAAGACGTAGGTGACCATGTGCCAGGCATCATCGGTGAGGTTGGTGCCTGCACCCGGATCGCCCTGCACAAAGCCGCCGGCGTTGCGTACGGCGGTGGGCAGGTTTCCGCCGGAGCCGCTGATCGGGTTGGAGCCGAGATAAAAGACCGAGTCACCGCCGCTCCAAGTCGTGTTGGCGTCGTTCTTGCTCACGATGGAGGCACCGGGCAGGGTGGTCTTCACCCAGGCCGACATGGACCAGGTTCCGCTGCCGGACTGATCGACGATCTTGCTTCCGACGTCGACCGATGATCCCCAGCCGTCGAACGAGATGCCCTTGCCGAACTTGCCGGTCACGGAACTTGCGCCGCCGTTGGTCGGATCGTTGGTGTTGTTCGCGTGGTTCACGGTTCCGTTCATGCCAGTGCCGGTTCCGGTGTTGGCGACCGTAACGCCGCCGGCGAGAGCGCCGGGGGTCAACTCATCAAACGAGTACTGGCCGACCGCGGTCGGAGCCGCGCCGGAAGCAAGTTGGATGGTGCCGCCGGTGATGACGGTGTTGCCAGCGTAAGTTGAGGTTCCGCCAGCGAGGCGGAGAGTGCCGGATCCGTTCTTGGTGAGTCCGCCATCGGTCGCCGGGCCTGCGGCATCGTGGAGAAGGGGCTGCGTGACGCTGACGGTGTTGCCGTTGGTGTCAATGATTGCGCCGCCCGCCTGGACGTTGACGGAAGTCAAGCCGGCGATCAGGTTGGCATTGTTGCGGGTGGACTTGAGCGTGCCGCCGTTGAGGTTGAGCACGCCAGTGGCGCCGGAGCGCGTCACGCTGCCGGTCGAAAGCACGCCACCGTTGAGGTTGTAGGTGTGCGTGCCGGTTCCGCCTTGTCCGACGATGACGCCGCCGGTTCCACCGGGGGCGGCGGCAAGGTCATCGCTGTAGGTGGTAACCGTTCCGCCATTCTGGTTGAAGGTGGACGATCCGGCGTTGTTCCCCATGACGCCCATCACGATGGACGAGTTGTTGAGAAGATTGATCGTGCCCGAGTTCATGTTGACGACGCCGGTCGTGCCGTTGTCCCAGGTGCTCACCTCGATGTTGCCAAAGGTGCTGCCCTTGCGGACGTTGACGGTGCCGCCGTTGACATTGAGCGTGCCATTGCCGCCGTTGGCAAAGCCGACGACGAGCCAGTTCTTGGCCGTCAGCGTGCCGCCCGCCGCAACGGTGGCGACGCCGGTTCCGCCGGTGTTGTTGTAGCCGCCGACAAGGATCGTGTTGCCAGTGAGGGTGCCGCCATTGTTCACCAAGATGCTAGCGGTGTTGTTGACACCGACGAACGTGTCGCCGGTGGTGGTGGTGTACGAACCACCGGAGTTCACGGTCAGTGAACCCGAGTTGACGAACGTCTGTGGAGTCGCGACGGTGCCGCCGACCGTCACCGCGCCGCCATTGACGTTCATTCCCGAGGAAGTCGTGATGCTGCCCGCGACGGAAAGCGTTCCTTCGTTAACATTGGTCGCGCCGGTGTAGCTGCTGGTTCCGCCGACGACGAGCGTGCCGGCCCCGGCTTTGTTGAGAACGCGCGAGCCGCCGGACTCACCAATCCCGCCGACCGTCAGCGCGCCGCTCCCATTGACGGTCACGACACGATCACCGGTCATGGTGACGGCGCCGGTTCCCATGTTCAGGGCACTGGAGCCATCGAACGTGAAATCGCCAGCCCAGGTCTGGGCGTTGTTGGTCGAAAGGGTCTTGGCCGAACCGCTGGTGTTATCGATCGTGGTGCCGCCGGCGACGGTCAACGCGCCTGTACCGATCGCGGAGGCGTTGTTGATATTCAATCTGCCGGCATTCAACAGCGTTCCACCCGCGTAGGTGTTCCCGTTATTGATGGTGAGCGCAGAGCCGCCGTTCTTGGTCAGCGAACCAGCTCCCGCCACGCTGCCGGTCCCGCCAAGCACATAGTCGTGTGCCGAGTTGTTGAACACGGTGGAAACGGGCGTCACTGTCGCGTCGGCGACGTTCACGGTGAAGCTCGAGGCGGAATCGTCGAAAAGGACGACGTCGCCGTTGATGTAATCGGTCGTCGTGCCGCTGGTGATCAGCGCCCAGTTTTTGGGAGATGCGAGGGTCGCCGTCGTCCAGCTGGAGTTGAGTGCACCCGTCCACTTCGGATTGTCGCCGGCGATGACCAGCGAGATGAAGCCGCTGGGGTTGCTCAGTGTCGCGCTCTGGCGTGCGCTGAGGCCTGCAATCGTGCCCTTCTGGAAGGCGGAGAAGCCGGTGCCACCCAGCGAGCTGTAACTCAGCAGGTTGTAGGTGCCGGGCAGCCATGTCGGGCTGGAGGCGTTAACCGAAACGCTGTTCGCGCCGGTGGTGGTGAGCGTGGTGGTGTTGATTTCCGGCGAGGTGCCGTTGACGGTCAGGTCGAGTCGGCCGGCGCCGTTGAAGTGCAGGGTGTTGATCGTGAGCGTACCGGTGCCGCCGTTTCCGTTGGCGACCGAGTTGGCGGCATTGCTCGCGACGTTGACGGTTCCGATGGTTCCGGTTCCGCCAACGCCTCCGCTCGTGACGGTCACCGTTGGCGTGACTGCGGTTGAAGCGGTCGTGACGAAACGGGCGCCCGTGCCGTTCACGATAATGCCCGAACTGGCGTTGATCGCGCCGCCGCCGTCGACGACGAGTCGACCTGCGGAAACCGTGGTCGCGCCGGTGTAGTTGTTGCTGGCGGTCAGGGTCAGTGAACCTGCGCCGGACTTGGTCAGGCCGCCGTCCAGTGCCGCGTCGCCGCCGATGTCGCTGTGCTCGAGCGTCTGCCCGACCGTGACGTCGAAGCTGTTGGTGTTGATGATTGCGCCGGCATCACGAACGTTCGTCCGCGCGAGGCCCGTGAAAAAGCTGGAGCTGCTCGCCCCCGCCTTGAGGGTGCCGCCGTTGAAGTTGAAGGTCCCGCTGCCGCTGCCCTGGGTAACGATCGCGGCCTGGATGGTCCCGCCGTTGAGATTCACGGTACCGGTTCCGCCGTTGGCGCCGAGTCGCAGACCCTGCGCGAGATCGCCAACCAAGACGAGACCGGTGCCGGTGACGTTCAACGTCCCGGTGCCGCCTTCGGCGACGTAGAACTGTCGTGGCGTCTGCACTGTTCCTGCGCTGACGTTCATGGTGCCATTCGAGCCGCCAAATGATCCGATGACGATGAAGCCGGCATTCGTTGCGCCGTTCACGGTTCCGCCGGTCACGTTGTACGTTCCGGTGCCGCTTCGTCCGACGACGAAATAGGCATTGGAGTTGACGGTACCACCGGCCTGATTGAAGGTGCCCGTTCCGGTTCCCCACGCGCCGACCCAGAGTTCGCCGTTGGAAGTCACGGTGCCGTTGTCGAGATTGAACGTGCCGCTGCCGGCGCTGTTGCTGTCGAAGATGTCGAGCAGGCCGGCGGTGAGCGTGCCGGTGGTGTTCATGTTGAACGTGCCGTTGCCGCCGACATCGAAGTAACGACCGCCGATGTAGAAGTTGCCGGCGACCGCGAGGCTGCCCGAACCCTGACCGAAGCCGGTGAGCGTGCCACCGGTGGTTGCGGTGTTGGCAAGGTTATAAACGCCCGTGCCGCCATTGGCGCCCACGAACATCCAGTTGCCCGCTCCGGTTGAGACGCTGCCGGCGATGTGGTCGACGCGTCCGTTGCCGGTCGCGCCGCCCCCGACCGTGATGTCGACCGGCGTAAACGTCGCATTGGCGGTGATGGTCGCGATGTTCCCCGTGTTTGTATTGACGATCAGGTTCTGCCCGCCGGGTGCGACGCTCCAGTTGCCAGCGGTGTTCCAGTCGGTGCTGTTGGCACCCGTCCAGGTCGCATCCGCGAGCACCGTGCGAGTGGCCATCGGCGAAAACTCGGCTACCGCGAGCCCCAGCAGCATGGTGACCGCGAGGCGTCGGCGGATCGATTTGCGATGGGCCGACGGCACTTCCGTCTTGTTCCCCATGCTGATTCTCTTTGCGGTTTCGTAAGTCGTGTTGTGCAGCATGTTCATTTCTCCTCTAAGCCTTGGCAGTCCTAAAACTCGTATGATTTACTGCCGGCCGATGTCCGTTCCAACCTCTTGAAACGGCGACATCGAACGGACCTCGATTTTCTATTTGCGCGAAAAGCAGTCGTTCGCGAGCATCGGTCAGACGTTTTGCATTTCGTATTCCTCGAGACCCACCCGGCTCATTGCATCGAGTCGAACGTGCAATCGACGGGTGCGATTCCCAGCCCGTCGAGCGCGACATTCGATTAGCTCGTGTGCTTTTCCTGTACGCGGCCGAGACGCGCGGGTGGAATGAAAGCCGACTCGAGAGCGGTGATCAATCTCCGAGAGCGCGTGATGAACGCCCTTGTTTTTCTTCTGATTGTGCCTCCGCCGAATCAAGAGAGTCGATTCACGACGTCAACGCCGAACCCGCAAGGGGCCGTTATCGACGCTGCAAACTGCTCCCAGAATGTAGTCTCGATCGCGCACGCGTCGCTGTACGCGTCGAAAAACCGCAACGCGACGGCAGAACAGGGCAGGATCGACGTTTCCGCCACTGTATTCTTTACCTCATTTTGGTTCGTCGTATGCGCAAATCTTTTGTCTGTTTGCGACGCGCACTCGATCGCCAACGCGAAAATGGCGACTCAACCCTGTTTTGGGGCGTGAACCGATGAGACTCGGTTGACAGCCGGCCAAACTGGACTGGGCGACTGCCAACCGCGCAAGAAGGCGGGTTCAACAGGACGACGACGTTTCTGATAACGAGCTGGACGATGGGCTGTGGGTGATGCAATCGCGACGGCCTCTCCGCCCACAAATCGTGGACGAATCGTGTACAGGCATCGATTGTGTAAACGGACACACGGGATGAGACGGGATCATGTGAGACGAAGCGGGATGGATTCTCACAAACCGGGCCGACAAATCGGGCGATCAGCGATTTCGCTCGGGGCGCGCGCCTGTCCCTGCATACTTGAGACGAGCGATCGGTTTTAAGGGCTAGATGAGATTGGCGCGCGCCCTCGACCCTCGCTGGCGCGACGCAATCGACTTTTGGGGGGCGCGCGCCGCATATGGGGCGCGCGCGCTGGATCTGGGAGTTTGGGCAATCTTCCAGGCGTCGACGATGTCCGATCGGTCGTACGTCGTACCGTCGGGCAGCGGCAGGTTGAACTCCCGCGCCAGCGACTCCGCAGCGCCAGACCGCACGATCGACTTCACGCCGCGAACCGCCCAGGCACTTCCCCGGCAACGCATCTTGATCTCAGGCCCGATGGTCTCGGCCGCCAGCTCCGCGACGCGCTGATCGGAGTGGAACTTCTGATAGAGCCACACTCCTCTCTGGTACATCGCCGAGAAGCCGTCCTTGTCGGTGAAGTAGACGTGCCTTTTGAGGCAGGATCGGCTGTGCGAGAGGTTATTCTCGATCGCATGTTCGAACGCCATTCGACGGCCGCTGAAAACGATTGTTCCGCCAGGGCGACAGAGCGCGTTGATCGTCGTGAGCACATCCGACTCTGCCTGGGAAGAATCGACGCTGTTGAGCACCGAATCGCACACGACCAGGTCGAACAAACCGCGGTGTCGAAGGTCATTCGAAAGCCGATCGATGTCCTCGTGAACGGCCTTCAAATCGAGGTGCATCGAGGCCCTCTTCCGGCGGTAGAACTCCACGCCGATGATGTCGAACCGGCGGCGGCGGAGGTATCTCACGTAGTCCATCTGTCCCGCGCCGAAGTCGAGCACCCGCATCGAGCGCGTGAGGTAGGGCAGCACCATCTCTTCGTAGGTCCGACTCTTCCCGCGGGCCTCGCGACCGCTCCGAATGCGGAACATCTGCGCCAGCGACTGTGCCCAGGTGGTTTTTGCGAGGTGGCCGTAGCTGAACTCGCCGTAGTCCTGGCTGAGGAAGCGTTCCACGTCTGCTGCCCGCGCGGCGTCCACTATATAGATGTGCAGTCGCCGGTTGATGAGCCGGCAGGCGAACGCGTAAAGGTGGCCGGCGACGATCCGCCCATCCGTGAGCGCCACCGCGCCGCTGAACGGTCCGTGCTTGGCCAGCAGCTTGACCACTTCGACCAGCTTCGAGGCCATCGCCGGGCGCTTCACGACTTGCATTTTCGAGGCATCAAACTCGATCCAGCCCGTGCGCGCCTGCGACCCGATCCGCAGGTCGGCGACGGCGATCTCTTTGTCGCTGGCGTTGTGGAGCTGGTTGAAGCGGACCTCGTCCTCCTGGCTCACATCCGCGAGGATCTGAGCCGGCGCGGTCGAAAGGCCGACCGCGGCCATCGCTTTTGTGCGCTGGTGGCCCGCGATGAGTTGACCGGACGTCGTCACGATGATCGGCCGGATCATGCCGAGCGAGATGATGCTCGATTTGAGCCGATCGAACGCCTCCGGCGTGATCTGGCGCGGGTTGTAGGCGGCCGGCGTGATGCCACTGAGCGGGAGGTCACTTCTGAACATGCAAAAGGCTCCCCGCGAACCCAAACAAGGTTCCGTTGTCGCGCAGGTACGTCTCCGCGCGTGCCTTGAGCCCCTCGAACTCCTCATCGGTAAGCTGAATCTTGAACTTTCCAAACACGAGCCGGGCGAGCATCCGGCGTCGGCTGTGAGCGCCGAGGATCGGCAAATGCCGAGTGCGGCGCGGCGGCAGAAACCGCGATTTAAGCGCATCCATGCGAGTGAATTACCATCCTTTCCGACGGTGACTGTGACACGCAGTCGGCAGGTGGCAAGAGAGGATGCGCTCGATTCGTTCATGCGCCGTCAAACAACGCCGTTTTGTGACGTCTACGCTACAACCCACATCTCAGTGAAGGCCTCGCCCTGAAGGTGTAGCAACTGGTCTAGAAAGATCGCTGTCACTTCCTTCTCGCCGAGGGCGAGCATGCCCGCTTTAATCGCGTTCTGTAGAAGTGGAGTGCAGTTCTTCCATGAGATGTCGAAATGTAGCGTTGCTCCCCCCTCGGCTCTTGAATACGAAGAGAGCGGCACGGCTAAGTGTCCGAAGGCGGCGCGAACTTGTTTGTCAGCAACCATCGTCACAGCGATGTTCTTCCTCCATGGTGCGCCCATCTGGAGCGAGAGAACCATCTCACGGGTTTCCTCGATCATTTTTGCCATGTCCGGCGCGCGGCGGGGTACCGGGCTCTTCGATAAAATCGCCTCAAACTGGCTGCGGAACTCAGGATAAGCCTTTTCGAACACCCACTTTAAGTCCTCGTCTTTGATCGTCGGCGCGAATTCAGTTCTCAGCGTCTGACACATTTCAAGTAGGCCCGCCTCGTCGGATGCAGCCGCCTGCAACATGCCTAGCGGAAACCCGATTGCACCTTTTTCCACTCCGAACGCCAATGGGATCACCGGTCGATTTTCCGCATCAATGCCCGTGGACAAGGCACCTGCCTCGAATAGGCACCAAGGGCTTTCAAGGTTCCGCGGAGTTAAGACGATGATTCCCGCTCGAACTTGGAGTAGCGCTTTCCTTATCTCGACCGGCCACATCGCGCCGTGTTTGATGTCCCGGGAAATCCATGGCTTAATCTCTTGAATAACTCGACCGAGGAACACGACGAGCTTCTGTGCGATGGCCTCGGCGTCATCGCCAGAAAATGAGACAAACAGGTTCTTTTCGAGAGGAATTGCCATTTGCGCATTCTCGAATGGAGGGCGAATATTTACAAACTTGCTCGCTGGACACGATAGACATCGCACTTGCTGCCGGAAAAGGGCTTCTCGACGCGTTCGCCGGTCCTTTCGATCACCCCGCCCTTGCGCAGCTCGCTGAATCGGCCGCTGATCGTGTGCTCGGGCACGCCCAAGAGTTCAGCCACGCGGAAGATCGGCAGCGGGCCGTGCTGGTCGAGGATCTGGGTGATGCGCGCGTGGCGCTCGCCGAACTTCGGCGCGGCTTTGCTGAGCGCGAGTTGGCTGGTCGTCTGCCGTTCCTCTCGCGTGGGCGCGAAGAGCGGCATGGTGTCGAGCAACGCGGCATCGGCGGGCGTTTTCGCTGCCGGCCTAGTGAGTGGAACGGACATCCGTGTCCTCCATGTTTATCCTGCCTTTCGAGCGGCAAACCGCTTCTGTGCTTCATTTCGAGCCTGTCCGTGCAGCTCCAGCGACGCGGCGTCGGGCTTGCCGGACTCGATCTGCCTGGGCGTCATCAGCGCGACGACGAAGATCACGAGGCGCTTGGTGCATCGCGGGTGAAACGGCGGGCCACCGTCTGGCAGCTCACGGATGTTCGGATAGAGCCCGAGTGGATCACTGCCCGGGCCGCTGTAGTAGACTTTGCCGACGAACGCCGTGCAGAAGTTGGCAGAGTTGCTCCCAATGATCTTGTAGTAGAACTGGCCCTTCGATTCGCCGCGTTCCTGCGTCGCGATGTTGGCCGCCTCGGCGCTGGCGGTCTGAAACACGAGGTCCGCGTAGTTGCGGGCATCGTACGCGCGAAGCTCGCCGGTCTTGTCGGGCACGAAGAGCTTGCCATCCTTATCGGCGACCTTTTCGCAGGCCTTTCGCACGTCTGCCAGCGCCTGCTTTGGCTGGCCGTCGAGCGTGCCGCCAGCAATCACCTGCTTGATCTGCCGGCTGTCGAGCCCGAGCGCCCGGATCTGACGCACGACCCGGCCGGTTTCGGCGACGGTCGATCGAGCGGCCTTCGCGACATCGTCGGCGGCGCTTCTCACGAGGATTTGAGCTCGACTCGAATCGACCAGGGCAAATGAGCCGCGTATCGGATCGCCTTCGGCCAAAACCTCTGCGTTGCGGAGCTGCGTGTTGGCGGCGGCGAGTCCACGGTCGAAATGTGGCTGCAGCGAGGCAGGAACGAGTCGCGCGACCTCGACGTTGAACGGGATCAACTCGCGCTCGAGCGAGCGGAGGCGGGCGGCGGCCTGTGAGGCGTTCCACTCGCGCTGGGCGTCCGTCTTGCCGGGCGGATTCAGGATCATCTCACGACATCGGCGCGCGAGATTCAGCAGCATCGCGGCGACGCGGCGCTGTTCGGGGTTCAAGGGGATGGGCGTGTCACCTTGTGCCACTGATCAGGCGGGCTCCATTTCTTCGATGAAATCGACGAGGCAAACGAAGAAGGCGGCGGCGACCAGAGACGCAGCTGAAAGGACGACATGGCCGCACACCGCGGCCCACCAGACGCCGACGATCGAAACGGTCGCAAGGGAGTAGGCGACTAGGTGGAAGATCTGGCGGTTCATGCGAGGGCCTTCCTGCCGATCGCGGCCTTGAGCATCTCGATCACCTTGAATGCCTCCTGGCCGTTGAGTTCCTCGACTCGTCGAGTGCGGCTGTTGCTCATCTGGCTGACAACCGCTTCGAGGGGGTAGGTGAGACCCGCGGCGCGCATCTCGGCGAAGAGCTGGCCGATCTGCCACTCCTGGCGGGTTGTGAGGTAGTGGCCTCGGCGCCGGTCGCGATCACGCCAATAGGTGCCAACCTTGCCGCCGGCGTCGGCGATCGTCTCCTCCAGGAACGCCATCACGCGCTCGAAACCGGCGTTGCTTAGGCCCTTGCTGGAAATCGCCCCAGAGGCATCAGCTTGCACGCGGCCGACGTTGATGAGGACGAGGTCATACCAGCCTCGATCGAACGTCGTAGCGTCCAGTTTTTCGAGCTGGCGGCGGTGGGTGTGGATCGCTTGGAGTTGCGGATGTGTCATAGTATGACCCGCCGACAATGGAGAACCCGATGAAGCTGGAAGCCAAGCTCAGTGATTTGGAAATGCGTGTTCTGCTGCTCGTTCGAGAACGAGCGGCCGTCTACAGCGACGCGGATTTCATTCCCATCAGCGAGATCGCCACTGCGCTCGGGGCCAATCAGGCTGATGTCCGGCGCGCGGCATCCTTCCTCGGCGGATTCGAACTCGTTGGGTCGCCACGGGGACGTGGAGCTTCGCGACTTCGGGCCGATTACGTCACGACGGTGAAGGGCAAGCTCAACTACTTTGGCGTCTATCTCACCGCCGTCGGCGAGAATTACCTTCGAACGGTTGAGGCGGAGTCTGGCTTTGCACACATCACGCTGCAGGCATGGGAACAGGTCAAAGGCACCGTGATGAGCATCGCGCAGACTGCACTCACTGAGATCGTAAAAGCCACGATCGCCGCCGGAGTGCAGGGCAAGCTCGGATGACTCGAAACTGATCACGCGACCCTCCGATACGGCGAGCATTGTTTTATCGGGTCGGTAAAGCCTTTGCCGATCGGCATGTTGAGCAGATCCTCAAGCTTCACCTTCCAATGGCGGAGCATCACGGCCAGCGTGAAGCCCGTGTAACGCGCGCCGTCGGACTCCCGTTCCCACACCTGGGAAGAGAGGCGTCTTTCCTCGGCGGCGGTCACCGCTTCCCGCCCTTCTCGAACCCCACGTTCATGTGGATCATGACGTCGAGATCACCGTTGGGACGCGCGACGGCCTGCACGTAGCCCGTGCCCGGCGTCGAGACCGAAAACGCCTCGTGCGCGACGGTCGTCCGCCGCGCCTCGGCGAGCTTCTCCAGGCAAACCTTGAGCTGAGCTTCGGTAAACGTGATGCGCATCACCATCCTCGCTTTCGATATTCACGGTGTTCGCGCTCGCGTTCCTTCTTGGCGATCGCGTCGTCGATTTCGAACGCGCAGCGGGTGTTGATGTCGGCGACGGCCGACGCCAGCGGCTCGCGCAGATCGTCCAGGCCGTTGAGGAAGTCGAGGTAGGCGGCGTCCTGTTCCAGGATCTCGCCCAAGCGCTTGCCCTTGTATTTCCCGAAATGAATCACGACGTTCTCGGGTCGCTGAGCCATTACTATGCTCCCTTCCTGTGCTCGACTTTGAGCACCGGCCCGACACAACCGATCTCGGCACGGCGGGCGGCGCGGTGAAGCACCTCGGCGCGCGTGCGGTGTTTTCGCTCGACCGCCTCGGCGGCCGTGTCGCGGATGTCGGAGAGGGACCGCGCGAGCGAGCAGCCACACCGAACGGCGAACACCGCACGCAAGCGAGCAACCGACATGTTGAGCCACTCGGTGCGGATCATCCGACCCTCGCTTGCCGCTGCTGGGCTTCCTCTTCCTCCACTTCGTGAACCAGGCCATCGGCACGCGCGCTGGTGATGCCGTGCGACATCGCCTCTTTGAGCAGCGGCACGTCGATCGACCCGATCGAGCGCATCGAGCCGAGCATCGTCGCGTACTCAACCAGCTGCTCGCAGAACCCGATGCCGCCGGTGTCGGGGCGATTGAGGAGCGTGCAGAGGAAGCGGCTGGCGGCGGCGGTGAGCTTGAGCTTGTTCTTGGCGAACATCTCGCGCACCTGCTCGACGGTCGCCAGGGGCTGGCCGCGTCCGTCCGAACCGCCGCTCTTGAGCATCTCCATCAGATCGACACACGGGAAAATCCGCCGCCGGATCTGAGCCAGACTCTCATCGCCGCTCTTCTTGCGCTGCCGATTGAGGTAGCCGACGAGGTCGGCGGTTCCACACCAGAGCTGCGCGGCATTGGTCGCGTCATACAGGTCGGCGAGGATGTAGAACGGCCGATCATCCTTGGCGAAGCGGAGATTGTGGATCTGATCGATCAGAAGAAGGTGTGAGCGGCCGTGCAGCTCGCTCTTAACGCGCTCGAAGAGCGTCGAGTTGCTCTTGTCCTGGGCGAGACGCAGCCCGGCGCAGAGCTTCTTGAGCAGGCCACTGGCGGAGGCGTCGACCTTGTCGATCGTCACGAGACTCGATCGGCGCGTGCCCAGCTCCTGGTGGATGGCGCGAAGGGCGGTCGTCTTGCCGACGCCGGAGGTGTCGGGACCGTAGACCAGACCGATTTTCTTGAAGTCGAGGCAGTAGTTGGCCACGCTCTTGATCTGCATGGCGACGTTCGTCCACACGAACTGCGTCGTGGCCGGGCGGGCGCGGCGCTGCTCTTCTTCGACCAGCCAGCTCTCCAGATCGATCGCGAGCGAGGCGTTGTTGCCCGCGTACTTGGCGGCGAGGAACTCGCTCACGGTCGCATGGCCGACGCCGATGGCGGCGCTGAGCTGCTTCCGGCTGATCTTGTGGTTGCGGCAGAAGATCTCGACGTCGCTTCGGACCGCCGCGATCTGTTCGGGACTCACTGTGGTGGCATCCGTGCCTTCGGCGATCATCCTTGACGCTCCTCGTATGCGCTCGCGGTCGATCAACGTATTGATCGGGCGTGGCTGGTTGGGGTCGCTGTTCATTCGTCCTCCGAGCGCGCGGGCGCGTGATAGACGAATCCGCTTGCCGGCGGCGGCGTGAAGTCGCTGCCGGCGGGATTGACGGGTTGGGGGCCGTGAAACGCCTTCGAGAGTGCGGCGTGCTGGTCGTCGAAGGGCGTTCGAACCGGCGAGATCGACGGCGGCAGGTTGTCGGTGCCGTTCTTCAAAGCGACCTGTTTCTGATGCTCGCGAGCCTGCTTGGCCGCGCGGGACCGCATCAGCTCGACGGGATCGAGGGCGAGTTTCGGGCGGACGTTGTCGATGTAGTCGCGAGCCTTCTTCTTGTTCCGCCGGCTGTCGGCGACGGCCTCACGCAGCATCTGCCGAGTCGCGCCCTGGGGAAGCTTTTGGTTGGCCTTGGCCTTGCAGATCACCCGGCCTTCGAGATCGAGCACGATGACGTAGTCGAGGCACTCGACGTCGATCGCGATCATCACGCGATCGCCGAATCGCTTGTCCAGCTCGTGATGGTGCCAGGACATCTGCTCGAAGTGCACGCCGTTCTGGCGGATGGTGCACTCGTGGCGCGGCATGCAGGCGAGCCGCAGCAGTTCGTCGGGGATGGATCGCTTCGAGAGCAGGCACTCCTGATAGACCTGCGCCGGCGCTTTGCCGTCCATCGAATCGCCCATGTGAGGCAGGGTGTGGAACCCGTCGAGCCAGTCGCCGAACGCGGCGACGAAGTCGCTGAGCATCGGGATCTCGTTGAGCGCCAGCTTGTCGGCAAGGTCCTCGGGCTTCTTGGTCGTGTCGCCGCCGGTGTAGCTGGCGAAGTCGCGCGAAAACTGGTCATTGATTCTGCGGTGCCATCGCTCGATCGGCTTGGACTGGCCGTGATAGGGCCACGTGTGAACGACATCGACGCCCAGCTGCGTGAACGCTCCGCCGCAGCGGCGAACGTCCGCCGGCGTCAGGTCGCCGGGCCGCATGCCCGATTGACGCTGCTTCTTGGTGATGCCCTGCAGCTGCTTGGCGTCGAAATCCTTGCCGTTGTCGACGTACACGTGCTTGGGCACGCCGTGCTCACGGACGGCCTGGGCGAAGACGCGCAGGATCAAATCCGCGTTCGGGTCGTGGGTGACGATCGTGTAGCCGACGATGCGGCGAGAGCGGAGATCCTGCCAGGCGTGCAGCCACGGCCGCAGCAGCTCGCCGGTCTGCGTTCGCACGATCACGTCGAAGCGGAAGTGATCTGAGCACCACCACTCGTTGCTCTCGATGGTCGAGTAGTCGCGGCGGATGTGCAGCGCGATGTTGTTGCAGTAGGCCTCCGGGCCGTTGCGCAGCAGCATGACGGTGTCGCGGGGGATCGCGTTCAGGAGCCGCTGGGCGGTCTTCACGCTCTTCGGTGGCGTTTCTCCAGCCTGCTCAGACGCCTCACACGCGCGGTAGTGGCATTCACTGATGTGGCGTTTGCGCTGGTCGAGATAAAGCCGCTTGAGCGTGTCGCGGTAGACGTGAAGGTCGTCGGCGCTGGCGGCGCTTGAGACCTTCCATCGTGGATCGAACAGCCCGACGCGGCCCGATGAGCGGTAATCCTTCTGCCAGCGGTAGAGCGAGGCGCGGCAGCACTTGAAGCCGGCGGCACGGGCCTGATCGACGAACCGCCTGGTGATCGCGCCCTCGTCCAGCTTGAGCGTGAAGCCGGCGGCGAGCTGCTTTTGCCATTCGAGCAGGTAACGCTCGGTCTGGAGCACGGTCTCGCGCTGCTCATCGGTGAGCTTGCCCCACTCCTCATCGGCGGTCGTTTTGAGCGGCGAAGCGGACGGCGTCGACACCAGTCGCGGATCGGCCAGCTCGCTGATCTGCCACGTCTCCTGGAGCGTCGTCGGGTGCTTCGACTTGCGGGCAAGCAGTTTTGGGGCCCAGGTCGAGAGACACTTGTTGCGGAGCGTGCCGACGTTCTTTAAGCCCAGGAGGCGCGCGGCGTCATCGATCCAGACCCAGCGCGTGCCGTGCGCCTCGACGCGATCAATGGGCTTGCCCACGATCGGATCGTCAAGGTATTCGCTGAGTTTGAGGGTGGGCTCGCTCACAGGCGTTCGACCTCCATCAGGCTGGTCGCGAAGAGGCGCATCGACTGCACGCGCGTGGCCAGGGCTGGGTCGGCGAGCATCCAGTTGCGGATCGAGCCCACGCCGCGCGCCACGTTGGAACGATGCCGCACGCCGCAGGCCTGGGTGACCTGATCGAAGGTGAGCCCGAGCGTGTCGTGCGCCAGCAACGCGATACAGCCGCGGGCGTGTGCTCGCTCGTCGCTCCGTGCGATCTTCTTGGCGCCCAGATCGGCGATCTCTGATCGCGCGACGCCGAAACGCTCGCACACGCGATCGATGAGCCGATCGAGACGGTATTGCTGCGGACCCGTAAGGCCCGCGCTGCGGCACGCGGTGGCGTTCATGCGGCCTCCGGCTGGGGGATTGGTGCCACAAGCCCGCGACGACGGCCGGCCAGGAGCGGCGTCATGCGATCGGCTATCAGTTTGTCCCGGCGAGCGACCAGGCGCTCGCGTGTCTCGCTCGGATCCATCTGCTTGATGGTCTGAGTGAGGAGCCGGATCTGGTCGGCGACGGTGAAAGGCTGGGACTGCATCGCGTACCTCCGTTTAGGCGACCTTGTCAATCGAGTCGGCCTGCTTGGTGAGCGGCCCCAGGCGAAAGAACACCACGGGCGACATCCGCGCCATCGGTTCGCTCTCGGCGACGATTTTCAGGGCGTTGCCGATCAGCTGCATGAGACGGGTGCAGGAAGAGCCCGTGCGCGGTCGGACCTCGACCTGCACGCATTGATCGGCGAGGGAGATCGACGCCTGGGCGGAGACGACCTCGGCGTTCTCACGTGGCTTGGGACGTACGACGGCCGGCGGGCACGCCGGAAGCGGCACGACCTCGATCAGCAGGCTCGGATAGGTCTCGCGGTGGGCGATGGCAGCGCCCTCGGCGTCGGCGCGGTCCCAGTAGACCAGGACGCTACCGACCGGATCGCCGTTCTCATCCATGTCCTCCAGGATGAGCTTGCCGGTGGCCTGGCTCTGCAGGCAGTACCAGCGGGGCCGGTCCTGCATCAGGTAGTTCGTAAACGGATCAGGTGACATTCGATCCTCCTTGCGGTGAGGGAATGACGTTGGCGTCGCGGCGGCGGGCGAAATACGCCCGCATGTACGCGCGATGCTTTTCAGGGGTTCGATAGGGCTTGCCGTTGCGTTTGCGTCCGTGGGGCGCTTCGCTCGTGTCGGCGCAGACGGCGGTCGCTCGGGCGGGTCGATCGATCGGGCTCAGGCGTGCGTTGCCCATGCGAGCGCGAATTAGCGCGGTCATCTCCAGTGGAAAACTGCGCTCGTGCCGCTCGCACCAATCGCGGAAAGCCAGGAGGTGATCGGCGTAGAGGTCCCGATCGGTGGGCGTGCTCACAGCGCGCCTCCGATCAATGCCGTTGGCTGTCCGGCGGCTTGCCCGCGCGTCGCCGCTCTTCGCGGCGAGAGCGCTCGGCCTCGGCCCTGGCGAAGAGCGCGGCGATCTCGGCGGCGAGCTGGCCGGGTTGACTGATGTAAAGCTCGAGGAGCTTCGAATTGGTGCGCTGCCACCAGTCGTTGAACTTGTTCGGATGACAGCCGACCGCATCCGATGCGGCCTTCGTGTCGAATAGATACGTTGCTCGGCGATCGTCCGTGATCGAGCTGGCGAGCTGCTCGATCGAGTTCAAAGTGCTCCTCTCCTGTGAAAGTGCCCCGCGATTCACCACGTGGTGAAATTTTGTTCGTGGCGGTGAGTTCACCGCACAATTGCGCCCGATGGTGAATCGAGGGGCTCGGATTCACCGTTAGCGCGCTGGCCAGGATGTGCATGCTGTTGGGCATGGTCGTCTCCGGCTCAGTACCGATCCTTCTTGAGGTCGCCGCGCTTCCGGCTGCTCAGGGCCGCCCTGCAGATCTCGGCGACGAGGTCTTCGGAGCCCTGTTCATCTTTGAAGAGCCGCCGCACGCCGCCGACGACGCGAGTGCGGGCGGCATTGCTCATGCGGCCGGCACGGACCGCGGCGTCGAGCGCCATGTCCAGGGCATCGACAGGACGGGTGAGCAGCGAGTCGATCGAGTCGTCCCGAAACCGATCATGCATCGCGGCGCAGACGGCATCCGTCATCGCTTCGCGGTTGTTGATCGGGTTGCTGTTTCCATTGGCACGCGGCATTTACTTTTCTCCTTCCGAAAGGGCCTTGGTGATGCGGGCGCGGGCGAGCGCGGCGTTGGCGGGGTTGGCTTCGATGCCGAGGTAACGGCGGTGATTCAGAAGCGCTGCCACACCGGTCGTGCCGCTCCCGTTAAATCCGTCCAGGACGAGATCGCCGGGATTGCTCGCCGCGAGCACGATGCGCTCGACAAGCTTTCGAGGGATCTGGGTCGGGAAGCCCGGAACACGTTCGGCGTCGTTGTCGACGATCCGCGGAAACTCGGTCCAGACGTTGCTCGGCACCTTGCCGGCGGGGTTGGCTCGGCTGTCCGCGTACTTGAGCTGCCGGTCAGACGGGATCAGGATCTGATCGCCGTGGAACGTGAAGGAGTCGGCGCTCTTGGTGAAGTAGAGGATGGGCCGGCAGCACGGCGAGAAGTTGCAGGGAGTGTAGTTGCCGAACGTCTCGACCCAGATAATGGTCTGCCGCCAATGGAGGCCCAGGCCGCGCAGAATTTCCTCGTACGCGCCCAGGTACTCCATCGACGTCATTACAAAGATCGATCCGTCGTCTGCGAGGGACCGGGAGAGTGTGTCAAGCCACTGGACCGAAATGA
Organism: Phycisphaerae bacterium; assembly: GCA_031411495.1. Classification (GTDB taxonomy): domain Bacteria; phylum Planctomycetota; class Phycisphaerae; order Tepidisphaerales; family Tepidisphaeraceae; genus JANOBD01. The sequence goes on along the minus strand of JANOBD010000120.1, from coordinate 8,231 downwards.
GGATGAAGTCGCTGCGCGACAGCGAGTCCCGCTTCGCGCCGTTGCCATAGTCAACGCCGATGTTGTACGGCGGGTCAATGAAGACGAGCTTGGCGTCGAGATTGGCCGTGCGTGGGGCGTGAAGAAGCTCTTCACATTTCCCGACAATGATCTCCCAGCGGTCATCCGGGTCGGAGTCCCGCGCGATACGACGGGCTTCACTCTTGAGCGCCCGCGTTTTCTGGTTGCGCTTCCACTCGCGATGAGCGACATAGATCTTTTCGCGGCCGTCGAAGACGGTTTCGAAGAGTTCGGCGTCCTCTGTCTTGAGCGTGCGCGCTTTGGAGACGTAGTCGCGATTGACGGCAAAGCGGTAGGCGAGCTCGTCCAGGCTCAGGGGGGTGGCGTCAGAATTCTGACGGCCAAACTCGTCGGCGAAGTTCACGGCCACGCAGGCGAGTTGCGATTCGTCGAGGTTGCGGTGGGTCGAGGTCGATTTCACCCACTGCAGGGGATCGCCCCAGGACTTCTTAAAGTCGACAGTCGGGATTTCGATCTTCAACTCGATGCCCGCGCGGTAGCGATTGCGACCGTCGAGGATCTTCCCGTCCAGAAGCACTACCGGTTCGAGGATGCGTCCGGCGGTGGCGATGTCAGATTTGAGAGCTTCGTACTGAGGATCGCTCATCATCGGGAGCAGGTTGGCGAGCGGGTGATGCTTGAGCGTCTTCATGATCCTTCGTTTCCCTTAGTGCTTCCGTGCGTGCGCCCCGCGAGGTGGCGGCGACGTTTGGGCGTCGCCGCCGGTCCTCGCAAGGCCGTCAGGTTCGATCGCGTTTCTGTCGCGATTGCTTTGCAGTTCTCGATTCAGGAAGTGGAACGCCCTCTTGCTGGCGCAAGAGTTCGAAGGCCTTCTCGGCCGTTTTCGCGAGAGACCAATCCTTTGCGGCGACGATTGCATCGACAACGCGTCGGGTGTCAGGGCGAACTCGGATGAGGGTCTGTGGCATTTCGAATCCTGTGATGATCACAGGATTAACAAGAGAGTATCCTGTTGTCAACGCTTGTTAACAAATCGGTCGCCGATTTAGGTAGGTTTGTTGCGTGACAAAAAAGGTGCCGATGAGTTTCAACGTGCCCGGACCGATTCGAAAGGCGTTCGAGGAGGTTGCGTCGGGTCAATCCGTGAAAGAGAAGTGGGCGTTTTGCTCTGCGGCGATCCTGATGTTTCTCAACCTCAGCGAAGAGAAGCAAGAGGCGCTATTTCGGCGAGTTAAGGATGCTGATTTCAACGATGAGACGATGGTGAGGATCATCGACAGCGCCAAGCAGGGTGAACTGCTTACGCCAACGACAAAGCCCGGGCCAGTAATGAAGAAGGCCGCCAAGCAGATGCCGGGCAACTGATGGAATCACGCGTATGACGAACAATCCGCCACCTCTTCCACCGAAGGCAACGACGCCGCTCGACTACGCCTTGCCTGCGAAACGGCGCAGCAGGCCGCTGCTCGTAGCCGCGGCAACGCTCGGCGTCTGCCTGCTGGCATGCATGATTCTCGGGGCCATCGTGCGCTTTTCACAGACGGGAAGTTTGGCAACACCAAAGGCACCCGCTTCGAGCACGCCCACTGGATTCAGCGACTGGGACGGATCACACGTAGAACTGGTTAAGCTCGTCAAGAAAAACCTTCATGATCCGGAATCGTTTGAACACGTTCACACGCAGTTTTGGGACATGAAAACGCACTTCGTGGTGTTGATGAATTATCGAACCAAGAATGCCTTGGGCGCACTTCAGCTGGAGAGCGTGAAGGCAAAGTGCGGCAAGGATGGATCGGTGATCGAGATCATGCAGTGACCGCTCTGCAACGCATCGCTTCCTTGACCACGAAGCCGTAGAACTGTCTGTCGTCACCGTCTCGACGCACGCCGAATCGTTCCCCACAATCGCGGATGAAGGCTTTTCGTTCTGCGTCGTTCTTCATTCCCGTGCTGATCAACGTCAGATGAAGCGAATTCGCTGATGCCGGCGCATCCTCTTCAACGGTCTGATCATTCGACACAGGCAGCGGCTTGGCGGCCCGCTTCATCGGTTGGCGCGCGAACTCCTCTGGTGAATAGAGGTCGCTAGTTTCCTCCGGAAAGGCGCGTCGAAGTGCATTGGCCTCTGCACACTTGGCGAGGCAAGCGTGCGGATGTTGTTTCACGATTGGGTCAAGCGCGTCGAGATCATGCCCGAAGTAGTCATGCCACCGAGCCTCCCCGATGAACTCGCACTTCATCGAGCCGATGAGCCGATACACTCGAAACACCGCCTTCCACGGATGATCAAGATCACCATATTCGAACTCGGCCTCGCTGCATCCAGCGTACGTCTTTGTGCGGTGCGCCCGTGTTCGAATGCCCTCGATGTTCATTACGATTTTCAGTGCGACTGCGCGATCCCGCTGGGGCATAATCCTCACGTGGAATTGATCGGTCCAAGGGTCAAGCCCCCGGCGCTCCCACATCGCCCTCGCAAGTTCGAACAGATCGTCGTCATGTTCCAGCTCGGGGAACCGATACTTACGCAGCAACTTCAACCGCTCGGGTGATCCTGCATCGGGTGCGACCTCGAAGGTCGGTTCCATCGCGTTCAGTGCTTCGAGGCCGCCGTTCTTTTCGAGATCAGCGCGGATCATTGGGTAGACGTTCGCGTCCCAGTCACGCAGCTTTTCTGGATCCGACGGCTTTGGAAAGTGAAACTCGTATGCCTCGATCAATTCATGGATGAGCACCTCTTCGCGCTTGTCGATCGGGATTGCGCCGGAGATCAACAACACTCGTTCACGCCAGTGAGCCTCACCCGTGTGCTCCTTGTCGCCCCTGACGATCGGGCCCTTGGTGATGTGAACCGTGTAGACGTGATTCGCGATTGTGAACTGCATGAAGACCTCAGAAAAAATGGGTGGCCTCCGTGCCCAAACACTCATCCGTGCGCGGAAAACATACCGTACAAAATCCGAACTTCCAGAACCGAAGGATCAAACGACAGCGATTTGTTTGCTGAAATCCAGACGAAAAATCCTCGCACGTTGACAAATCGCTAAGGATTCGCCATCTTGTGTCTTGGCCGTCAGGGCTCTTCCGTTCACGCGGAAGAGTGGCCGAAAAAGTAAGCACGCCCCGCGAGATGTCTTCGCATCGATCGACGCAAGTTGGTCGAAGCGGCGATGGTGTCGCGGGTTTTTTGTTGCCTGATCAAAGGCAATGAAACCCCACCATCGCCGAGGTTCCATGAATGGAGTCTCGAAGGCGATGGACCGCTCAAGCACGCTCAACGCATCTCAGATCGACCGTCAGAATTCTGACGGTGGCTATCCGCTCCCCCCGCGTGAACTCACCATCGATCACAGCGACGATCAGACCGTCATGGTGACGTGTGTCGGGTGCGCCCGATCCTTCCGAGCCGATCTTGAGGTCACCAACACCGACGGCCTCTGCCCGAACTGCCAAAACGATCTTCTTGATTCTTCAATTGGCGACCCGCAGGGAAGCGGATCGCGTCGCGCTCGCGGCGAACAGCCCGAGCGCGACGGCGAAGGATCGCCGATCGACGACGGATCGTCGAACGCGTCGTCGTCTGCGAAAGCGGATGCCGACGTTTGCGCCCTCATTCCCAGGGCTGCAGCTGATGCCGAGTTTCCCTGCTCGGGATCGATTCCATGCGATCGGCTTGCCGTTCGCGCGGGCGGCGACATCACTTGCGGTGTGTCGTCGCTCTTTCCCAGGGGAGGCGAAGCCTTCCCCGTTTGCGGCGGCGATGTTTCGCTGTCGGGCGCGTCGCTGGTCTCCGCTCCGGACGACGTTGACAGCAGCGGCGCGCTGGATCTTCAACCTGGAGGATCGCGATGAGCTTCCTCCAAACCCTCGGCATCTCACTCCTGGTCTCGATGTCCCAGGCGGTCTACTCCGACGTCGCGGGGTACTCGCGAGCACGCTCACAGTGGCGCGACAAGAAGGCCCAAGACCCGATCGGCTGTGGCGACTCGCCGGAGTGGGATTGGCCGCTCTGCTGGTCTCGTCTGGCGGGCGGCGCGATCGCAGGCCTGCTCACCGCGCTCGGTGTCAACGCACTCTCACAAACTGGAGGTCCGTCATGAAGTCGATCGATCGTCTCCATCGCAACTCGTTTCGTCTCGCCTCGATCTTCGGCCTGCTGATGCTGCTCTGCGTCTGGCTCGGCGCTGGATGCGCGGGTCCGAACGCCGACTACGTCGCCGCAGACAAGGCGAACTATCACGACATCGGCACCGACTACGCGCGCTACGTGAACAACGACGCGACGCTCACGCCCGATGAACGCCAGGGGAAGCTCGACTCACTCGAACTCTGGCGGATGCGCACCGAAGCTGCGGAGGCTTCGCCTACCGCGCCTGGGCCGTAACAGAGCTTTTTCTCACTCCGCAGGCCCGGTCGTTCGCAAGGACGGCCGGGCTTTGGGCAGTATCAGGACAACCCTTTTTCCAAGTGTGGAGTGCCATGCGATGACGAACGACACCGAAACCAGCCGAATGACCGACGGCGGCGCACCCGAGCCAAAGACCGTCAAAATCGCTCCGCGCCCGACGAAGGCACAGATTCGAAGCCTCGTCGACGTGCTCGAAGCGGACGTTCGAAGGGCCTTCGATTTCAAGCCCAAGCCCGCCGATGTGGAGCTTTTCCGGCGCGTGGCCGAGCGTGCCGTAAAGCTCGCGATCGAGCTGCGCGGCTACACGACCGAGGCCGAACTGCAGGCCGTGATCGAGGACTTCGAAACCCGTCGTCTGCAGATCAACAGCCAGCTCGCGGCGATCAAGTCGATCGGCTCGTCAATCGCGGCCAGACGGTTCTGGAAGCTCGTCCAGGACGTCATCGATCGTCTGGCGACGTTCGCGGTGACATCGGTTGCCGCGGCGCTCTGACCTTCACGCCGGATTCACGAGGGCACGATTGATGATCGATGCGATGTACATGCTCGGTGCGACGGACTTCACCTGGAGCGGCGTGATGCAGGCCGCCAACCTCGTCGCCGTACTCGGCCTCGCCGTGCTGGGCGCGACGATCTCACCGAAGCTCAAGCGGATCGACTCGCTCGAATCGCGGCTGACCACTGGCGCGTGGTGTTCCCGCTCACGACGCGCGGCTTCCAGTGCATCGTCATCAGCACGCCGCGCGGAAAGAACACGAAGTTTTACGAGCTGGCGACCAACGATGGCGGTGCGTACAGCGTCCACTTCTGCGACATCCACAAATCGATGGCCCAGGACGGGTTCATCCTCCGTGACAACAAGGGCAATCCCACCGACGTCGAGACGTTCAAAAAGCTCTACGGCGATGCCAGTGGCTTCGAACGTGAGTACGAGTGCAAGTTCAGCGGCGATGCGGCCGCGCTCATCGCCTGGGCAGAACTTGAACGCGCTGCCTTGATGGGCGCTGCGCTCGGATTCACCTGCAAGGAAATCACCGGCCAGTTGGATGGGCCGATGTCGCTGGCCAATCTCATCGACTTTGACGTTCGACAGCTTCGCGAGCTGCCCGAGTTCAAAGGATCACGTTTTGCGATGGGCTTCGACGTGGCCCGGCAGAGCGACTTATCGAGCGTGTGGATCAACCAGATCCGGCCCGCGGGTCCGGCGGCACTCCGATTCCTGATCCTGATGCGCAAGACGAACTTCGGCATCCAGCGCGCCGTGGTGCAGCGTCTCATGACGATGCCCTATGCCGTGGGCTATGGCGACGCCACCGGCCTGGGCATGCAGATCAACGAAGAGCTGCACGAGAAGTTCGGCGATGACTGGACACCCTTTACGTTCACCGGTCCGGGCAAGCGATCGGTGGCTTCGGCGCTCAAGACGGCGTTCAGCGACGGCTCGCAGGCGATTCCTTCGTTCAGTGTCGCCAAGTACGTCGCCACCGACCTCTACGCGATCCAGCGCGACGACAGCGGCTCGAACACGACCTACAGCGAGAGCGAGAACCCGCTGCTTGACGAGAGTCATTGCGACATCGCCTACAGCGGCGGGCTTTGCCGCCTCGCCCATCACCTACAGCCGTGACGATGTGACGACCCGGCTCACGCTCAACGGCTGGCACGTCACCTCGCGATGCGGCGGCGATGAGAGCGCGTCGAGCGGATCGAGCGAGGGAATCAGCAACAACATCACTCGCCAACGCACGCGCAGCCGAGCCGTCTCGCACCGAAGGGCTGCCCGGAAGTCCTCACGCCTGGGCGTGAACGGCACGGAGAAGTTGACCGAGCCCTCGCGGCCCATCGTCCACGAATCCCGGTGGCCTGAGTTTGCGGTCGCGACGAGCGCCGCCCCGATCTCTGGTCAAAAGGGCCGCTACACTGGCAAGTTCTTCGGCGTGTTGACGGACACCAGCGCCACCGGTGACCTTGCCCTGGGCAATATCGGATCGCCGGGCGGCGACTGCGAGATCTGGCATACGCCGGAGTTCGGCGCGGGCGTCAAGACTCTGGCTGCGAGTGACCTCTTGTTCGGCTTCCTGGCCCCGCCGAACGCCACCCGCCTCAAGCCGATCCTCGTGTCTCTGCCGAGCGCTGTGCCAAACGCCATCTTCGCGGTGCAACTCGCCTCCACCAGCGGTTCAGCCGGCAATGCCACCACGCCGCCGAGCTGGGTCTACACCGTCAAGAACATGGACGGCGACACGATCGCGACGGGCCAGTCGCCCCAGGCCGGCCGTTCGAACGGCTACTTCACGGCCGCCACGCTCGGCCTGGCGTTCATCAACGCCAACACGAACACCTTCAAGCTGCTCATCGCTTTCGAAAGCCCGGGCACCGAAGAGTGCGTTTCAGGAGGTGGATGATGAGTGCCGGCGCGCTGCTCCTTTCATCCTCGGGCAAACGTCTGCTCAATAGTGACGGCGATCGCGTCCTGTCCAATGGCGGCACGAACGATTGTTGTGACTGCGGGGGGCCGGGTGCTCTGTGCTGGCAGTGGCCGGTCTGGGATCGCGCGCCGGGCGCGTCCGAAACGAACCCAGTCAATGGGAGATCGGTCGGCTTCTACCTTGGGGTGCTGCTCGCTGGCGGTCGCGATTGGTCCAGCCCATTCGGAGCGGGCCGCTCGCAGAATCGCACGGGCTGCCGTGCATACATCGCCTTCACCGATCGCGAGCTGACCGGCACTGACAATGACGACATGGCGTTCGCAGGCAGCGCCGATCCCGATTACGTGCTTCGTCACTGGACGCGCTACGGCGGTCCGGTGTGGGCTCCGGGCGACGGCACGCAGACGTATTTGACGACCAAGCCTTACTTCTACCCGTGCCTCAACTGGGGCGGATACCCGGACAGCGCCTGGGTCACGCCGACGCTCTCCCAGGTGCGAGACCTTTTGATGGGCGATTTGGGCTTGCAGGGACGTGCGCCCTGGTTCGATCTCGATGCGGGTGGTCTCTCGATCGGAACGCACTACGACATCCTGGTGAACGTGGACTTTTGGAAGCGGGCGACCAGTCGCGACACGAGCGGGCCGACGCCGGTGTTGGTCTATCAGGATGAGGCAGACGGTTACGCGATCATGACGATTGTCGGCGTGGAGGTGACCTGACCCAGCGAAGCAATTGACGGATTAAAACCGGGAGAATTCGGCGAACACCTCGAACAGGCAACGCCGAGCCGAGCCGGCCAGGAATGGTCGGAAGGTGTAACGACTAGGCAGAAACCACGAGACCCGTGATGCACTGCCCACGAGAACCCGGCACGCGAGATGAAGCGTGAAGACATAGTCTGAACTGCCGAGGGATCGGCAGGCTGCGGATAAAGAGCCGCGGCGAGAACACCCTGGAACGTTTAAGCGTCCCGTTGATGACCAGGACTAAGACAATCTGCATGGCGAAGCTGCCCCGCATCATGACTCACGGGGGCATAGGCAGGGCACTTCGCGCTGGCACGATTGATCCCCAGACCGGCAAGCTCAGGATCGACCGGGAAGTGTTCCGGCAGATCTATCAAGCCAACCGGCTGCGACGAAAGAAGTGATCGACGGCCGTTCGAAGGCGTGTCGATCGACAATCAAACCGGCCTCGGCGACAGCCGAGGGCTGGGCAAAAAAAGAAGCTGGGCAAGGCCCGGCTTCCACTGCGCGCTGGTAGTCCGTCTCAAGTAGCTGTCCCAAAATCTCAAATTGGGTGTCCCGCTACAGATTGCAGTGGAAAGTATCGGTAAAACCGAAAGGCCGGAGCGGGATTCGAACCCGCGA
>JANOBD010000119.1:0-2970 GCA_031411495.1 Phycisphaerae bacterium | reverse complement strand
AGGAGGAACACGAAGCCGACTATAGTTGTCGGCTCCGGCACCATACTCTGGGCGAGCTTCCAATCGGCATCAAAATCCGGCGACGCATCCGGGATATCCGTGAGTGAACCGCTGCCGTAGTGCCGAGGTACTCTCCGTAGGTCACTCGTCCGCTCGGATTTGTTTGAAAACTCGATGCGACACCCGCACCCGAATCTCCGCCTGCTGAGACACCATTGAACGAGACGCCGCCGCCATCGTACTGAAACCCAATTCGGTTCATCCAATAATCTGAAACAACAGCAACTTCGCGACCAATTTCACCATCGAATCGTGCGAAATTACCGTCTCGCTGGGCGTATGTCCCATCGATTACTTGTTGCTGGGTTACTCTGAACCCGACACCCGTCACGGTTGCCAATTCGTTCTACCGTGTCGAGCCAATAACAAACTGCCCCGTGTTTGGAACCGCGATTGGAAGCTTAAATGCGATCAAATCGCATGAGTCGAGCGTGCCTTTCGCGCCTGGAGCTAACAGCACGCGTGAAATCGGAATCTCAACCCCGCGATCGTTGAGATAGTTGCTGCCGGTCAACACTCGCATTCGAGCGTTAGGATCAACTGACAACGCTTGAAACCATCCGTGCGATGGCCCGAGGACAGTTCGATTCCTACCATCCGGGCTTGTGATAAGTGATCCCGAGAAAGCGGAGATCACGTCGCCGTTATTCTTGTAGGTTTCGATGACGACCGAAGGCCCACCATTTTTCGCGATGTACGGCTGTGCCCGGAGCATCGCCTGATTAAGGTCGGTCCCATTGGGATAAATCGCAGCGAGTGCCGATGAACTCGCGTATACCGTCACAGCCAGTGACGAGAAGAGCATAGCTCGGAGGTCGATTTTAGGCATAACAGTGCTCCGATGAGGGCACCCGCCCTGCTCGACGCCGACGGGTAAGCAGCGGAGCTGTCACCACGGCGACCATCAACATCCCCGGTTCCGGCACCAGCGACTGCGCGAGTGCCCAGTCCGCACTGAACTCCGCCGATGCACGCGGCACGACCGCGGAGCCGTCGCCATAGTTCTGGGCGAGTGCGAGCAGGTCGTCGAAGTTCACGCTTCCGCTGTAGTCGAAGTCGCCGTCGATCCATCGGGCGTTTGTCGGCAATCCGTAGTTCTGTGCCAGCGCGAGTAGGTCGTCGAAGTCGACGTGCCAATCCAAATTCGCATCGCCCGCGAGGACGGCCCGAACGAGAACCGATGTTCCGTCGCCCTCCGGAGAAGTACCAGCAGGCAAGGTTGATAGCTCTGCGATGCCGACGGAGGTGTTGACCTCATCCGTTGTCAGTCTTCCATCCGCGATCATCGCGCGAATCTGTTCGTAAGGCGTCGCGCCTGTGTAATCGACGACCAGATCGCCGCCGCCGTTGAGGTCGATCTTCGCTCCCGCACTCATTGCGAGCGATTGGACGAGCCACGGCCCGGTGTACGAACCGCCGAACTCCACCTCGCCGGACTGCACATCGAGCGATGAAGCGTGCAGCTTGGTGAAAGTCGCCTTCCCGGCACCCGTCTTCATGATCGCGTGCGTCGTGGTCTGAAGGTTTGGAACGTACACGGATGATGCGGCGGCGATGTCGAACGTCGTGTCGTCCGCAAGCGCCAAAGGCGTTTCGATCGTGTGGTTCCCCGAGATCACGCCGACATTCGCCGACCCGCTCGCGACATCTAGCGTGAGCGGACCCGGACCGGCGAGCGTGTAACGGTTGGTATTGTTAAACGTCACACTGCCCACAACCTGTGGGACATCGAGTGTAACGGTGGCGGGCACCGTGATTCCGGTTCCGAAAGTGGCGCTGGCACCGGCTCCGTTCGGAATACCGCCGCCCCAATTCGCAGGCGCACTCCAAAATCCGCTACTGGTTGCAACCCAAGTGGGGCCGGGAATTGCGAGGGAGAATGATCCTGAGTAGTTGCCATTATATGGGTATTGATTTCCCGGTTGCGACCAGGCGAACATGTATATCGCATAAGTGCCAGCAGACAGCGTACCTTGATAAGAATGCCCAATGTCGAAGTTACTTCCCGTCAGGTAATGATTGACGTAGCCTGTGTCGATGCCTCCGATTGATCCAGGTGAACCAAAAGGGCCCGTGTCAGGTCGAAAATAAAACCATCCAAACCCCTGCGACGGCTCAGTGCTTGTTTCTGAAAGATTGAATGAAAGCGAAAACGTCGTGGCCTGCGAGACACTGAACCGCCACTCCTCCCGTGCGCGCGAAGTCGCTCCGGCACCTGTGCCGCCAGTCAGAACGCCGCGCGCCGAAGAGCCATGAAAACTCGCGGCGAGAAGTTGATCGGTTCCAACGCCGGTCATGTGTACGTCAGCGTCTACGGCTGGGATTCCTGGGGCTGCTGGATCCGACACGCTAATGTTCGAAGTAAACGGCGTGTATGCAAACGAATCGTCCGAACCATCAGATACCCTTGCCGTAGCTTCGGTATGGGCGTAACGGTAATAGGGTGTGATCACCGCCGATCCAAACGCGTAATTCAAAGACAGTGCGAGAATCACCACCGCGCCCGACAACATAGGCAACGTTGTCGACCCCGCGCGTCGCCGCTGACGGAACGCTGCCACGGGCCCTGCAAGGTTGCAAATCGGATCGACACGGTGGCGAGAGTCACGTGCTGTCAAACTTGTCATCTTGCGCTCCATTTTCTACTGTTTAGCGAAATGATTCGAATTCAACCACTGTCGCGAGGCACGCGACAACGCCGTTCCAACAGGAGTCGATCAAGTCGTGGCCACCCAACCACGGCCGAGGTGTTGTCACCGACGCCTTGGCGAAAACACTCCCAGACGCCCCACCGGAATGCAACCAGAAAAGTAGGAATCGGCCGCGTTTTTGTCAATCCGGTGACGGACGGATATTCGGCTCTGGCCCAGGATGGACCACTGCGGGAACGAGTTCGGCCGGTTCGGCTGG
>JANOBD010000118.1:0-6619 GCA_031411495.1 Phycisphaerae bacterium | reverse complement strand
GCGCCCGACATCGTCCGCGATCATGCTTAGGTGCGCGCCGTCCTGCTGCCCGGCAGCGCTAAGCCGATTACTCACGCTTTCCGCGGACCGCATGTCGGCCGGCAAGGTGCTGATCACATGCATTCGCTCGTTGATCGTAGTCCACGGAAAGTCGACGTCGCCGTTCCAACCGATTGCTTCTGCATCGGCTCCAACTGCCGCACGGAGTTGACGCTGATAGTCATGGTATCGACCGAGTTGGTACGCATCGTCGATCAACGTCCGCGCGCGGTCTGGCGGCGACACTTGATAGAGCAATACGAACGCCTGTTTGGCGCGTCGCCAGGATGAGCCCCATCGCTTGAACCAAGAAGCATTCTTCAGCAAGTCGGCTATCTGCGACGAAGCAATGTCCATGAACGCGCCGGGTTGCAGCTTGGCAGCAAGAGATTTGCGACTTGCGCTCGCCATCAATGCGATCGGTTCCGCCGCAGCGATCGTCTTACGCAGTCGCTCTCGCGTTGCCGACTCGAACCACGATGCGTTCAAGCCGGTCACGCTCGCGAGCACGGCGGAATGTCGCGCAAGCGTTTCAGCCTCCACGATCGTGAAAACCGTTTGCTGGGGCATTCCGACTGTGGTCTGCAGTTTCTTGACGGCATCGTTGAGTGCGGCAAAAGCCGAGGCGAGCGACGACAACGCGGCTGACACCTCCCCAAACCGGGCGATGCGCTCTCGCACGCCGTACGCTGGTGCTCGCATCAGCTCATTTGTAGCCGTTGTCTGTGCGGCCTTGGCGAATGCCTCGCTCTCGGCCAGATCGACGGCTTCCCCGCGGTAACTCGACAGCCCTGACAAGAGAATGCGATAGCTCTCGGCGTCTCGATGCAAAGCCAGGAAACGCTGCGCCGTTTCAGCCAGACCGTTGTCAATCCAATGCTGTGGAACGGGCGGATACTTCAAAACCGCTTCCGTCGAGGCGATGGCTTCATCAAGCTGCGTCAACGTCGGCTGGGCCGACATAAAGCCAAGTGGGATGAGATCGGCGCTGGCGTTGAGCCGCGCCTGAAGTCCGTCGGCTGCCCTGGTGAAGTGGAACCGAATGTCCTCTACCAAGCTCAGGCTATAAAGCTCCGCCTTCATTCCGCGCCATGGATGCATTCCATGGGCGGCAACAATCGCGCGACAGTTCGCTAAGCGACCGACCGCTTCGAGTAATTCGCCCAGTGAATTCTCATCAAGGGCGAAGGGTTTTTCGATCATCACGCGCGTCGACGCTGTCGTATGAATCTGCGCCAGCCGCCCATGCATCTTGTACGGGGTCTGCTTCAGATTCGATTGTTCAACATGAAGTGCGCGCACGTACTCGTTCAGCTTGTCGCGGCTACGGCGAAGTTCGGCGAGCTTCTGATCCACAGATGGATACCGCTCGTTCGGGCGAGTCAGGCTTCGACCAAGCTCGTCGATAATGTGCTTCTTGTTCGCCTTATGGCTGTGCAGTTCTAGGCAGAAATCACCGACGTTGGCTTTATCCAACCGCCTCTTCACCACCTCCAACGCCGCGGCCTTCTCGCTGACGAACAGCACCGTCTTACCGGCGGCAAGGCACTCCGCGATGATATTCGCGATCGTCTGACTCTTCCCGGTGCCAGGCGGCCCGTCAAGGATCAGGTTGCGACCCTGCTTCACCGCCTGGATCGCCGCCAACTGGCTGCTGTCGCAGTCGACGATGAGATGATGTGATTCCAGCGGGACCGCGACATCCAAATCGCTCTCCGTGACGCTCGTCATCCCTTCAGATGTCGGCATCGCTGAATCATCGCCCGCCATGCCACGACAAATGGCGTTGTCGACGATCGCATTCTCATGATCGCGGAGGTCGTGCCACATCGCGATCTTCTGAAAAGCGAACGTGCCGAGTGCCACCGTTGGCTCGACGGTCCAACGCTTTGGCACCGCCGCTCGGACCCGGTCAAAAAACAAATCCAGTGAGGCGCTCGACTCATCAAGCTCATCATCGGCGAATGCCGGGAGCGTGATTTTGAACTCGTTCTTCAGAATCTCCGCAAGCGGATGATTCGGAACTAGTTCGTCGTCGAGTGCCGACAGTTCCCACTCTGATTCGGCCGTCTCGCGCGAGAGACTCACCGGCACCAGCGCCAGCGGTGACAGAATCGCCTCTTCGCTGTCCGCAGATTCGAACCATTTCAGAAATCCGCACGCCACGAACAAACTGTTGACGCCTTGTTCCGACAACGAAGTGCCTGCCGCAACTGAAAGTCGCTTCAGCCGGCCGTCCAGCGCCTTTTCTGTAAGCTTCGTCAGGATCGCGTTGACGTACAGGTCGTCAGACTGTCGACAGGTGGCGACCTGTTTCGTGGACAAGCTGTTTCGCTCCGCCGCCGATTTCTTCGGGGCGCTCGAGTCGACTTCGCCCGCCTCTGCGGATTCGTCCGAATCGCCATCGGCGTCAGTCGCTGCCAAGTCAAGCAATGTTGGCTCGTCGGCTTCACCGGCAAGTAATGCGTCCGTCTGCTGGTAGATCAACGACGACTTCGCGACCACTAGTGCTTCCCAGACCGTCGCTAGACTGGGATGCTCGAACGCGACGGCTCCTCCGCGGGCGAACTTGCAGTTCACCAGCCGATTGCGCTTCGACGTGTCCAGCAACTGGCTTCGCCAGTTTTTGAGAACCTCTGAAAGCTGTTTCGCCATCTACGTCCCCGCGATCATCTCGCCCTTTACGCTCACCACTGAAACACGACCCGCTCTGGCTCTCATGGTGGCGCTAGAGGAAGTTCGATCAGCTCTTCAACTGCCTCGATGCCACCTACCTTGATCGGGTCTGGCTTCTCGATGCTCAAGTACGGATTCGCATCCGCGTCGCGCCACGTTTTGACCCACCGGCGAAGGTTTCTCCCCGCGCCGGATTGCTTGTGATCATCATCGAGATCGCTGAAATCGTCTTGGAGTTTGCTGGCAATTTGATCTCTCAGTTCCTCAAGCTCTTCCAGAGTGAGCTTGAGTTCATCCACATCGGCGCTGATCTGTGCGCCAATGACGCGTATCGCTTGATTCAACTCGACGATCGATTCGCGAATCTTCTTCGTTTGCACAGCGACTTCGGCGCGCTTCGCAGCGAACTTCCGCATTAGTGAATCGTGCTGTCCGGTCATGAGACACTCCCTCTTGCTTTGCTCCGTCGTCGTGCGATTGCTATTTCACTTCAAACACCTTCAACACTTCATCCCCGTAATGGTTGATCACCTTCACCGCGATCTTCCCGGTCTTCGGCGTTGCAAAACTCCGGCTCGTCGTGCTGTAGAGCTGGCTCCAGGCGGCCTCGTCGATCTCGGTCTTCAGCGCCCGCTTCAGCTTTTCGTATGGCTCATCCGCGCCGGTGAAGTACGCGTGGCGGACGAAGAAGCTTTCGCCGTCGTAATCGGTGTCGATGAACCAGCAGGCGATGTCGTCGGTGCTGCTGGATCGAATCTCACCGGTCGTCGGGTCGTAGACGTCCAGGCCGTTGATCGTTACGGTGACGCCGGTCTTCGTCGTCTTCACGTCCATGTCCGGCTCGCCGAAGACCATGAACAGGTTGCCCGCGCCGGTCTTCTTCAATAGCTCGTCGCCCATCGCCAGGTCGGGATTCATCCGCGCCGCCAGCACGGTCAGCTTGCCGTAACGCTTGGCTTCTTCGGTCACGCTCGGGTCGAAGGCGAAGCCGCAGACGATGAGCATGTCGAAGCCGACGCCGCGGACGGCCTCCTTCGCGGCTTCCTTCACCAGTTGCGCGCCGACGGTGCCGAACTCGGGGCCGATGCAGATCGCGGCACGCTTCTCTTTACCGTCCTTCTCGCTGTAGCGGCCCTCGCCGCTGATCCACTCGCCGGCGTAGGGCTCGATGCTGTCGAAGACCAGCCGTTCCTTCTTTACCGTGTTCTGCACGCCCGCCTTCTTCAGGTTCTCCAGGATCGTGTTGGTGAAACTGCTGCCGGCCAGCATTTTCACCGTGAAGCCATCCGCGCTTGGTTTCTCGGCGATCGCCTTCTTCTTCTCCACGCTGATCGTTCGGTGCGGGCTCAGGCTCTCGACGGTGAACGGGCCGGTCACGCGCAACCGGTTCTTGTCCTCATACGGCTTGTCGAAGAGCGTCTCGGTCTCGGCGTGGCGCAGGATGGCCGCGTCGATTTCCTTGCGGCTCATTCCTTCCTTGATGTCCGGGTTGTTCGCGATGCTCTTGAGCGTGACGTGCGGCACGCGCTGATAGACGAAGCCGCGATGGATGTCTTGGGTGCTCGGCGAAGTGTCGATCGCCGTCGCGGCCAATTCCGCTTCCTTCTTCTTCCCCTCGGCCGAGTCGGCGAGCAGGTAGTACAGGAACCGCCCGGTCATCAGCCGCGTGCGCGCGAGCGCCAGTGCGACGCGTGAGGTGTCGGTCGTGATCCACCGCCGGCCCCACTGCTCGGCCACGTACGCCGTCGTTCCGCTCCCGCACGTCGGATCGAGCACGAGGTCGCCGGGGTCGGTGGTCATGAGGAGGCAACGCTCGACTACGCGCGTGTTCGTTTGAACGACATAGGTCTTCGCATCCGAAAACCCAGAAGTGACCGTATCGTCCCAGAGATTGTTGACCGGGAACACCGGGAAATCATCTACATACCTGATGTAAGTAAGTGTGTTTCCAAGCGCGGCAAGCCTTCGAGCTGCTTTCAGACGCGACATGCCATCTTGGTTTGTCTTCCAGCGGCTTTGCATCGTTGGTCGATACTCTCGACCGTCCAGATTCACGGGAAACCATGACGCTGCGCCCTCGCCCTTTTCTCTGCCCGCACTCTGGCTCGTGATGTTGTCGTACCTAAAGATGCGACTCGATGTTGGCGGTGTCGCCAAATCTTCGTCTGTCGCACGACGTCGGCTGCCGTCAGCGAGTTCGATTGACGTGTATTGACCACCGCCTTGGCCGCCGACTGATTTCGTCAGATACGCCGTTCGATACTTCACATGCTCAGCGTCTTTGGCGTACCACAAGATGTAGTCGACGATTCCCGCTAAGGCATCACCCGTCGCGCCCGCGGTCTTTTTGAAGGTTACAAGACTCATGAAATTGTCGCGCCCGAACGTCTCGTCCAAGATCGAGCGCACGAGATGCACATTCTCGTCCCCGATCTGCAGAAAGACCGAACCTGATTGAGTCAGCAGATCGCGCGCGATAACTAGCCGGTCGCGCAGATACGCCAGATACGAATGAATCCCCAGCTTCCACGTATCGCGGAAGGCGCGGATCTGTTCGGGCTGGCGGGTGGCGTCTTCGAGCTTGCCGTCCTTCACGTCGCGCTTGCGGGTGCTGACCTGCCAGTTGGAGCCGAACTTGATTCCGTACGGCGGGTCGAAGTAGATCGTCTGGACGCGGCCCTTGAGGCCTTCCTTCTCGGCGAGGCTGGTCATCACCAGCAGCGAGTCGCCGAGGATTATCCGGTTACTCCAGTGCTGATCGTGGTGATAGAAGTCGACCTTCTTCTCGAAGTCCTTGCCAATGCCATTGAAGTCGGCGAAGAGCCCGGGCGCGGTCTGATCGGCATCGTTGTCCGGGTTGCGATCCGCGGTGCGGCGGAAATCTTCGATGATCGCCTGCGGGTGAACCTTCTCCTGGATGTAGATCGGCACGGCCGGCACTTCGAGCGGGCTGGCGTCCTGCTCATCCTTGCCGCGCCAGACGAGCTGCGGATCGAGCGAAGGGTCGCGCGGGTAGAGCACTTTGGCCGGCGCGGATTCATCATCGCGGACGAAGTCGCGCAGCTCCTCGGTGGGGATGTTCTTGCGCGAATCCTTGTGGCGCGTGGCCTCGATGGGGACGGGCACAGCGGACTTGGCGGGCTTCTTCTTGGCCATGCGGACCCTCAACGAGCGTTACTTGGTGACCGCCTCGGCGGGCGATGCGAACAACAGATTCAGTCGCGCTCGGATCAGTTCCTCGCGCGCATTGAGAAAATCACCGAAGCGATCCAGCGAGTAGAGAGACGAGTCTTCAGGGATCAGGTGACGCTTCTTGAAAGCCGCGTCGCGCGTCGGCAGCCATTGATCGAATGGGGTGTTCGACTTCTCGATGTTCTCAGTGCCGATCAGGAGCGTCAGATTGCCGAGACGGTTCTTCGATTCGATCCACTCTTCGACGCGGTCGCTTGGCACGCCTGCTTTCTCCAGCGTCTTGCGCTTGAACAGGTCGCTTGGGAAGATGTGGTCCTGGTGAAACGACATCGTGCCCCAGCCGGCCTCGTCAAACAGGATCGACAGGCCCAAGAACGCGGTCTTGTCGCGGTATTCGGTGGCGAGGTAGTTTTCGATTGCGCCAGGGCTGGTGACAGAGGCAAAGCGGCCACGAGCTGAAACCGCCTCTCCCAGAGGCACGACCGGGAAGTCGGTGTCTTTGCCCGGGTTCTTCTGAAGGACGTCGCGAATGGCCTGTAGCATCGTGTCCGATGCGCCGCTGAAGACGTTGTTGAGCAGAACGCCGATGAGCCAGCGTCGAACCGCTGCGGCATTGCGAACTGAGTAGATGCTGTTGTCGCGGAGGGTGAGCTTGGGACGCTGGAACAGGTAGTAGATCACCGGAATGAGGGCATTCGCGCTGGTGAGGTTG
>JANOBD010000117.1:0-1791 GCA_031411495.1 Phycisphaerae bacterium | reverse complement strand
CGAAAACGCATCGCAGAGCAGCAGTTTGAAGCACAGAAACTTCAAGTCACCGGCGGCGTCATCGACCTTGCGGGCCAAGTCAGAGTGACGTTCTTCAAGCTCCAAGCCGCTGAACAACTCTTGGAAATGCGTCGAACCTCGCTCGCGTCATTTGAAGCATCCTACGACTTCGCTAAACGTGTCCGTGCGGCCGGCAACAACACGCTGCTTCAAGTCGCGCGCGAACAAGCGGTTTACGAGGAAGCCAAGCTCGGACTGAATGCAGCCGAGGAAGAAGTCTTCGCACTGCACGAAGAACTGAACGTGTTGATGGGGCTCTTCGGAGAAGCGGGCAATTGGAAAACTGCGGCGCGTCTTCCTGACGTTCCTGAAACGGTTTTCCCAACCACGCGGCTTGAGTCCGTTGCCCTCGAACGAAGTCTTGACCTGAAAGCGACACGTGGCCGCATCGACGTTGCGGCACAACGGCTCGGCATCACCAAGCCTTTGGGTTTCCTATCCAACATTGAAGCCGGCATCACGTCCGAGCGTGACGGAGATTGGTCATTCGGTCCTACTCTCTCACTGCCAATTCCGTTTTTTACGCAGGGTCAGCCCGCGGTCGCCAAGGCCGATGCCGAGTTGCGACAGGCGCTCAACACCTACTACTCGACTGCCATCGAGATCCGCTCCGCCGTCCGCGCGGCACATACACGTATGCAGGCCGCTCGAAATCGGGTGCAACATCTCAAAGCCGTCGTTCTGCCCCTGCGTCAGTTCGTGGTTGACGAAACGCAGAAAGAATACAACGCCATGCTGGTGGGCGCATTTGAACTGCTTCAGGCAAAACGCGACCAGGTGGACACGGGAAAGCAGTACATCGAAGCCCTGCGGGATTACTGGATAGCCCGTTCTCGGCTCGAACAAATTGCGAGTGGCCGCATGGTTCGCGGCGGGCTCTCTCCTGTCAGCATCATGTCCGACTCGCCATCTAGCAACACCGGAGGTCAGTAATGTTCAAAGCACCTATGTCCCGACGAAATGCCCTACTGAGCGGCGCCGCACTCGCTGGTGGTGCCCTGCTGCTCAGAGGCAATGACGCAAAGGCAGCGCCCGAGGCGAAGAAGCCCAGCAACTGGGGAGGCACCGGTGCCGAAGGTGCGCGTGTCGAACCTGATACGAATCCCCTTCCCCCAGGTGAACCGGGCAAGGATTACACGCCGACGATTACACCCAACGGCTCGACACTGCCATTCACTGTCATCGATGGCGTGAAGGTCATGCACCTCATCGCAGAAGAAGTCGAACACGAGTTCGCTCCTGGACTTAAAGCGATTTGCTGGGGCTACAACGGTCAGGTGCATGGTCCGACGATTGAAGCGGTCGAAGGCGATCGCGTCCGCATCTACGTCACGAACAGACTCGCCGCCGCGACGACGATTCATTGGCACGGCGTCATCGTTCCCAGCGGTATGGATGGTGTGGGCGGCGTTTCGCAGCGATCGATTCAGCCAGGCGAAACATTTAAGTATGAGTTCACCCTCCGCCAACACGGCACGCTGATGTACCACAGCCACCACGACGAGATGACGCAGATGGGGATGGGAATGATAGGGATGTTCGTCATTCATCCGCGTGGCTTGCCGAAGGAAGACCGCCCTGACCGCGACTTCGTGCTCCTCTCCAGCGAGTGGAAGATCGTTCCCGGCACCTATCGCCCCGACCCGAACGAGATGACGGACTTCAACGTCCTCACGTTCAACGCCAAGTCGTTTCCCAGCACCGACTCGCTCGTCTGCAAACTCGGCGACA
>JANOBD010000116.1:0-7458 GCA_031411495.1 Phycisphaerae bacterium | reverse complement strand
CAGATGTTGCCCAAAAAGATGGCTCCCATGTACTCGAAGGTTGTGCTAAGTGTATTGTCTAAAAAAAGTAGAGTTATGCAGAGTAGCGCAATAGCTGAAGCCCTATTTACTAAGAAGGTTGGCGGCTACTTATTTTCTGGTAAAGAGGAAACCATTTTATGAGAGTCGCGGCAATTTATGATGTTCATGGGAATCTTCCCGCACTAGAGGCTGTTTTGCAGGAAATTCAACAAACGGATGTTGAGTTACTCATAGTCGGCGGCGATGTCGTTCCGGGTCCGATGTCCCGCGAATCGCTCGAGTGTTTGTTTAATCTTGATATTCCGACTCAGTTTATCCTAGGTAACTGCGAGATTGATGCACTGGCTGAGATGACAGGCACGGGTACGACTCGATTCCCGGAACAGGCGCGGGAGATTATGCGCTGGTCGGTGAAGCAAATTTTTCCCGAATACCAACAGCTTGTAGCGAGTTGGGCTAAAACTGTTCGCCTTGAAATTGATGGCTTAGGCGTGGTGTTGTTTTGCCACGCCACACCGCGCGATGACAACGAGATTTTCACCCGACTGACACCGGAAAAACGCCTGCTTTCGATCTTTGAAGGTCTCGACGCGAATGTGGTTGTCTGCGGTCATACGCACATGCAGTTCGACCGCTTGGTCGGAAAGATTCGGGTCATAAATGCCGGCAGCGTGGGAATGCCATTTGGCAAACCGGGTGCGAATTGGCTGTTACTTAATGGCGGCGCTCAACTTCGCCATACAGCTTACGACCTTGCGAAAGCGGCGGAACGCATTTGCAAAACCGAGTATCCAGAGGCGCAAGCGTTCGCAGAAAATCATGTACTGCAACCGCCAAAAGAAGAACAAATGCTTGAAATATTTACCCGCGCCGAATTTAGATAAGAGCCGTAACAAGTCTTTTCCCGTACGGCCAATGAAGACAGAATGTTTGCACCGTAAATTATTATCAAATAGCCTTTTGACGCGGTCGAAATATATGACAATAGTTTATCCGAATGGACTTTTACGGTGAATAAAGCCACGCGCTCGCTGTGGGAGGATAATCGAAATTATATCCGCCGGTAATCAGAACTTCGCCGTTTTCGAATAGTGTCGCAGTCGAAAAAATTCGCCCCGTACCAACATTTCCGAGGGTTGCATGAAAGGAATCGGATGTTGGGTCAAAAATTTCCAAGCGCGCACCCGCGCCGGCGATTAGAATCCGACCGTCGGAAAGTCTGAGCGTCGCTGATTGATGATTAAAACGTGGCAGGCTCATTTCGGCTATTTTGTCGAAAGTTTTTCGCTGCGGATCGAAAATTTCTGCGCTGGCGATTATGTCTTTCCAGGCTCGCCCCCTTGAGCCACCCATTATCGAAATCCTGCCGTCAGTAAGTAAAATTGCAGCGTGGCTGTAACGCCGCTCGGTCATGTTTCCGACCAGAGTGAATTTCTGCAAGGAGGGATTATAAAGTTCGGCACTTGAGAGCGTTGTTTCTGCTGAGGGCTTGCCCGTCGTCTTTCCACCCGTAATTAAAACCATCCCGTTAGCAAGCAAAGTGGCCGTGTGGAATTCGCGCGGCGCAGTCATATTGCCCGCCGAAAGAAAAATGCCTTTCTCCGGGTCATAAATTTCCGCGTTCGAAAGCGCGGAATGATTTGCATTGCCGCCCGTGATTAAAACTTTGCCGCTCTCAAGCAAAATCGCCCGGTGATTCGAGCGCGCAGCATTCAAATTTCCGGTCAAGGCAAAAACACCCGTCGCCGGATGATAAACTTCCGCCATCGGCAGCGAGTTTTCGTTTGCATCCGTGCCGCCGACGATTAAAACCAGACCGCCTGGAAGCAGAGTCGCCGTGTGTCCAAATCGGGCGAATTGCATACCTCCGGTTGGTGAAAATTTTCCGTTTGTTGGATCGAAAATTTCCGCGCTAGATAAAACGACCGATGCTTTTTGCATCCCGCCGACAATTAAGATTTTACCGTTTAGAAGCCGCGTTGCGGTATGTCCGGCTCTGGATGCGGTCATATTCCCGACTGAAATGAGTTTGCGGGAATTACCCGCGTTTTGATTTTTTCCGATGAAACTTTCACCGACGCTCGTGACATCGATCGTTTCCTTCCAAGCGTCGAGCATGCCCCGGTTGCGTGCCAACACGCCTTCCCGCGTGGTATTTTCCGGTAACGGAATGAACGCCGCTAAACGTTCAAAAATGCGGTCGCGGTCTGATTCACGGACGCGCTCTAACACATACCAGAGCGACAAAGCATCGCGCTGGCGGGATTTCGCAATTAATACATCTATTGCCATTGATCCGCCGTTTTCAAAATCGAATCTGGTGAGCGCGTCAATGAATTCGCCAGAAGCGTCTTCAAAAAACGGCGTTCCGGGTCCGATGCCAAGTTTTGATTTGGCGAAAGCGCTGGCGGGAACAAGCGATTCTCGCCCGTTCAGCATCAGGCTTACCCAGCCCTCAGTAACGTGCAGCGTCGTGATGCCATCGTCTTCGACACTAAGTGAATAAGCGCAACCGTAATCTATAACGGTCGCCGACGGCGTGTTGACATAAAAAAGTCGCGGCGGTGCGTTAATCCTGGCGTTTATTGAGCCACGTTCAAGCTGAAGCCGGTGTTCGTCGGGACGCGTTTCAATCAATCGGATTCGCGTCCCAGGTTCGACCTCGACCGAGCCAATGTCGGCAACGACGATTTTAGCTTCCGATGAATCGTCGGTTTCGAGCCATTCGCCGATTTTCAAACGACCTCTGCCAGCGACTTTCTCCGCCCCTATTTTCGGCACGCCGCTAACACTCGTAACTTCCCAGAATTTTTGCGGCAAACGGTTAAACAGGAAAATTGCCGCAAAACCGATGACTACCAGCATTGTGCCCGCCGTTGCTAAGCGATAAGGCGGGAATGGCCAAATTGGTTTTACTGATTGCGTTTTTCTGGTTTGCAATATTTCTCTTAAAACTTTTCTATCGGCTGTCGCGTTGCGGTTGAATTGAATGGATTTAATCTGCTCGCGCAAGGCCAGAAAACTTATCTCAGCCTGCCGGCATTCACCGCAAGCAGCGAGATGGTTTTGCGTTTCAGCTATCTCAATCGGAGATAGTTTACCATCAACCAGCAGCGATATTTTTTCTAAGTAATTACAATCCATAACGAATTTCTTCAGCCGTTGTCAGCCGTGTTTTATTGTGATGAAGAAAGTTTCTGCCTGTAACTTTCATTCTTACGCAAAGCATTGCGACCGCGAAAAATATCAACTTTCACTTTATCCTGGGAGACGTTCAGCACCTCGGCGATTTCTCTGTAGCTCATCTCTTCCTGTTCACGAAGGAGCAAAACGGCGCGTTGATGTTCGGGCAAAGTTTGCAGCATTTCAATTGCCAATCTCGTAGCTTCATCCCGCTCGAAAACTTCCGCCTGATTCGGGCGTTGGGGATATAACGTTTCCAGAATTTTGTCGAAAAAACCGCCGCGCCGTTTTTTATTTCTGATCTCGTTAAGCGCGAGATTTCGCGCTACGCCGAAAAGCCAAAATCTGGCTTCTCCCGCCGGAATGCCGTCCGTGCCTTGCCGAAAAAGTCGCATAAAACTCTCCTGCGCGATGTCCTGCGCCGCGCCGTGATTGCCCAGCAGACTTTCCAAAAAACGGCACAAACTCGGATATGTTTCGTCGAAAATCATAGTAAATTCTTCCTCATTTGAAGCCATAAAAAGCTGCCTGGGACAGTTCTAAGCAAGCCGGAAGCGAAATGACGTTAAATAAATAATCTTCGGTAGCCATAGCAACCGATAGATATTACCGTCGCCAGCCCTACTCCCGCGCCGAATAAAACATACGGGAAGCTGTTGTGATTTTCCGGGCTCCTTCGAGTACTCTCAACCGCCGGATTATCATTTGCGGCCTGCTTCGGTTTATCTCCAACGGTTGCTAGCACGGTGATTTTGCCGCCCGCAGATAATTTTCTGACGCGCGTGCCGATAAAGGCCTCTCTTTCATCGTGCCAGCTTTCCAAAACGTAAAGGTCGCTTCCGCCGAGAGCGACTCCGTTCGGCTTCCACGGCTGTTCCGTGCTCAATACTGCGGCGTATTCGCCGCGCGAAGAAATTTTAAGGACGCGCCGATTTTCCGGGTCAGCAGCGAAAACATTGTTCTGCTTGTCAACGGCTAATCCAAATAGCCTTGCAGAAGTTTCCGGGGTTTTCACATATTTATTACCTGAAGCCTCTTTGTTGTAAATTGTCGTGACTACGCCGGATTTGTCTATTTTTCTAACCTTGTCAACATCCGACAAATAAATCGTTTTGTCCGCTCCGAAAATCATATCCGTAATGACGCTAAATTCGGCTTTTTCCTTTTGCCCATCGAGGTAGCCGTATTTTCCGCCTGCGAAAAGACTCGTTGTGCCATCGGGGGCGAATTTTATAATTTTCGCTTCTATCTTTTCATTGTTGTAAGGCTCAACCGAATATGTATTTCCGTCTGAATCTCGCCAAAGGCTTCTGCCGGGCGGCAGAGTATTGGTGGTCGGAACCAGATAGGAAAATTCCCCTTTCGGCGACATTTTCCAAATCGAACGCGGAAATGTTTGTGTCTGCGGGTTATAACTGTTATCTAAACCGTAAATATTATCCTCTACGTCAATCGTAATGTTGTGAACGTGCCGCCCGCTCACGCCCGCGCGAAAAGTTGTCACCTTTCCATGCCGATCAATTTTCCAGATAGTTTCCAGATCGCTGCAATAAACCTGCCCTTGGCGGTCAACGGCAATGCCCCACGCTGGATGAGCTGACACATGGATTGCCGACAAAAACACGGCGGCCATAACGATGATGATTGTAAAAATATATTGCATATAATGTTTGAGATGAGGTGGGGCGAAATCGCTAACAGACAAATTAAGGGTAAAAAAAACACCTTCGATAATAGAGTCGCTGTCCGCGCCCCGCTCGTCCTTCGAATTGTTAGACAGGCTCAATCAAATGCCGCCCGTTTCAATATTGTAGGCATCGTTGAAACTCTTGTTCGGTTCGAGAATCATTTGCTTCCGAGAATCATCGAGGATCACCTTAAACCGACGAAATATCTCGCCGCCGATAAGTCCGTCATTCTCATCGCTCGCCCTGTCGCCTTCGGTATCTTGCGATAGTCGGATTATCAATCATCACTTGTCCGAACTGGACGGCTTTAACGCGCCTGCTAAGAAGTTCCTGCGCGCTGCCCGTTCCGTTGCCGCGCGCTTGACCCTATGTTTTCAGTCCTAACTCCGCCGCTCGCTGAGAATTGATGACGGAAAAGGACGCGCCCGTATCAAAGATAAACCTGAGAGGTTTTGAATTATGAACGCTAACACGCATCAAAATAATATTATTGTCAATTTCAAGAGGAATTCCGAGCGCGCGATTGCCGGAGGTGAACCGAACTTTTGGCGCGGACTTTTGAGACTTTCGCGAGGAGGTACGGTTTCTTGGCTGTTGAGCATTCGCGTATAAAGGGTCTGAAAGAATCAGAATTATCAGAACCGAGGCACTAAAAAATATCATTCGCATAGTAGTTACAATGTAACTTTTCATTTGTTCTCACATTGCTGATGGAAAGCAGGAAGCGTCTAACTCTTTTTGTGACCATCAGAATCCGGCATTTAATTTTTTTGAGTGGTCATTTGCGATGGTGGTGGTTCGGCAAACGGCGGCGAGCGAAGCGGCTCCTCGCGTTGGTAGAGCTTGCCGCCTTGCATTACATATTCAATAGTTTGCGTGTTACGAATGTCGGCGGCTGGGTTGGCACTCAAGATAACAAGGTCAGCAAATTTTCCTCTTTCAATCGTGCCGTAATCTTTCTCGATTCCGATTGCCCGCGCACCATTCAGTGTCGCGGTGGTAATCGCTTCGAGCGGCGTGAGTCCGCCTTTGTTAACCAGCAGTTGCAGTTCGGAGTGAATGTTCGGGGAAGAGCCGCCGATGTGGTCGGTTCCAGCGACGATTGTTACTCCGAGTTCGTTAGCGCGGCGCGTCATTTTGTATGAATATTCCAGGTGAGTTTTTAAGCGTTGACGATTCTCCTCGCTGCTCGCGTGCAATTCAAAGTTCGCCATAATGAACAGCGTCGGTTCGAGAATCACGCCTTTTGCCTTCATTCGTTTTAATAATTTGGTGATTACTTCCGATTCAACAGGAACATTTTTCATTGCCTCCAACGCTTTGACTCGATAATCTTTCATTTCAGGCAGCACCAAACCGTTGTTTACTCCTTCAAACGCCAGCATATCCGCGTGCGAAAGAACCTTAACGCCTGCTTCAACCGCTTCGCCGGGTTTCGCCGGCGTCATTGCGGCATGACTCCAAACCTTAAGACCTTGGAGGTGTGCTTCAAAACATAATTTCTTGAGAAGCTGACCGGACACTCCGCTGTGAATCTTAATGCCGGTTGCGCCGAATGATTTCGCGTTAGTAATCACCTTAACGATGTCAGAATCGGCGGCAACCCGTCGAAACCAGGGGCTTGTTCCCGGCGGCATTCCATTTGAAACAAAACGCCCTTCCTCGTCATTCATGTAAAAGTCCGAATCAGGTCCGGTAATGAATGTGGAATAATAGATACGGGGCGACGGAATCAATCCTTTGTTAGCCTCTTCCGCTAAACCGGCTAGCAGCACGCCGTTGCCGCCCATATCACGAACGGTTGTTACGCCGCCGAGCAAAGATAAACGCAGAACGGCTTTCATTGCCCCGGGCGGTCGTTTCTGCGTGGCTAGATGAACGTGAGTATCAATCAACCCCGGCACCACGAACTTTCCACTCAAATCCATGATCTTCGCGTCAGACGGAATTTTCTTACTTCCGGCGGCGAATATATCGCTGATTCTTCCTTCGGATATGATGAGCGTCTGGTTTGATTTCGGTTGACTGCCGTTGCCGTCAATCAGGGTTACGCTGGTCAAGGGTATTTTTTCATTCGTTCCTGTAGGTAATGGCGACTGAGCATTAACGGTCTGTGCAAATTGTCCTACTCCAAAAACAAATGTAAAAATTAAAAGTAAAGTTAAGAGGGTGCATATTTTTCGGTAAATTTGGTAATTCATATTTGTGTTTCTCCTGTCTGCTTATAAAACACCGGTGCAGACAAAAAGTTACACCTCAATAAATATCCTTATTGATTTTGAGTTTTCAGAGACTTCAAAATGAATAGATGCACCCTACGAAAGGCAGAAGATTTTGCATTGAGAAGGGTCAATAACTGCGATAACTTAATGTGCGAAGTAGTCATGCCACAGGCAGACCAGGGTTGCCTTACCATATTGATTACAGCCTATGTACTCGACAAAAGATGAAGAACCTGTTGCCAGAGCAAAGGGTTATGATCTATGCCAAGTACGAATAAGCGGCGTAAACAATCCAGCCCGCGCCGGAAAATACTTTGTGATAAGCGCCCGTGTTTCTTTTTCTT
>JANOBD010000115.1:0-2139 GCA_031411495.1 Phycisphaerae bacterium | reverse complement strand
GTTCAAACATAGTCGAACCGGAAACCGTCGAATGATCCAGACCGAGCAAATGCCCGATCTCGTGCGTCAGAGTTGATTGAAGATCGAATGTGCCAATCGTTCCGTCGGTCGAAAATTGAGCATACGGATTGAGGACAATATCCGCTTCGGCGATGTTGCCGCGCCGGTTAAAGAAAACCCGCGTGTAAGCGGCTGTTTCAATATTTTCACCGCTGAAAAGCAAAAGATTTTCAGGTGTTTGAGCGATAGTTATCAAACTTATGCCGTCGCCGCTTTTCCCCGATGGGCTGATCGCCTGCTTGTCCGACTGTTTCAGTTCGAATTTGATTCCGGCAACATTTTCCCACGCTTCAAGACTTTTATTTATTGCGTCTGAAATATTACTGTCCGGCTTGGTGTTAGGATTTTGTTTTAAGAACGAATTTGAAAGTGAAACCGTGATCGTTTTATTTCGCCAGCGTAACGGAATGGTTTCGGCTTCGTCGGCAAATTGCGGCGTGTAAGCCAATGCCGCAACCGAAAAGACCGACAGCGAAAACAAAAATAATAAATAATTTTTCGGCTTACTAAACATTCGTTGATTGAAAGTTATTAGTTAGAAATTTCTACTTCTCGTTTTTAGCGAATCCGGCAATGGCATCGCGGTCAACATTTTCCAGATCGGAAAATCCGACGATCAGCAACAGCGCGACCAAACCAACGGTTGCCAAAACATAAAGCAATGCAATCTGTTCAAAATAGATCAGTATTCCGATAACCACGGAAAACGCCAAAAGCCAGAACAAGGCAACGACGCGGCGGCTAAATTTCTTTTGTGTATCTGCCATAATTTTTATTCAGCCCGCAAAAACGGTCTGCACTTTTATAATATACGAATTTTTTATTTTCCGGCAACAAAGTTTTAGATTGTTGCACAAATCGCGCTTTCAATCAATTATCTTCAAAGGTAGATTTGCCGTTTTGCTTCCCGAAAGTTCGTCTTCACGCACAATCGGCGCAAACTTGCTTTTCCCGCGACCTTTGACACCGACATCAACGACATCATACGCCTGAAGCGAAATATCCTTGCCCGCATCATTTTCGATCTCCTTAAAGTTGGCTTCGATGACTTTCGTTTCTCTGCCGTCACGTCTGAAAATCGTAATCTTTGTCGGGTCGGAATCCTTCGTAAAACCGCCCGCGCTTGCGATTGCTCTGGAAAGAGTTGTTTGCAAACGCGAAGAAATTCTCTTCGGCGCAACAACACCGCCGATGACGTAAACCGGATCAGCTTCGAGTATGGTTATTATATCGCCGCTGTAAATCTCAGGATTAGAGTTTTCCTTCCCTTTCAGCAAGTCGGAAATCTTGACACTTACCGTTTCCGAACCGCTCGATTGACTCGTCTGTACAAAAACTTCCTGTTTTTCCGCGCCCGCATTTTTTTGTTGTTCATTGCGAAATGCCTCGACACAACTGATGTTTTTCGGACGGAAAATCTGAATCTCGCCGCTCGCGCGGTCGGTCAGACCGCCGGAAATCACGATCAGTTCGTTCAGGTGAACCGGACGCTGAATCTGAAGTCTCTGCTCTTTTTTGATTGCGCCGAAGATCGTCGAAACGGGACGTTTGGAACGATCAATAACACGGACGACGACTTTCGGATCACGCAAAAGTTTTGCATAACCTTTGGCGACCGATTCGGCGACTTCCATTTCTGTTTTGCATTGAGCAAAAACAGGCTCTTCGATAAAATTTAAACCACTTAGAAAACCTTCGGGCGTAAGCGTTCCGCGCCAATCGTATTCGACGCTCCCCAGAATATCCACATCAAGCGTGTCGCCTAAATGAATCAAATCTTTTTCGGGATCAATAGGCAAAGGTGTTTTATCCGTAACCGGAGGTTGTGCGGTAACCGACAAACTTCCCAGACAGAAAACTATCACAGCTAAGACAAAACACGATCTTTTCATTTCTAAAAATTCAGAGAGAAATTTCTCGGCTTTCCAAATTTATTTTTTTGATGCAGACGCGGTTTTATAAAATTCAAGGCGTTCCTCTTTTTCTTCGACAATTTCCTGTTTTAAAGTTGTTGCCGAAACTTTATTTTTTTTGGAAGGTTTATGAGAAATAGTGCCGGGAACGGCAAATCCTGTAAAT
>JANOBD010000114.1:0-5843 GCA_031411495.1 Phycisphaerae bacterium | reverse complement strand
CGATAGACGATCCGCCAGCACTGGTTCTGATCCATACTTGCCTCGAAGAACTTGGTCGTGTGACCGGTTGTAGAACTCGATGCAAGTGTGGATCAGATCAGTGAATGGCGCAAGCGCAGGAATCTGATGCGCGCAATGCTGGCGCTTCGGTACTCACACCGCGGATCATAACACCGCCCGCCGCGGGGCGGAAAGTCGATTCCGTTCCTGCTACATTCCAAAAATGGCTACGCTTTCTTACCGAACCGCCGGCGAATCCCACGGACCGGCCCTCGTCGTGCTTGTTGACGGGCTCCCCGCGCACCTGCCGATCGATGTCGAGCTGATCAACCTCGAACTCAAGCGTCGCCAGGGCGGCTACGGGCGAGGCGGTCGCCAGAAGATCGAGACCGACACCGTCACGTTCCTCACCGGCACGCGCCTTCATGCGGACAACATCCGCTACACCATCGGTTCGCCCATCGCGATGACCATCGCCAACAAGGACAACCGCCTTGACGACCCGAGCAAGACGCCCCCCCTCTCCCAGCCGCGCCCGGGCCATGCCGACCTCGCCGGCAGCATCAAGTGGCTGACGACCGATTGCCGTGAAACGCTGGAGCGCGCCAGCGCCCGCGAGACCGCTTCCCGCGTCGCCGCTGGCGCGCTCTCGCAATCGATGCTCAAGCAGTTCGGCATCGAGGTCTTCGGCTTCGTCCGAACCGTCGGCCCGACGGAATCGAAAGTCGAAGTAACGGAAGACAACTGGCGCGCCCTCAAAGCGATCCGCGATGAAGATGACCTCTACGTGCCCGATCATCACGCGAGCGAATCGATGCGCGAGTTCGTTCAGCAGGCGAAAATGAACAAGGACACGGCCGGGGGTATCGTCGAGTGCCATGTGTTCGGCTGCCCGGTCGGCATCGGCTCGAGCATGAACGGCTTCGACCGCCTCGACGGGCGCATCGCCGGCGCGGTGATGAGCATCCAGGCGTTCAAGGGCGTCGAGATCGGCCTGGGTTTCGAAACCGCGCGTCGCCCGGGCAGCAAGGTGCACGACGAGATCTTCTTCGACGCCAGCAAACGCGACACGCCGATTCTCGGCTTCACCCGCGGCAGCAACAACGCCGGCGGACTCGAAGGCGGCATGACCAACGGCATGCCCGTCGTGGTCCGCGGAGCGATGAAGCCGATCAGTACGCTCGGCAAGCCGCTCCGCTCGATCGACCTCAACACCAAGGAACAAACCGAAGCCGGCTGGGAGCGCTCGGACGTGAGCGCGATCAGCGCCGCCAGCACGGTCATGGAAAACGTCGTCGCCTTCGAGATCGCCAAGGCGTTCCTCGAGAAGTTCGGCGGCGATTCGATCGCTGAAATCCGCGCCAATTACGAAAACTTCCTCGCTTCCGCCCGGAAACTGCCTTGGTGAGGCGGAAATCGACTTGACCAATGGGCAAGAAGGGAGAACGATATGAGTGAAGACGATGACAGCTTTGAGTTTGAAGAATATGACGCTTCGCCTCATGAGTCGGCTTTCATCGCGCTGCGAACAGGCATTGCTTTCGTGTCGGAGTACAGATCGGTCGCCGCTCCTGACACGAAACTCGCGTGGGCCGTGGAAGATTTGCGAGGCGAGGTGATGGATCTCGTCGAAGCCCTACTTGACAACGACCACCGTAGGATCTCGCGGACGACGGTATTTGTTCAGAAACTCATCCGAAGCATGTTTGGCGACATCTGAACGAGGAGCAGCTATGAAACGACCACCATACGACCGCTTCCACGTGGGAAATGAGACCAGCGCGCAGGTAATTCGCTATGTGCTTGATCAGCGAAACCTAACTCAGGCACAACTCGCTGAACAACTTGAAGTCTCGGAAAGTTTCATCTCCCGCGCGCTGAATGGCGAACGCAATCTCACGATCGACCATCTGGAGTTGATTGCCGACAAATTTAACATGCCCACCGGTGCGATGTTCCTCGCCATCTCCAAGCCAGGCAACGACCCGAAGTACGAGCGTCTCCGCCAGCTCGCCAAGGAACTCCTTCTTCAAGGCGATCGTGTGATCGCGGCCGTGAAAAACGCCGAGAAGCGGAAGCAATCGTCTTCGACTCCTCTGCCCAAGCGCGCTTCCGCCTGAGCAATCTCCCGGCACCGATGAAAGTCCTTTCCTACGAACTCTTCAAAGTCCCGCCGCGCTGGCTTTTCCTCCGCATCCAGACGGACGAGGGGATCGTCGGCTGGGGCGAGCCGATCGTCGAAGGTCGTGCCGACACCGTCGCCGCCTGCGTCCGTGAATTGATGGACCAGTTCATCGTCGGCCGCGATCCGGAACGCATCAACGACCACTGGCAGGCGATGTACCGCGGCGGGTTCTATCGCGGCGGCTCGATCCACATGTCCGCCCTCTCCGGCATCGACCAGGCGCTCTGGGACATCAAGGGCAAACGCTTCGGCGTGCCGATCTATCAACTGCTCGGCGGCGCGTGTCGCGACTCCATCGCCGTCTACACCTGGGTCGGCGGCGATCGCCCTGCCGTCATTGCTGCCGATGTCAAACAAGCGACGTCCTTCGGCTTCAAAGCCGTCAAGATGAACGCCACGGCCGACTGTCACTACATCGATTCTCATTCCAAGCTCGATGTCGTCCTCGAACGCGTCGCCGCCGTCCGTGAGGCGGGTGGACCCGGGCTCGGCATCGGCATCGACTTCCACGGCCGGCTCCACAAGGCGATGGCGCGCGTCCTCGCCAAGGAGCTCGAACCGCTCAAGCCGATGTTCATCGAAGAACCCGTCCTGCCCGAGAACGAAGAAGCGCTCCGCGAGATTCGCGCCGCCACCTCAATCCCGATCGCCACCGGTGAGCGACTTTTTTCACGCTGGGATTTCAAGCGCCTGCTCGCCAGCGGAAACGTCGACATCATCCAGCCCGACCCGTCCCACGCCGGCGGCATCAGCGAGTGCATCCGCATCGCCGCCATGGCCGAGGCGTACGACGTCGCTCTCGCGCCCCACTGCCCGCTCGGCCCGATCACGCTCGCGAGCGCGCTGCAGATCGACGCGGTGAGCCCGAACGCGATCCTCCAGGAACAGAGTTCGCGCATTCACTACAACCAGCACGCCGAGGTGCTCGACTACCTCACCAATCGCGACGTCTTCGACTTCACCACCGGCTCGGCCAAGCTGCCAACGCTTCCTGGCCTGGGCATCGAGATCGATGAATCCGTCGTCCGCGAAGCCGCCAAGCGCGGCCACGACGGCCAGAATCACGACTGGCACAACCCCGTCTGGCGAAACGCCGACGGTACGGTCGCGGAGTGGTGAACGGCCCGGCCCGCCAAGAGCGCCTCGAAGACCGTCGGATGATCGTTCGAATCGCGCTGCGCGTGATGGTGGGGATGCGAGCCCATCGGCGGAATGACGGAATGCCGTTCAGGGCCGAGGTGGCGCCCGCGCGATGCTCGGACGCCATTAATGTGCGCCGTCGCCGCGGACCGCTCTAACGAATGGTCACGCCGTGTGCGAAGGCCTCCGAATCAGGATCAGCGTGGCGAGATAGGCAGCAGCAACGACATCGTAGGCAAGACACCAACCCGGCCACCAGATGGGGACGCCGGGGTTTGCGATCACCGCGTGATGAAAGAAGTCAAACACCCCGTGAAGCGCCAATCCGGCGACTACGAGCCATGGAGTCTTGCGGAACCCAAGCGCAGCGACGGCCACAAACGCCAGTGCAGGAATGGCCTCGGCGACCAGGGAACTTGTCGACTTGGCCATGACCGCAAACAGGAGATACAGCGCTGCAATGACGATGAGCACGACCGGGTAGAAGCTGCGCTCTTTGTCGAAGCCGATCACGCTGGCGAACAATCCAACCACGACTGCACCGACAATTCCAATCGTGTATTCCATCCGGTTTTCTCCAGGAGTGGTGCCGCCCGCTCGAAGTTGCCAGCACCCCGCCTGGATCGTCACCGCCTGATGTTGCATAACGGATTGCCGTTGAGCGGCCGCGGCCGCGCCGACGACCATTCGAGTCACAGTAACTGCTCTGCGGCCGAGGTCCAGTGCAATGCCGCGGCAGTCGAAGCCGAAGGAAGGTCGCGATCATCGCGCTGGCGCGAAAGCTGCTCATCGTCCTGTGGGCGATGCTGAGAAAGAACGAGCCGTACCGACCTGAGCTGTTCGAGACGATCGCGCAGCCGGCGTGACGCAACGGAATGAAAGACATCGATCGACGCCGAAGCTTTGCAGAAGCGTAAGGCGAGCAGACGCAGCAAAGACGCTCAAGCTCGTCCCCTGCGAACGCGTCCGATGACCCTGGCTAACCCGCTGTGGGCATAGACCCACGCTGCAGCGAATAGGGCGCGGACCGTCTGGGTGAATAAGGCTCCCGACCCGAGGTGGGATGACCTTGAATAGTCGTGTGAAGCGCAGGCGCTTTGCACAGCGAAGCATCGATCAACGAGGAAGCGAAGACTTCGATCCGCAGGAGCGGACCCGAGGAAGAGGAAATACATCGATCAATGAAATACAAGCCTCAGAACAACATCAGAAACTGAGCTTGACCAAGAGCGGGATTCATAGTCGGCTGGTTATCCCTGTCGCCGTTGGCCGGCAACAAGTTGACGCGCCATTGTCATCGCCTCCCGCCACTCGTCCAGCTTCCAAACCTCTTGCACAGTGACGCGTGGCAATGTCCCAAACCTGCGCTCTGCGCGTACGATTCCCGCATAGATTTCGGCGAGCAGCTTCAACTCGTACTCGGAGAATGCCTCGACAAACGACGACGACTTGGGCATGTAAAGGCTCTTTGCGAACTGATCCGCTAAGGCGAACGGCAGGCATACCGACCGGTCCGCGCGCTCAGCTTCCTTCAGCCGGTCCAAACTGCTGAACAAGCGAAGGAACTCAAACACGGTTGTGCGGACGTCATCACGCAGCGGGCGCCTCGACAGGGATAACCTTATCAATAACCTGACCGGCAGCGCCCATTAGCGTTCCGGTGGGTTGTATCGATTCTCGCCGAAAGTCGTTTGTCGGCAAGCACAAACGCGCTGCGGCGCCCGGCATGATAATCCGGTCGGCGTGCGCGAATTGGATGCTAATCTGCGCACGGGAGCACGGTCGCTCGACGGCAGGTGCAAAGCGCCTCTCCGCGGGATCCGTGAAATCAGAGCATTCCTCGCATCGCGCACAATATCGACCGCAAATCGGGCGCCGCATAGCAGCCTGCGCGCTCGGTTTTGCCGGACTTTTTCCCCTAAATCCTTTTTTCCCCATCGCGCCGGCCAAGGAGCGACCATGATCCACTTTTTCCGAGCGAGACATCCCCATTTCTCACACGCGCTGGCGGAATTGGCGGTGATCATCTTCCTGATCGCGCTGTTGGTTCTGGCGGGGATGTCGCTGGCCGGCTGCGCGGAGACGAAGGCAGATTTCTACCAGCGTAAGTTCTTTCGAGATCCACAGACGGGCAAGGTGCTCTTCGATTGGGAGACGAGTAGCGGCGCATTCGCTCGTGCTCCCTCCAATGCCTCAGCACCCACCACGCAATCTGTTGGAGAGGATGGCGTGGTCACGAGCGTGAGCCCCGTCCATACCAAAACCGCAGACCAGATCGTCGCGGAGAACGGGAAGTTCTTTTACTACGCCGCCGCTGGATTTGCGGTTCTGGCCGTCGTCGGATTCACCGTTCTCAAATCACCCGCGCTTGGAGCTGGGTTCGGAGTGGCCGGCGGGGCGTGTGCGCTGACGCCGGTCTTCCTGGATCAGGTGGGACCGTGGTTGCTGCCCATTGGCGGACTCGCGTTGACGGTGGGCGGGATCTGGTACGTGGCCAAACGGCACGCATCGAACCAGT
>JANOBD010000113.1:0-1677 GCA_031411495.1 Phycisphaerae bacterium | reverse complement strand
ACGATCGTCCGGATCTTCCCGTTCGTCTTGTCCTTCACCCACGCGTTGATCGCATCCGGCGCTCCAGCGCTCCTGAAGTCCAGCGTGCGCGCTTCGGCGTCGAAGCTCTGGCCAACGCGCGCGAGGAACTCCGGCCGGATGGGATAGCCGCTCTGCCACACCGAGTTCGCCACGCGGAAGTCCACGCCGCGGTCGACGGTCCGCAGCAGATCGATGAGCGACCGGTAGGCCGCGTTCGCGTCCTCGAGCGACCGCGCGCCGAAGCCCAGGGTAGCGCGCAGCTGCGCCTGCGTCTCGCCCGCGGTGCCGTTCATCGCCATGCCGAGCGCCACCGAGACGCTCAGGGGCGAAACGAAGACGTTCCGGTCCGCGGTGACCTGCGCGGTCACGTCGCGCAGCAGCCCGAATGCGAATCGGTTGGTGCCCGCGATGATGGCGCGCTCCTCGGTCGTGAGCGAGCGCGGGAGCGCCGTCAGCACCTCGTCGGCTCGCGGGGCGACGGGATCCTGCGCGCACGCGGCGGCGGCGAGCGCGATGCCGGCGGCTAGCAGCGACGGACACACGCGACGAACGAGCGACGACTGCATGACGGACCTCCGGGGGGAGCAGGCTCGCGCGACCGGTCACGGGTCGCGCGCCAACGGTGCGATACGAGATGCGACCCGATGGGCAGCGCTACGGTCACTGCGCCACCGTGACGCAGCCTGTGGACATGGGGCGACAGAGCGATGCATCGTCCCGCATGCCTGAGGCGTTTCGCCCCGTCAGGGCCGGTGCAACGGACGTCAGGCGTCCTCGACCGGTGGCACGTCTCTGGCACGACCGAGCCGCGCGCGACGACGCGCACTCGAGAAGATACCGCGCGGGCGACGCTCCAGGCTTTCGCGGTCAGCCGCCTTCGCTCGTCGTCCAAACCCACCGGAGCCGACGCATGGCGCAGTCGAACCCCGCCGGCCTGGAGCTGCTCGCTCCGCCAGCGCCGGGCCAGGAGCGCGTCCTGACCCCCGACGCCCTCACCTTCGTTGCGGCGCTCCAGCGACGCTTCCGCGATGCGCGCCGCACTGCGCTCGCCGCGCGCGCCGAGCGGCAACGACGACTTGATGAGGGCGAAGCGCTGGATTTTCTCGACGAGACGCGCGCGGTGCGCGAGGGCAACTGGCAGGTCGCACCCGCTCCGGCCGACCTGGACGATCGCCGCGTCGAGATCACCGGCCCGGTCGAGCGCAAGATGATGATCAACGCGCTCAACTCGGGGGCGAAGGTCTTCATGGCCGACTTCGAGGACGCCACGTCACCGACCTGGGAGAACATGGTCGACGGGCAGGCCAACTGCATCGACGCGGTGCGTCGCACGCTCGCGTTCACGAGCCCCGAGGGTAAGTCGTACCGCCTCGCCGCTACCGTGGCGACGCTCGTCATCCGGCCGCGGGGCTGGCACCTGGACGAGGCGCATGTGCACGTCGACGGCGCGCCGATGTCCGGATCGCTCTTCGACTTCGGCCTCTACTTCTTCCGCAACCACGCGCGCGGCGGCCGCTTCTTCTACCTGCCGAAGCTCGAGAGCCACCTCGAGGCGCGCCTCTGGAACGACATTTTCGTCCATGCCCAGGCCGAGCTCGGCATCCCGCGCGGCACGATCCGCGCCACGATGCTGGTCGAGACGATCACGGGGTGTTT
>JANOBD010000112.1:0-2483 GCA_031411495.1 Phycisphaerae bacterium | reverse complement strand
TCTGTCGCGACTTTGCTTCGACACGTGAGCGGATCAGTCTTGCGGCGTCCCAGCCGTTCATCGTGGGCATGCTGAGATCCATGAATATCAGATCGAATTTCTTGGCCGAGGCCAGCATGGCACCTTCCGCGCCATCACCTGCGAGTACAACATCGCAATGTGCTGCTCGCAACATTTCCCCGGCGACAAAGCGATTGGTTTCATTGTCCTCTACCACGAGGACTTTCAACCGTCGCCGTGTGGCCGTGTGTGATTTCTGCTCCAACGTGTCATCGACGGGCTTTTCATCCGAAAATGCAGCCTTGAGGGGAAGCCGGAACCAGAATGTGGAGCCTGTGCCAGGCTGGCTATTGACTCCGATTTCTCCGTTCATCGCTTCCACGATACTTTTGCAAATCGGAAGACCCAGTCCTGCACCGGCAGCACT
The DNA here is from genome assembly GCA_031411495.1 of Phycisphaerae bacterium. GTDB lineage: Bacteria > Planctomycetota > Phycisphaerae > Tepidisphaerales > Tepidisphaeraceae > JANOBD01. Next base: position 2,056 of record JANOBD010000112.1, on the reverse strand, counting down.
GCGCTGGTATGAAGCATCCAGCGTTACGAACTCTTCAAAAATGCGCGACTGTTGATCCTCTGCAATCCCCACCCCCGTGTCGCTCACGGCAAACTCAATTGTCACGACGTTCGCCTCAACCTTCAAGAACTGCGCTGAAATTTTGATGCGACCATTCTGGGTGAATTTGATGGCATTGCCGATGAGATTTGTCAGAACCTGGTGGATGCGCTTGCGATCCGCCACGAAATAAGGCTGCGGCATGCTCACAGTAAGCGAAATCCTGTTTCGTCGTGCGGCCGCCGTTGCGAGGTTGATGTTCTCAACTTCTTCAAGCAGCTCAACCAGATTGAAGGAGCGCGGGAAGAACTCCAGCCTGCCTGCCTGTATCCGGGTGAGATCAAGAACATCATCGACATGCTGTTTCAGGATCTCGGCAGATGTAATGGCGGTCTTGACGTAGGTTTTTTGCTTTTTTTCCAGTTTTGTGGCGTCGAGCAAGTCCAGCACCGCCATCACACCATTTAACGGCGTCCGCATTTCATGGCTCATGATCGCCAGAAACTGGGATTTTGCTTTCGCGGCATCCAAAGCCTCATCGCGCGCCGCACGCAGCTCCTGTTCCTGCGACACGCGCAGAGAGATATCGCGTAAAAAGGCTATGATCAATTGCCCGCCAGCGGCATGTGTCACACCGAGTGAAAGCTCGATCGGAAATTCAGAACCATCAGCCCGCAGTGCAGCCATTTCAACGCGTCCGGCATCAATGACATGTTTCTTTCCGGTTTTACTGTATCGTTCCATTCCCTTGCGGTGTGCCTCTCGATAGCGCTCGGGTACAATAAGCTGGTCAAGCTTGGCGCCCATGGCAGAGTTTCGCGAATAGCCAAAAATCCGCGTGGCTGCCGGATTGAACTCCACGATCACTCCGTCCATGTCTACCGCAATGATGGCGTCAAGGGCAGAATTGACCGTGCTGGCATTGCGGTCGCTTATGATATACATCTCACGCGTACGCCGGCGCGATATCCGTGTTTGCCGCACCAGGAACAGCAGCACTGTACCCAATCCAACGATCAGAAAGCCGTTCACAATTGCAGTCCGACCAAGCAGACTGGCAAACTCATCACGTTTGGCGTCGGATTGGGCCGCATAAACTCTCACACCGTCTAGCCCGATTTGCCGTGCCAAAGGTCGCATGGTGTCAACCGCCGCAGAGACTTGCGGCAGATTTGCCAAAAGCATGTCGTCCGGACCATCCATCAGCGGAACAAGGCCATCTAACGTGGACCTGATCCCGGACATGCTGCCAACGGACGTTTTTTCCACAAGGTTTTCAGAGAACAATGGCATTCGCCGGATCGTGCTGACACGGCTATAAAAAACGTCAAATCGCCGTCGCAATTCAACCAGCGACCCGGATTTGCCCTGGTTTGCGTTCTGGGTTGCCACGTCAAGGGCCAACAACTCGACATCAAGCTGAGCCAGGTTCCACTGCGCATTATCCTGGGGAGCAGACCGCAGCGCTTCCATGCGACCTGCGACTTGATTGCCAAGCACAACGAGAACGACAACAATGCCGATAATCATGAAGGCAATCAAATAGTCCCGACGGATGATCCCGGATATTTTTGAGAGGAATGTTAGATCAGAATTTTTCGACAGGTTGTCCATGAATCCTATTTTATTTCAATGCGGGAAAGCTGCCAGATCGACTTTGTGTAAGTTGCCTCGGTCCGATATTCGGGCTTTGCGTCAAATGGATAGACGATCCAGAGCGGGCCTTTGTCGCGGACGGGCATGGGCTGGCCATCCATCAGATAAGCAACAATGGGTCCATCTATCACCGCATCAGACGCAGGAACATCGACGCCGTAGTCGTTTAATGCGATCGACTTGGCAACCGTACCGGTAGAACCAACAGCCGCCAAAAGGGCCTGCAAGGAGACGCCCGTAAAGCTTTTGATACCTTCGGTCCACGTCGTCTTTGTCTTGAAAGTCGTCACGGGAAGCGCCTTCAGCATATCGAGGTCGAAGACAGCCTTGCCTTCGCCGTTGCTGTTGCTGATAGCGCCAG
>JANOBD010000111.1:0-1740 GCA_031411495.1 Phycisphaerae bacterium | reverse complement strand
GATCATGTCGCTGACGGCCGAAGGATGTCGCTGCGCGTAGGCCAGCGCCAGCGTCGAACCCCAGGACCCACCCATCAGCTGCCAGCGCTCGACGCCGAGATGGCGTCTCAAGCGCTCCATGTCCTCCACGAGATGCCATGTGGTGTTGTTCTCCAGCGACGCGTGCGGCGTCGATCGTCCACAGCCCCGCTGGTCGAAGAGTATGATCCGGTACCGGGAAGGATCGTGGTAGCGACGCATGGTGGGATTGGACCCGCCGCCGGGGCCGCCATGGACGATGAGTACCGGCTTCCCGTTGGGATTGCCGCTGACCTCGTAATAGATCTGGTGACCACCGGAAACCGGCAGCATGCCCGCGGCGTGGGGTTCGATGGGCGCATAGAGGGTGCGCCGCGAGAAAGAGGGATCGGCGTTCGTCGGCTGGCGCTGCATCATGCGGGGGAAGCGTAGGTGGACGGCGTCCAGAGCGCAATACGCGTCTCGCGCAGAGACTATGCGCGCCGGGTGGCAGCCTCGCGATTGGCGATCGCCATGCGCTCGAGAATCTCGATCGTGACGGCCTTGAGCGCCTTGCCGGCCTCGCCGGGATACTTGGCCTGGTAGGATCTGTCCTGCACCTGGAAGCGGGCGGCATCCTGCATCGCGGCAGCGCGCGGGATGGCCTGCTCGAAGCAGTAGTTGTCCGCATTGGCCGCAAGCCAACGATGGTACTCGTTGTCGGTGCCTGAATTGTTGTCCTTCATGTTGATCAGCACGCCGAGATTCTGCGCGAACCCCATCTCAGGATTGAGTGCCTTGAAGCGGCGAAAGACTTCCAATCCGCAGCTCGATACGTAATCGGCCTTGGTCGGCGAGACATGGAAGTCGGCCTCCCGCAACCAGCTTTCCGTCAGCACGGACAAGCCCGGCGGGCAGTCGAGCAGGACGACGTCGAAGACGGAGCGGACATGGCCGAGAAGCGACTGAATGGAGCTGCGAAGGCGGCCGTGCAGGCTCTCCTTCGAGACTTCGCGCTCGAACAGCGTCAACTGCATGTCGCTCGGAATGAGAAAAACGGAGCGGGCATCGTCGACATCGGACACGCCACGAACCACGAAACGGGGCCATTCGGCCGGCGTATTGTTCAGCACCGACGAAATGAGAAAATCGACCAGCGTCAAGCCTTCGGATTGCAGCTTGTGCAGATTGACAGGGGTCATCAGCATGGAACTCACGCTGGCCTGACTGTCGGAGTCGATGACGAGCACATTCTTGCCGTGGAACGTGGCCATCGTTTCGGCCAATGCCAGAACCACGGTAGACTTTCCGACGCCACCCTTCGTGTTCATGATCGCAATTGAATTACGCATGATCCGTCAGGGTCCCGCCGCGCTCGCAATCACACCAGATTTCGTACCCAGGCTTGTCGGGCGAATTGTGGCGCCCCGACAGCCCTCACATCCCGCCGACCGTGCTGCGGAAGGCGATCTGGCCGTCATGCACGAATGCGCATGGAAATGAAAGGGGCACGACGCTCGAACGCTAGACGAATGCCCCGTCGCGTCGCGGACTCACCAATGGTGTCCCGAACGCTGCCAGCCGTAGCCACTCTGTTGCACCAGCACGTGGCGCTTTTCCAGTGCAACCACCGGCGGCGTGTGCACCACGTGAGCCGTCGCGGGGCGGGCCACGTAAGGTTGCGCGACCCACTGATACACTCCGGGCTGATACACCCGGCGCGCCGACGCCGGTTGAACCAGG
>JANOBD010000110.1:0-43679 GCA_031411495.1 Phycisphaerae bacterium | reverse complement strand
GCCGGGCATGTTTTGGTGGCTCCTCAAAATATTTATTTTTTTGTTGGGCGGTTGGGCGTAGATTTCCAGAGCGAAATTAAACGCCCGGTTCAAGGGCCACGGCAACCGCATAGGGAGGGGTGCCCCGGGGCATGTACCCATGACCCGCGCACCGGGACGCGGGTCAACGAGTACGTTGCCCCGGGGCACCCGTGGATGAGGTGATAAGCCAATACCGCGGTCCGAGGGCTTCGGCAGGTCTCCGATCCCGTTGCGCTCAGGCCCGTCGCCGGCCAAGGAGCAAGGTACCGGCAAAGCCCAGCAGGCAAGCGGGTTCGGGGATGTTGAACCCCTGCGCGAGATACGCGGAAGATTGCGAGGTTCCCATCACGGCGGTCGTGCCGGTGAAATCGACTTGCCAGCCGAAATCGGAGTTGAGCTGAGGCACGTTCGACTGGAACTTGTCCAGCACTGCGCCGGTGTTGACGTCGAATACGTATACCGCCCCTGCGTTGCCGACGGGTGTACCCGAACGCGAACTGACCATTGCGATGTTTCCCTCGATCGCGACGGAGATGCCGAACGCGTCGCCGGCGACGAGGTCGGCAGCAGTGAGTTTACGGATGAAGTGGCCGTCGGTGGCATCGAACACGTAGGCGGAACCCGTGCCGCCGAAGCCTTCAATCGCGCCGACGACGATGCGGTTGCCGGAAATGGCGACGTCGATGCCGAAGTGAGAGCCGCCGGCGAGATCGGGCGCAACCAGAGGGGCGACCTGCGTGCGGGTGTTCAGGTCGTACAGGAACGCGCCGCCGCCCGAGCCGGTGAACCCGCCGACCGCGCCGATGACGGCCCTGGCGCCGTCGATGGCGATGGAGGAGCCGAACTCGGCTCGATCCTCCGGCGACGCGAGCGCGAGTCGGTCGATCTGCTGGCCGGTGGCGGGATTGAAGAGATAGACGCTGCCGGTCAAGTCGCTTTCCCAGGGCGCGCCGACGACCGCGAACTGGGAATTGATCGCAACCGCCTCGCCGAAGTGTCCGCCGAGCTGCTGTTGATTGCTGTTGAGCTTGAAGAGTTCGCTGCCGTCGCTGGTGTTGTAGACGTAGGCAGCACCGTAGTCGGACGGGCCAAAACCGACCCGGTCGCGGTACGCGCCGACAATGGCGCGTCCGCCGCCGAGGTCTACGGCACATCCGTACATCGGATTCTGCCAGACTTCGGTCGGATAGAGACTGCGGATGTAAGCGCCGGTGGAGGCGTTGAACAGGAAGGCGCCCCCTTCATCGGTGAAGATGAAGTCCGGGCGGTTGAAATACTGTCCGCCGGCGATGGCAAGGTTTCCGTCGATTGCCACGGCGTGGAAGAGCGGCGCATTGGTGGGGTTAGGAACGAGATTCTGAACGGTCACGGCGAGCGCTGCCGACGCAAACTGTCCAGCGAGCGCGGTGATCGCCAGCAGCCGCGCGCGACTTCTCATTGCACGATGCTCCATGTTTCCCTCCAGCCGTTCGCAAAAATCTCTAATCCGCACGTTCAGCATAAACGCGAGCTTCAAACTGACAACAGACAAATTCGCGGAGCGGGGCGATCGGATGACCTCTTGATCGGTGAAATCGGAACATCCGGCGCCAATCGGAATCGGCACGACGTTCGGTTACGCTCCCGCGACGATGATTCGAACGATTCGCGACTACCTGCAACTCCGCCAGTTCACCTCGGATGCGATGACCCTCGTCCGCGTCCGCAAGCACCACCGGGCCGGCCAGACCGTCCGTGCACGGCTCAAGGGCGGCGCGGTGGAGCGTGCCGTCGACCTGCGCGGCGGGACGCAGGATGTCTCGGTCTTCTTCGAGATCTTTGCCCGCGATGCGTATCACATGGCCACGCTGCCGACGCGGCTCGGGACGGTGATCGACCTTGGCGGCAACGTCGGGCTCTTCACGCTGCGCGCCTCGGCGGTGAGCGACCGCGTCATCACCTTCGAGCCAATGCCCGACAATTTCCAGCGGCTTCGTCAGAACACCGCCGGGCTGAAGAATGTCGAGATTCACAACCAGGCCGTCGGCGGAATGAACGGCACGCTGACGCTCTACTCCGCCGCTGCCGCCCGCGGCACCGGCCGATTCTCCGCACAGCCGCAGGGAGAAATCCACGACCGCTCGAACCACGTCGATGTCCAGTGCGTCACACTCGATACGGTGTTCGATCGCGATCGCATCGCATCGTGCGACCTGTTGAAAATCGACATTGAAGGCTCGGAGTACGATGTGCTCTTGAACGCTTCGAAGGAAACATTGGCGAAGATCCAGCGCATCCACGGCGAGTTCCACCCGAGCAACGACCGACCGGATGGGCTCGCGCAGCTCAAGCAGCGACTCGACGCCGCGGATTTCACCACGCAGTGGGAGCCGCAGAAAAATGACCCGCGCTACGGGATGTTCTTCGCCCGGCGCAATGGATCGACGTCCGAACGCTAAGTCACCGATCTACACCGTTCAGCACCGATCGATAGCTTCTCCAATCGGTGTCGGATCGGTGGGTATTGGTGACTGTTTTCTTCCTGCTCGCGAAACGGCGGAACTTGGTTACTATCGGCAACCACATGAGCGCCAGACCCCTTCGTTCCGCGACGGCCGCGATTACCCTCTTCGTCTTCGCCTGCGCGCTCGGTCTGGGCGTCGATCTGTTCACCAAGTGGCTCGCGTTCTCCAACCCGTCGACGCGCCTTCTCGATGAGGTGACCTTCTCCGATTCGCGCAACCGCTGGGAAGTGGGCGGCAGCGACGAAGGGGCGGTTCATGTCATCCCCAAGCTGCTGGAGTTTCACGCGACGGTGAACGAGGGCGCGGTGTTCGGCCTCGGGCAGGGGAAGCAGACGATGTTCGTTGTCGTCTCCATCGCCGCGATCGGCTTCCTGATGTACCTGGTCTCCAAGACGCGCAGCCGGTTCGAGGCGGTGCTGCTCGGCTGTCTGCTCGCGGGCGTGCTCGGCAACATGTACGACCGGATCGTCTACGGCTACGTCCGCGACATGATCCTGGGCCTGCCCGGCGTCCACTGGCTGGGCACGTGGAGCATTCCCGGCGTGAACTATCCCGGCACCGACCGATTGGTGTTCCCGTACATCTTCAACGTCGCCGACTGCCTGCTGGTGTGCGGCGTGGCGATCCTCCTGGCGCGGAGTTTTTTCCTGCCGGCGAAAGACGCCAGGCCGGCGTCCGCAGCGCAATCGCCGACGCAATCGGATGTGGCACGGGCCTCCGGCACGTGATTCGAGATTTCTAGTAACTGCGTCAGCCCATCGGACCAATGCCCGCGATGCGAATCGCGCGCCCTTCCGCGTTACCGATTCGGCAGCGGCTTGATCTGATGCCGGAACGAACCCGGCGTCTTGCTCATCTTGGCGCGGAAGACGGCGTTCATGTACGCCTGCGTGCCGAAGCCGGCGCGCTGCGCGATCACCTTCAACTCCAGCGTCGTGCCGGAAAGCAGCTCCACCGCGCGATTCAATCGGACGCGCACCATCTCCTCGTTGATCGATCGGCCGACGCATCGGCGGAAACGGCGCTCCAGCACGCTGCGTGAGACGTGAACGTTGCGGACGACGTCATCCACGTTCGCACCTTCGCAGGCATTGTCGCGAAGGTATCGGAGCGCTTTGACGATCGTGGCGTCTTCGATCGCGAGCGAGTCGGTCGAGGCGCGCGAGACCACGCCGGCCGGCTCGACGTAGGTCGGCCCGGTCGGCGGCGGCTCGCCGTTCATCATCCGGTCCAAGAGCGCGGCCGCCTCGTAGCCGCGCTGGTGGTCGTTGATGATCACGCTCGAGAGCGGTGGCGACGCGATGCGGCAGATCGGTTCGTCGTTGTCCGCGCCCACGACGGCAATTTCCTCGGGGACGCTCGCGCGCAGGCGCAAACACGCTTCGAGCAGTTGCTGGCCCATCAGATCGTTGGTCGCCATCACGCCCAGGGGCTTGGGGAGCGTGCCCAGCCATTCGGCGAGCTTGGTCTGCTGCGCCTCCCACGTTTCCGGCCCGCCGGAGCCTGGACCGGGCAGCGGCATGGTGTAAGTGCTCGCCTTGAAGCCGAACTCCTTGAGGTAAGCGTTGAATCCCTCACGGCGATGTTCCGACCAGAACTGATCCTTGTATTCGCAGAACGCGAAATGCTGGAAGCCGCGTTCGCGGAGGTGTTCTGCTCCAAGTCGCCCGACGGAGTGATCGTTCGTGTGAACCAGCGGCACCTTTTCGTGTCGAAGGACGCCGACCACGTCCACGACGGGGATGCCGATGTTGGTCACGACATGCGTATCGGGATCGGCGACGGCGGCGATGATGCCGTCGCCGCGCCAGTCTTCGAGCCAGCTGCGCAGGCTCTTTTCCACGCCGACGGGTTTGAGATAAACCGACCAGGGCTCGTGCTCCTGGATGTAGCGCGCGACGCCTGTGAGCATCATGCGGCGCGGCGCGACGGCGGACTCGACGATGAGCGCGATGCGTCGGATGGGCCGTTGGGCAATCGCCTTGCGCCCGGTCGCGTTGGTTCGTTCGGCCATTTCGTTTTCGCCTCCGCGGGAAAATCGCTATTCGGTCGAGCGCCCTTCGTCGAAGCCTCGCCCTCCGACGGACTCAAGACTCGACCCGCCAAAGTGATGCCTCTACCGGATGCCTCGGTAAATCCTACCATAAACCACCCATTTCGACATTCAAACACCTGCAATCGTGCCGTCTCATAACCGGGCCGAGTCGGAAAATGCGGGTGCCGCTCTTTAGCTACGACATGCGTCTTCCCGGTGGCGCGTACGCGCGTTTCCGTTTTGCGGCCGGCGTTCCCGAGTGAAGCGAGACGCTCATTTCCGGTCCGATGTCGCCGGATGGATCCTCGATTTTGGCGACAAGCAGCGCGGCCTGAGTTGTCTTTTCGGATGCCCGGTTTCCACCTTCGGCCCGCGGTACGCGAAACTGCAAGAGTGATGCTCGATATCGAAAGGCATTGCGGTTGCTGCGCGAACTCCGGCGTTTAGGCTGTGGAGGACGTAGCCGCGGGTTGTACCGCGAGCCTCGTCCGAATGCTGAAAGTGGATCATGGCGAAACCGGTAACAGTCGCGCTGGCGGGCATATCAGGGTACGGGCATTCGTATGTGGATGCGCTGTTGGCGAATAAGCCAGGGGCAGAGTTCGAGTTCGTCGCCGCCGTTGATCCGTTCCCGCAGCGCTGCCGCTCCATCGACGCGCTGCGCGCCCGCGAATTGCCGATTTATCCCACGATGCTCGGCCTGTTCGGCGCGCACCCGGAAACGGACCTGATCATCCTCTGCACGCCCATTCATCTGCATGCCTCGCAGATTTGCGATTCCATCCGTGCCGGCGCGAACGTGCTGTGTGAGAAGCCATTGGCCGGCAGCGTCCACGACGGACAGCGCGTGTTACGCGCCGAAGCGGTGGCGCAGAAGCAGGGCAAGTTCATTGGCATCGGCTATCAGTGGTCGTTCAGCTCGGCGGTCCTTTCGCTGAAGCGCGATATCCTGTCGGGCCAGCTCGGTCGAGCGCTGCGGCTGAGGACGCGTGTCGACTTCCCCCGCGATGAAGCCTACTTTCGTCGCAACAACTGGGCCGGCAAAATTCACGCGCCCGGCGGCGAGGACGTGTACGACAGTCCGGTCAACAACGCGACGGCACATTACCTTCACAACATGCTGTTCTTGCTCGGCGAGCGAATTGAGTCGGCGCTGGTGCCGCTCACCGTCCAGGCGGAACTCTATCGCGCCAACGACATCGAAAACTTCGACACCGCCGCGATGCGCTGCGAAATGCCCGGCGGCGCCGAGCTGCTCTTTTACACCACCCACGCCACCTACGACCGGCACGGCCCGAGCTTCGTCTACGAGTTCGAACGGGCCACGGTCACCTATGACAACCGCGACGGCGAGATCAAGGCGACCTTTCGCGACGGCACAACGCGCAACTACGGCTCGCCCGAACGCGAACGCGATCAGAAAATCTGGCAGTCGATCGCTGCGGTCCGAAGCGGTGCGCCCCTCCCTTGCACGCCCCGGACCGCTTTCGCGCACACGCTGTGTGCGGCGGCGGCTCAGGAGTCGGGTGCCGCCATTACGCGTGTGCCCGCGAGTGCGTTGCGCTTGCGGCCGAGCGAAGAAGGTTCGATGGTGGTGGTGGACGGGCTCGCCGAAGCGCTCGATGAGTGTTTCGAGTCCGCCACGCTGCCGAGCGAGTCGAGTTCGCTTCCCTGGGCCAGGCCCGGGAAGGTCGTACAGTTGCGGCCGGGCCCGATCGGCGTTGCGGACGACGTCGCAATGATCGCGTGAGTTCTCTTTTTATTACCCAGCTTCTATGGCGGAGTGTACGGATGTCGAAACTCGCATCGCTCGCCGTGACGAGCGCCTCGTTCCTGACGCTCCTTTCCGCAAATGCGGCCGTGCCGGCATTTCCGGGTGCCGAGGGGTTTGGCGCGAGCGCATCCGGGGGCCGCGGCAAGGCGGTGTATGTCGTCACCACCCTCGATGACGCGGGCGCGGGTTCCCTGCGCGACGCGTTGAGCCAGGGCGACCGCACTGTCGTCTTCAACGTCTCGGGAACGATCCGGCTCAAGAGCCGGCTCAAGCTCGAACACGCCAACGTCACGATCGCCGGCCAGACCGCGCCCGGAGATGGAATCTGTCTCGCCGGGCACGAGTTGTTCATCGCCAATACCGAAAACGTCATCGTCCGCTATCTCCGTCTGCGTCCGGGTGATCTCGAGACGGTCGAGCTCGACGCGCTCACGATCTGGAACAGTCAGCACGTCATCATCGATCGCTGCTCGCTCAGCTGGTCGACGGACTCGCTCAACGATGTCGTCAAAGGCAGCGGCAACATGACGGTGCAGTGGTGCATCCTCGCGGAGCCGCTGAACAACTCGGTTCACGTCAAAGGTGCGCACGGCTACGCCACCGGCTGGGACGGACGCATTATCGAGAAGCCCGATGGCACGAAGGTGGGCGGCGGCGGATCGTATCATCACAACCTGATCGCCCACGCGGCGAGCCGCGCGCCGCGCATCGGCTACTTCAAGGAAGGCCGCGGCCTGATCGATTGCCGGAACAACGTCATCTACAACTCCGGCGCCAGCTACGGCGGAGAGACCGATGACTTCAACTATGTGAACAACTACTACCGGCCGGGGCCGGACACCGCGGCCCATCGCACCAGCGGCGAGCTGTTCACCGTCTGGTCGGACGACAGCCGGATGTTCCAGCAGGGGAACGTCTTTGAGGGCGCGGCGAGCGCGGATGGGAACGGCTTTGTCGCGTTCAAGCAAGGTTCGAATTCGAATGGCACCGCCAAAGCCATGCCCACGGCCGAGGTTTGCCTCGTGCAGAAGCCGTTTGAGGTCGCGCCGGTCGAGACGCAGTCGGCACAGGATGCCTATCCGATGGTGCTGGAGCGCGCCGGCGCGACGTTGCCGAAGCGCGATGCGGTCGATGCGCGCATTCTCGATGACGTGAAGAACCGAACCGGAAAGCTGATCAACTCACAGCAGGACGTCGGCGGCTGGCCGGAACTCAAATCGGCCGACGTCAAGCCCGATTCCGATCGCGACGGGATTCCGGATGAATGGGAGAAAGCCAACGGCCTGAATCCGAACGATGCGACGGACGGGTCGAGGATCGCTGCGGACGGCTTTTCGAATCTCGAGCACTACCTCAACTCGATCGTGCCTGCGAAGTGAAATCATCGGGCTTCACCGGCATCGCCACCTCGAAGCCACGGCCGGAGTCGTTTGCGTTTGCGATGTTGTGAGCGCACCACGCGACCGCGCGTCGAAAGTCCTGCTCGCTCTCGAACCCGCGCGCGGGGATGATGTAGTTCAGTACCGGCCCGCGCGAGAGTTTGATCAGCTTCGGATTGGACACGAAGTGGCTGAAGCCGCCCCACCGGATGCGCGTTTCGATCGAGAGAGTGTGAAACTCGACGCCTTGCTTGCTGAACGTCGCACGCGTGTGCTCGGCGATAAACGGCCGCTCGTATAGGTCGCGCATTTGCCTGCGGATCGTGTACCAGATGCGGATGAATCCGACGACCAGCAAACCGAGAAACACCAGGCTCCAGGCGGATCGCAGGAGCAGGCCGTTCAGGTACCAGTCGCCCAGCATGAAGATGAGCGCGGTGAAGACCGTCTGCGTGATGATCGCCTTCACCAGCGTCTTGCGCATGCGCTCGCGGAACGCCTCGGAAAACTCTTCGTAGGTGAGCGTGTACTGGGCGGAAACCGGGGAGAGGCTGTCCATCAGAACACCCGTGAAGAACGGAAACGGAAATGCGTCCGGAATGACCCGGACGCTTTCTACGTCAGAACCGGGCAGGGCCAACTCAATCGCGACGACGCCGGCCGAGAACCGCGAGGGCCGCGAGCGAGAGGCACGCGGTCGGCTCGGGGAGTGCGCCCGGCGCCCAGGCCGCGCCCGAGGCGCGGTTCGTGCCGTCGACGAGGGTGAAGCTGATCGTCGTGCCGTAGGTTTGCGTCGTGAGATCGAACGGGAAGATTTCGACGACGCTGGACGCGCCGGTCTGCTGGGTAAGCCACGCCTTGCCGCCGCCGATGGCCAGCCCGTCGATGCGGGTGTTGCTGCCTGGGAAGTTAGCGATCTTGGTGTAGGCGCCGGTTCCGAAGACGTCGATGGTGTAGAGGCCTCGGGTGAGCGTGACGCCGTTGGCGGTGGTGTCGGCATCCTGCACGGCGTAGAAAAGCCCGTCGATCGTGTTGAACTCGAGCCCTTCAAGCTGCAGCGCGCCGCTGTTGACGGGCTCCGCCCAGACCTGCGTGGTGAGGAGTTGGTTGCTGGCGTTGGGGACCAGTGGGATCTCGTAGATGCCGCGCGTGAACGTGGTGCTGGCGAACGACGTCGAGCCGTAGAGCTTGCCGTTGGCCCAGGCGAGTCCGCTGAAACCGGTGGCGCTGGTCGTGGTGCCATTCGATCGGTACAGGCCGGCAATGAACGTGGGTACGGTGCCGAGGTTACCGTAATCCCAGAAGTTCAAGCGGGCCGAATCGTTGGCGTAGAGTCGACGGCCGACCGGGTCGGCGGCGAGGCCGTTCACCTTCTTATTCGCGGCCGAGTTCCACAGCGTGGTCGTCTGGCCGGTGGTGACATTGAGATAGACGGCGGCGGGGTTGGTGGTGGTGGTCGTCGTCGTGCCGAAAACGAGCTGGGCCGACGCGCTCTGAGCGGCGATGAATGACGAGAGGATCCCGGCGGCGCGAAGCGCCCATTTGGTGGTGACTTGCATATTCGATCTCTCCTTTTTCCCTTGAGGCGGCGGTCGGCGAAAGCCGGACGCCGCACTAACCTGTCGAAATTGATTTGCCGTAAAATAGACAATCCGTCCGAGCGGTCAAGAAAAACATGGTTTTACACGCGGGCGTGGCAAAACGCGCCGTTCCCGGCATTCGACCCGAATCAAAGAATACTGCCAGAAAAAACCGGCTCGGTGGGGCACCGACTACGAGATCGACTTGTACCAGTCGAGCGTCGCCTGCAGGCCGGACTCGAAGTCGACGATCACTTTGTAGCCGAATGTCAATTCGATCCGGTGGAGGTCGGCAAGGCTGTCCTTCACATCGCCCGGCCGGGGGGGAAGGTACGTCGGCGCGAGATCTTCGCGGCCGAGCAACCGCGCCATCGTCTGGGCGAGTTGCGTGATGCTGATCCGCTGGGCGGTCGCGACGTTGAACACTTCACCGTTCAAGCGGGACGGGTGACGCGCCGCGAGCAGATTCGCGTGGACGGCATTCGCGACGTACGTGAAGTCGCGCGTCGCAGAGCCATCGCCGGTGATGGGCGGGTTCTTTCCCGCAAGCAGCATCGCCGCGAACTTCGCGATCACACCGCTGTATGGACTGTCGGCGCGCTGACGCGGGCCGAAGATGTTGAAGTATCGCAGGCTGACGGCGTCGAGCTCAAAACTGTTGGCGTAGGCGCGGAGGATGTGCTCGCCCGCGACCTTGTTCGCCGCGTACGGGCTTTTTGAGAGCGGCGGCATCTTTTCATGCTTGGGAAGCTCATCCGAGTCGCCGTAGGCGCTGCTGCTGGCGGCGAACATGACGCGTTTCGCCCCGGCGAGCCGCGCGGCCTCGAGCACGTAGGCGGTGCCGTCGACATTCACTTCGTTGTACCGGACCGGGTCGTTCATGCTCGCAGGCACCGACACGAGTGCGGCCTGGTGGAACACCAGCGATTTCCCGGCCATCGCGCTCGCGAGCGAACTGCGATCGAGAATTGAAGCCCGGATCAGCGTCGCCTTCGGATTCAGGTTCGCTTGCTGGCCGGAGGTGAAATCGTCATAGACACTCACGATCGCGCCGAGTTCAGTCAGCGCATCGACGAGATGCGACCCGATGAACCCTGCGCCGCCGGTCACGAGCGCCTGCACACCTTTGAACGACTCGCCATGAAGTTTTTGCCAGCTTGTGATCATGAATGGTTATTGAGTGTAGCGATCGATTGATAGAGGGCGAGCGTGCGATGAATCTGCTGGTCGAAGCGGAGGTGTTGGCGGGCATGGGCGGCGCACGCGGGCGCCATCGCGTGCAAAGCGTGCGGATTACCGAGCATTTCGCGAGCCGCTTCGATGAACGCGTGTTTGTCGATCGCGACGCTTCTGCCCGTAACGTTCTCGATGATCGTTTCGTGCGTGCCACTGGTTTTGGTCCGCAGGACAGGCAGCCCGGTGCAGAGCGCCTCGGCCGGCGCGTAGCCGAAACCCTCGCGCCAGCTGCAGGAGACGAGCAGATCGGCCGCCTGATAAGCCTGGAGCGGTTCGCGCTCTCCGAGGAGCTGGATTTCCGACTTCCGACGTCCAATGACCGATTGCAGCGCGGCTCGGTCGGGCCCTTCGCCGACGAGGAGAAACTTCGCCTTCGGATTCGATTGGCAGATCGCGAGGCCAGCGTCGACAAACCAGTTCGGCTGCTTCTGTTCGTCGAGCCGGCCAACAAAGAGGGCGACGATGTCGTCGCGATCGAGTTTCAGTTCATGTCGGGCGGCGGCGCGCATCGCGGGCGTGGTGATCGGCCACTTTTCGATTGCGATGCCGTGCGGGATGCAATGGACGCACGCGTTGGGGACGTGCGCATCATGAACGAGCCAGTGCCGCGCATCTTCGGAGGCGATGTGCGTGTGGTCGCCGAAGTCGCTGAAAATCCGCCGCCAGCCCGAGACGTCGAGATGAGACAGGTGAAGCGTGTAGAGAATCGGCGGCGTCTGGCGGGACTGGAGTTTTCTGGCGAGCCGGGTGGCCCGGCGGTAATGCGTGTGGAGCAGGTTGATCGGGCCATTCTCGCGCTGCCAGTCGCGGAGGATCTTCTTGCTGCGCGTGAAGCCGACGACGCCGGCCTTGAGCGGGATGTCGATGTATTCGAGCCCGCTGTCGATAAACTTGTCATGCCATGCGCCGGTATCGCCGGCCACGACCACGCGCCAGCCGAGCCGTTTCATTTCCATCCCGACGTCGATGATGTAACGGCTCAGTCCGCCGGCATCGCTGGCGAGGGTGAGGTGAAGAACGGTGGGCACGGGCTTCATCTGGCGGAATCGATTATCGAGCGGTCGCGCAGCATCGCAACAAATGGCGGATTCGCGCACAATGAGAATGGAAATGAGGGCGCCCCTTGTTCGCTGGATATGGGTGCCCCGGAGCAGGTATTCCTGAACCGCGATCGGGCGCGGGTCATGCATCCATGCCCCGGGGCACCCGGTTTGTCTTTTGCGCGATCGAGTTGTCACGTTTCGACCCAATGAGAGTCCTCCACGCCATTTCCGGGATCCGACGCAGCCAGGGCGGGCCGACCTTCGCGCTCGAAGGGCTGACGCGGGCACAGAAATCCATCGGTTTAGACGTCTCGGTCGTCGCGACCTACATCGTCGACGAGGGCCGCGATGCCGCGAAACACTTCCATGAGATGGGCGTCGATTGCCACGTTTACGGGCCGGCCCACGGGAAATTCTCCAAGCTCGCCGGTCTCGGTCAGATTTTGGCAAAGCACATCGCCGAGGCGGATGTGGTCCACGTTCACGCCATGTGGGAAGAGATCCAGCACGTGGCCGCCGTCGAGGCGCGAAGGGCGGGCAAGCCTTACGTCTGGCGCGCCTGCAACGCGATCAGCTGGCCGATCATGCAGAAAAGTTACTGGTTCAAGCGCGGCGTGCTCGCGTGGCGGCTGAAGAAAGACCTCAACCTCGCCACGGCGATGCACTATACGACTCGAACGGAAGCGGACGAATCCGCCTGGCTCGGACTGAAGTCGCCGGGCATCGTCGAACCGAATGGCGTGGACCGTTCCGCGGCAGCCGGGTCGGCCGAGCGATTTCTCGCCCGCTACCCGCAACTTCGCGACCGGCGGGTGCTGTTATTTGTTGGACGGCTCAATCCGGAGAAGGGATTCGAGATCCTGATCCCGGCGTTCGCGCAGGCGAATCTGGATGACGTGACGCTGGTCATTGTCGGCAGCGACCCTGATCGGCCTTACCGCGCGACCCTCGAGCAGATGCTCCAGGCGAATGGTGTGGGGGGGCGTGTCCTTCTCACCGGCCATCTCGATGGGGCCGAGAAGAACGATGCGTATGCGGCCGCGAGCGTTTTCGTGCTGCCCAGCCGGTCGGAGAACTTTGGCAACGTCGTGGTCGAGGCGCTGGGAACGGGACTGCAGGTGATCGTCACGCGCGGGGTCGGGTTGGCGAGCGAAGTCGCCGCGGCAGGCATGGGCCGGGTCGTGGAATACGATGCCGTAGCGCTGCGCAAGGCCATCATCGATGCATTCGGAAGCGGTTCGTCTCCCGGTGAGATCGAATCGCGGCGGCGGTTCGTCGCCGAGCGGTTCGACTGGCCGGCGATCGCCCGCCGCTGGGCGGAGCATTATCGGCAACTCATCTCGAATCGACTTATCGGCGTTTAAGTTTCTGCGATGCGCCCGAGGCGGAGGCGAGGCCCGTCGACGATTGTCCGATGGGAATGAAAGAGAGAGACGAAATCGCCCCTTGCACACCACGTGACAAGCGGACAGGATCGTCGGTCTTGACCCATCGCCCGGCCCGTACTTGCGTGGAGAATCGCCCAACGTGATCGACGTCCTCATCCAGACTTTCAACGAAGAGCTCAACCTTCCGCACACCCTCGAGAGCATCAAGGGTTGGGTGCGGCATATCTTCGTCGTCGACAGCGGCTCCACCGACCGCACCCGCGAGATCGCCGCCGAGTACGGCGCGACCGTTATCGAGCACGCGTGGGAAGGATATGCCCGCCAGAAGAACTGGGCACTGACGCATCTTCCCTTCGAGGCCGACTGGGTTCTCATTCTCGACGCGGATGAAGCGGTCAGCGACCCGCTGCGCGAAGAGCTCCTGGCGATGACGACCAAGCCGTCGGACCAGGTGCCGGAGGCCGGCTTCTACGTGAACCGCGTGTTCATTTTCTTCGGCCGGGAGATTCGCCACTGCGGATATTTCCCGAGCTGGAACCTGCGTCTTTTCAAACGCGGCAAGGCACACTACGAAGATCGACTGGTTCACGAGCACATGATCGTGGACGGCCAGAGCGGGTACCTGTCGGGACTGTTGCTCCACGAAGACCGACGCGGACTGGAAAACTTCTTTGCCAAACACAATCGCTATTCGACGCTTGAAGCGATTGAAATCTACGAGCGACCCGAGCCGTGGCCGGGGACAGGCCTGCTTTCGGGCATGGCCGAGCTGTTCAACAACCGCACCGTTCGTCGCCGCTTCGGCAAGAGCCGCATCCTCACGCACCTGCCGGTGCCGTGGATCTGGCGATTCATCTACATGTGGATCATCCGCGGCGGCATCCTCGACGGTCGCGCGGGGTGGTATCTCTGCTGGTCGATCAGCGGCTACGAGATGCAGGTACAGCTGAAGTATCGCGAACTCGTTCGTCTGCACGGCGATATTCCGGAAGCGCGCGATCCGCTGAGCGAATCTGAAGGACAGCTGCGCCTGAACCGCGGCCGGGCAAACGCCGCGGATGGGACTCAGGAAACGATTACCGGCGCGCTCATCGCCAACAACGTCCGCAACGCGTACGTAGACCCGGTCAACAGCGTGTCGTCGGATGCATCCGACGTGCATGAGTCACGCGCGCACGTCGACGATTCCGATCCGCTCAAGCCGATCCCAACCATCATATTCACCAAGCGCACCGTCACCGGGGAAGACGCCATGCGCACCGAGGAAATCGTGCCCTCCTTTACCAGTCCCTGGACCTTTGGCCAGAACGTCAAGCGCGCCCTCTGGATGCTCACCAGCAAGCTTCTCTTCCGAACGAGTTTCCATAACTGGTACGGGTGGCGGCGGTTTCTGCTGCGGATCTTCGGCGCCAAGATCGGTCAGGGGGTCCGCGTGCGTCCCTCGGCGTACATCGAAATCCCATGGAACATTGATATTGACGACGGCGCCGTGGTTGGCGATTGGGCGATCCTCTACTCGCTCGGCAAGATCAAGATCGGCAAGCGGACCGTCGTGAGCCAGTACGCCCACTTGTGTGCCGGAACGCACGACCATCGTTACAAGGATTTTCCGCTGGTGCGGCCGCCGATCACCATCGGCGATGACGCCTGGGTCGCCGCCGATGCGTTCGTCGGTCCCGGCGTGACGATCGGCTCACGCAGCGTCGTCGGGGCGCGCTCCAACGTCTTTTCCGATCTGCCGGAAGATGTGGTTGCCATCGGCAGCCCGGCCAAGCCGATCAAGGCCCGCGAGTGGAAGGGCGGCCAGGGGCCACAGAGCTCGACGTCGGCGCTGCAGGATTGAGGCTTCAACATGTCGCTACTCGACCAGATCACGCCCCTCATACTCGCCTACAACGAAGAGCCGAACATCGGCCGTGTTCTAGAGAAGCTCCGCTGGGCCAGCCAGGTGCTGGTCGTCGATTCCTTCAGCACCGACGCCACCGAGGCGATCTGCAAATCGTTTCCGAACGTCCAGTTCGTGCAGCGAAAGTTCGACAACGCGTCGAATCAGGACAACTTCGGCCTGGGTCTGGTCAGCTCGACCTGGGTCCTCTCGATGGACTCCGATTACGTGCTCACCGATGCACTGGTCGAGGAGATTCGCAATCTCAACCCGACGTTCGACGGCTACTTCATCCCGTTCAAGTACTGCGTCTACGGCAAGCCGCTGCGCGCCACGATCCTGCCGCCGCGGTGTTCGCTCTATCGAAGAGAAAAGGCGCTGTACGTGCAGGATGGCCACACGCAGCGCGTGAAGATTAACGGCACGACGTCCCAGCTCGCGAATCACATTCATCATGACGATCGCAAGCCGCTCTCGCGCTGGCTCTGGGCACAGGACCGCTACACCCATGCCGAAGCCAACAAGCTGCTGGGGATGAGCAAGGGCGAACTCGGCATCAACGACAGAATCCGGCGCATGAAGATCGTCGCGCCGTGGCTCGTGCCGTTTTACTGCCTGATCCTGCGCGGCGGCATCTTCGACGGCTGGGCGGGCTGGTACTACGCGTTCCAGCGCTCGCTCGCGGAAACCGCTTTGGCCGTCCGGCTGATCGAAATGGAAAAGATCGAGCCGGGCGCGAAAGCGGGAAACGCGCCTTCTGCGAAATGATTACGCCCCGCCATGGCCATGGCGGGGCTTTGCGCTCATCTAATCAAGATTGATGTTTACGTGTGATAGTCCGCGTTGATCGCCACGTACTCTTTCGAAAAATCGCAGGTGTAAACCGTCGCCTGTCCCTTGCCGGTATTGCAGGTCAGGACGATATCGAGCGTCCTGGCGTCCATCGATTTGCTGACCTTTTCCGCATCGAACGCGACCGGCGTGCCGCGCTTGAAAACCTGCGTGCCTTGCAGCTTCAACTCGGCCTTATCCGGGTCGAACGTCGCGCCACACATGCCGGCCGCGCTCACGATCCGGCCCCAGTTCGGGTCGTTGCCGTTGAGCGCGCACTTGAGCAGCGGGCTGTTGGCGATGGCGCGGGCCATGAGATTCGCATCGCGATCGGAGGCGGCGCTTTTGACGATCACGCTCACCATCTTCGTCGCACCTTCGCCGTCGGCGGCGATCTGCTTGGCGAGGGAGACGCAGACTTCATCGAGGCCGGCCGCGAATTTCTTCAGAGCACCGGCGCTGTCGAGCCTGACTCCGCTCGCGCCCGAGGCTAGGACGGCGAGCGTGTCGTTGGTGGAGGTGTGGTCATCCACGGTGACGGAGTTGAACGACTTCATCGCGCTCGGCATCAGGAGATTTCGCAGCGCGGGCGCGGCGATCTGAACATCCGTCGTCACGTACGCCAGCATGGTCGCGTGCAGGCCCCTCATCGGCTTGCCGGGTTCGATGCCGAGCCGGGGACCGATCATGCCCGAGCCTTTGCAGACGCCGGCGATGGTAATCGTCTCGCGGCCGATCTTTACGGTCGTTACCGCTTCCTTGCGCACCAGGTCGGTCGTGAGGATCGCTTCCATGAACGCTTCCGCGTGCTCGCGCGAGTCGCCAAGCTGCGTGGCGGCGTTGCGGATGCCCGCTTCGACTTTCGCCATCGGCAGGTGGTGGCCGATGATGCCCGTGCTGGAAGGGAGAATCTGATTCGCCTTCGCGCCGATCACTTCCGCGGCGAGTGCGCACATCGTCTTCGCGTCCTTGAGTCCTTGCTTACCGGTACAGGCGTTAGCATTTCCGGAGTTGACGACGATCGCGCGGAGCGAGCCACCTGCCACATGGTCACGGCCGACCGCGACCGGCGCGGCGAAGACCCGGTTGGTCGTGAACAATGCTGCCGCCGTCGCGGGCCGATCGGCGACGAGCAGCGCGACGTCGCGCTTGCCGGACGCCTTGATGCCAGCCTTCACGCCGGCGGCTTTGAATCCCTTGGGGCTGAGCAGATGCGGTGTCATGTCGGTTCTTTTATGCGGAAATGAAACACGAAGCCACGACGCTCACGAAGTTGTCTCTCGGTCGTCGGATGCGTACCAGCTTTCGCTGTCGCAGGAAGTGAACCACAGATGAACAAGATGAACACAGATGAAAGCCAAAGCCTTTCTCTCTCCTAACTGCGTTCACCTGTGTCTATCTGTTGTTTCAACACAACGCCTCTGCTCAGTCAGCCGACTTTCGAGCGTCGAAAGACAACTTCGTGAGCTTCGTGTCTTCGTGTTGAAAAATGTCCTACTCCCGCGGCACAGGGATCACCACCAGCTGCAGCCGCTGGCCATCCGTCCACCGGCCCGACTGGATCAGTACGCGGGTGCTGTCGTCGCTGAAGGTCGGATGGGAGTGATCCGGCTTCATCTTGTGGTCGGTGCTGAGCAGGGTGCGCTCGCCGGTCGAGCGGCGGATGAGCCAGAGATTCCCGGTGAAGGTGTCGCCGATCGCCCATTTGCCGTCATGCGTGCCATTGCAGTGCCAGAAGCCGCCGTAGCTGTCGTTGCCGGCGGCGTTGACGCCGAGATCGTTCGAGTCCTGCTCCTGCCGCTCGGTGATCTGCCCCAACAGCTCGACGGCCTGCGTCTTGGTGTTGATGACGACGATGCCGGTCGGGCGAGCGCGCAGGCGCGACTGGTGCCCGATCAGGTCGAACATGACTTCGTCTTTGCCGACGTAGGTTTCGTGCGTCACCCAGTCGAGCGGTTCTTCGACGAAGAGAGGGCGGTTGTTCGAGCCATCCGCGTTGGTGATGTACATCCGCTGCTTCGCGTCGCCGCCGGTCTCGTGGCAGTAGAGGATCTCGCCGGGCTTGAGCGGATTCGCCTGCACGTGGCCCATGAGGAAAGGCGTGTCGAGCACGACCTTCAACTCGCCGGTCTTCAGGTTGATCGAGCGAAGCCCTGCGGGACCCGCACCCATGCGCTGGCCCGGCTCGGTCTGTGTGATCTCCGTGCCGGGCGGCAGGTGCGTGCCGGTGTCGCCGCCGCGGACGCCGAGGTAGGCGAAGTCTTCATTCGCATCGAGCCCGAAGCCGCCGGACTCACGCAGGCCGTTAGGCAATGTGGTGACGACGCGTTCGTAACTGTCAGGCGACTTCACCTTGTTCGACATCGCATCGCTCAGCAGCGTGCCGAGGTTCAGCTCGATCAATTGCACGACATCGTTCGGCTGCGTCGTCGGCTCCGTAGTCGCTTGAGTTGCGGGCTGGGTCGCGGGAAAGCCGTGCTCGCGCTGCGTCTGGTTGCGGAGATAAAAGACCTTCATCGACTTGCGCGCCAGGTTGAGCGTGCCGGTGTTGTTGCCGGCCCCTTCGGTGAGCTGGACGATGTCGCCGGTGCTTTCGTTCACCGCGTACGCCTGCGACCCCTGAGCGCGGCCGCCGGACCGGAAGACGATCCACTTGCCGTCCGCGGTCCATTGCGGGTGGGTCTGGTAGATCTTGCTGTCGGATGCTCTGCCGTCCGTGAGGATCGACAGCGGCACGCCGGTGACGGGGTCGGGCTCGATCCGCTTCTCGGCAGGATATCGCCTGCCGACCTGCGCCATCGCGTTGGAGGTGAGCGAAAGGAGGGCGAGCGCGACGAGGGTGGTGCTGGTGAGGGAGATCATGGGTTGAGCCTGTGGGGGCGAAGTATAAAGGAAAGCGGTTAGTGCTCGGCAGAAGAAGTCACCGATTCGCACCGAAGGTCACCGATTGGACAAGAGATTGAGCCAGATTCGCGCGAGTCTGATCGGTGCCTCCTCCGTGACCCATCGGTGACTCCGTCTCTTCCCTTCGCCCCCGACTCCTTCTATAACCAAATCCGGAGCATCCATGGAAACCATCATCACCGGCAAGGTCTACGTCCTGGGCGACAACATCGACACCGACCAGATCATCCCCGCCCAGTTCCTCAGCTACGACCCGACCAACCCCGAAGAGCGCAAATACTTCGGCAAGTACGCCAACAGCGGCGTGCCCGAGGGCCAGCAGGGCCTGCCCGCCGGCGATGTGCCGTTCATCGTCGGCGACAGCTTCCGCAGCGACTACGCGATCATCATCGGCGGCAAGAACTTCGGCTGCGGCAGCTCGCGCGAACACGCGCCACTCGCCCTGGCCGAGGCCGGCATCCGCGTCGTCATCGCCGAGTTCTACGCGCGGATCTTCTTCCGCAACAGCATCAACGGCGCATACCTCCTGCCGATGGAAAGCGTCGAGCGCTTGGTCGAGCAGTTCAAGACCGGCGACGATGCGACCTTGGATTTGAACAAGGCCACCATCACCAACAACACCAGCGGCAAATCGTTCAAGCTCAATCCCGTGGGCGATGTCCTCCCGATCGTCGAAGCCGGCGGCGTGTTCAACTACGCGCGCGAGGCGGGGATGATTAAGTAAGGATAAAGGCGAAGGGATGAAGGATGAACGATGCCGGTGATCGTCCCATCCTCGACTACAGGCCACCCCGGCGGCGTGTTCGTCGGGATTGGCCGTGGAAATGGTTCATACCTACGGTTTTCGGAAGTGGCGCGGGGTTTGTGCTCAGTGATTTGGGTGCGGGCGTTATTTTCGCCGCACCCGTCTTTGCATTCATCGTCGCATTTGCATCAGCGGCATTCGCTCCGAAGCGAAAGCTCCCGTTCGGGATGTTGGGTTGTGGAATCATGGCAGTAGTCTGTTGCCTCGTCGCGGCGATCCGAAACTGGAAGAGCGGAGATCCGATGGCGCTGCAAGATTTGCCTCTGATGCTGTTAGTCTTGAGCGGCATTGTCGCGATCCCCGGATTGCTCGGCGTCGGGGTTGTCCACGCGGCTACTCGCCCTCCCAATCGATAATCGCGACGCCCCCTTGGCGGATGGCAAGGTTGGTACTCAAACCTTGAGGACGCTCGACCGACCTCGCAGCTCACAAGTGTTGCCTACAACCCTTGCCACCCGATCAGCCTGATGGGTTGCGGGTTCTTCAGCGCTCGATTTAGCTCCCTTCCCCCCAACCCCTCCCCCGAGGGGGAGTCGATCCTTTGCGCTTCTTCAGCCCTCCGCCCTCATCCCTTACCCCTGTGTTTCCCGCGCATAGCCAAGTGGATCGATTCCGACGACCATTTCCCGCGCCATGAGCAACCTCTCCCTCGTCAACACCCTCCAGGGCACCGAATCGGTCCACTCCTTCTCCCACGGCAACACGCTGCCGATCACGGCGATGCCGTTCGGGATGAACCACTGGGCGCCGCAGACCAACAATGACTTCCGCTGGTGGTTCCGTGCCGGCGAGCGAAAGCTGCACGGCATCCGCTGCACGCACCAGCCGAGCCCGTGGATCGCGGATTACGCGCCGCTGCTGCTCATGCCGAGCACCGGCGAGCGGTTCCTGAAGCAGGACCTGTGGGCGGGCGCGTATCGGCCGGACCGATCGACGTTCAAGCCGCACCAGTTCAGCACCGAGATCATCCGCTACCGCACGAAGTTCGCGTTCGTTCCCACTCAGCGTGGCGGGGCGATGAAGATCGAGTTCCCCAGGGGCGAACTCGCCCGGCTGATCCTCTTCTGCGACCCCGGCGAGCGCGGCATGCACCGCCCGGCGACGATCCACCTCCACACCGATCGCTCGATGATCACCGGCCACACCAACGTGTTTCACCACGGCGCGCCGAAAAACTTCGCGATGCACTTCGCCATCAAGTTGAGCAAGCCGATCGTGGCGCACGGCACATTCGAAGGGGAGCAAGCGGTAGTGAAAGTAAAGGGCGACAAGGTCGAAGGCATCGCGGCCGGCGCGTACGTGGAGTGGAAGGATCTGGACGGGCCGGTGGAAGTGCGGATCGCGACGTCGTTCATCAGTGCCGAGCAGGCGATGTTGAACTTGGAGCGCGAAGTGTCGCCGTTCAGCTTTGAAGAACTCGCCAAGAAGTCGGACGCGGCGTGGAACGAGCAGCTCGCGCAGATCGAGCTCGACGGCATCGATGAAGAACGCCGGGCGACGTTCTACACCTGCTTCTACCGAACAAAACTCTTCCCGCGCGTGGCGCATGAGCTGGACAAGGACGGGAAGACCGTCCACTTCAGCAGCTTCGACGGCAAGGTCCACGCCGGGCCGATGTACACCGACAACGGCTTCTGGGACACGTATCGCACGCACTTCCCGCTGCTCACACTGCTCGATCCTGCGCGCGTCGCCGAGATGATGGAGGGGTATCTCAACGCCTACCGCGAGGGCGGCTGGCTGCCGCAGTGGGCGAGCCCGGGCTACCGCGACTGCATGATCGGCACGCACAGCGACGCGGTCTTTGCGGATGCGATCGTCCGCGGCATTCACAAAGCGGGACAGGGCTTCGACCTGAACCTCGCCTACGAGGCGGTGAAAAAGAACGCGACCGTGCCGAGCGATCAGGCGAGCTAGGGCCGCAAGGCGCTGGCGGATCTTCGCAAGAACGGCTTCCTCACCGTCGACCACTACCACGGCACGTGTGCCACGCTGGACTTCGCGTACGACGACTACTGCATCGCGCAGATCGCCAAACATCTCGGCAAGGACGACGAGGCGAAGCAGTTCACGCAATACTCGCAGACGTATCGCAACGTGTTCGATTCGAGCATCAACTTCTTCCGCGGGAAGAACGCGGATGGAAGCTGGCAAAGCCCGTTCGACCCGCTCGACTGGGGCGGACCGTGGGTCGAGGGCAGCGCGTGGCAGCACGCCTTCGACGTGCCGCACGACCCGGCCGGCCTAATCTCTCTCTACGGCGGCGACGCCAAGCTCATCGCCAAGCTCGACGAGATGCTGACGATGCCCGCGACGTTCAACAAGGGCGACTACGGCATGGAGATCCACGAGATGACGGAGATGGCGGCGGTGGACTTCGGGCAGTACGCGCACAGCAACCAGCCCGTCCATCACGTGTTGATGATGTACGCGGCCGCGGGCGCACCCGAGAGGATGCAGCACTGGGTTCGGCGCGTGATGAACGAACTGTACGGATCGGGCCCCGAAGGATTGTGCGGCGATGAAGACAACGGCGAGATGACCGCGTGGTTCGTGCTCAACGCGATCGGCCTTTTCCCGCTCTGCCCCGGCAATCCGGAGTGGGTGCTCACGAGCCCGATCGCCGAGAAGGCGGTCGTGAAGCCCGTGGGCGGTAAAACATTCACGGTCCTCGCGAAGGGCGCCGGGAAGAACAATGCCTACGTCCACAGCATCAAGGTGAACGGTACGTCTTACGAGAAGCTGGTGATCGATCACGCCACGCTGACCAGGCCGGGCACGACGATCGAGTTCTCCATGAGCGAGAAGTCGCCTCCGGCGAAGCAGTGGCCCGCGAGCGCGCGGCCGACGAGCGTGTCGAGGTACGAGGGCGCGTGAAACGTCTTCGTAGGGTGCGAGGCTTGCCTCGCCCGCGAGCGTCAATAGCCGTTCATCGTCACCGCTAACCTCGTATCACGTGGACAACACGCCTTCGTTGCGTGTTCGACGCGCAATCCATTCGCTCGGCAGTGTCGTATCAACGTGGCGCGACCTTGCCCATCAGTTCCCGATTCTCCGGCGCGGCGGGTTGCGTCGTCGGAAGTGCGATGTCGCCCATCAAAGTGCTCGGCAACGTCGTCGGCAGCTGCGGGGTGATCATCCCCATTGTCCGCATCTGCTCGGGCGGCGTCGGTACCGGCGCGCCCATCGTCGGCTTCGCGCGCTCGCAGCCGAACTGGAAGAGCGAACCGACGCCCAGCAGCGTCGCGAAGCTGGCAGCGAGCCGCATCCATGGCGCGCGACGCCGCTGCGGGCCCTGCAAAGATTGCTTCGTGCGCACGACGCCGCCAGGCTCGATCTGCATCCGCACGCAGACCGAGCCGCCGGCGTTTACGAGCGCCTCGGCCTCCTCTCGACTCAGGGTCGAGAGGTCGTGAACGTGCTTGCTGCACGAGTCACAGAATCGCCTCGTCGCGTCGCCGCTCATCGCGTCCCAGGATGCGTGACACGGCTCGGCGATCTTGATCTGTTCCAGCGAGAGGTGGTGGCCCATGACGATTCTCCACCGGGCTGAGACGCGTCGAGCTCACAGAAGTTCCCCGGAAAAAACCGGCGCGATGGCCATGACGGCACGCTTCACACCGCGACATGGAACAGCCGCCCCACGCCGGCGGTGACGGCCATGGCAATGCCGCCCCAGCCGGCGACCCGGGCCGCGCCGACGACCAGCGGCGCACCGCCAACGCGGGCGGCCAGCGCGCCAAGGACGATCAGCACGAGCAGCGTCGTGACGACCGTCAGCGGGATCACCCAGTGCTGCGGGCTGATCCACGCGGCCAGGAGCGGCACGACCGCGCCGACGGAAAAGAGCGCCGCCGAGGTGAGCCCGGCCTGGATCGGTCGCGCGGCCAGTTCCTCGGTGATGCCCAGCTCATCCCTTGCGTGCGCGCCCAGCGCATCGTGGCTCATCAACTGCTGGGCGACCTGGTCCGCGAGTTCGGGCGTCAGCCCGCGCGCGACATAGATGCCGGCCAGTTCCCTTCGCTCCGCTTCCGGTTCTTCGGCCAGTTCCCGCCGCTCGCGCGCGAGGTCGGCCTTCTCGGTGTCGGCCTGCGAGCTGACCGAGACGTATTCGCCCGCGGCCATTGCCATCGCGCCGGCGGCGAGCCCAGCGAAACCGGCAATGAGGATCGCGCTGCGATCCGCCTGCGCCGCCGCCACGCCCACGACCAGGCTCGCGGTGGAGATTGCGCCATCATTCGCGCCCAGCACGGCGGCGCGGAGCCAGCCGATGTGGTGGCTGCGATGAAGCTCGGTGTGACGTGGCATGGGGATTCCTTTGGTGAGCGGATGCGTTGCGGCTCTCGGTTGTAGTCCAGCACGCCCTCACTCTGCAATGTGATCGGCGAAGGTGCGAGGGTTAGCCGCAGCGGCTACACCGCTGGTCCTGAGATGCTTTCGTCTGCGACGGGTCTCCTTGTTCGCCGGAACGAGTAGGCGAACAACGCCGCACTACTGATGAATGCGAAGAGGTGCAGCCAAGGGGTGATCGGCGTCAGGGCGTATCGCAGCGAGGCGTAAGCCGGGCTGTCCTTCGCGTAGGTGATGTAGAAGAGCAGGCCCACGCACAATCCAGCGCTGAGCGCGTTCCCAAGGATGCTCCAGCCCCATGCGACGTTGCGCTCTCGCACTTTCACGTTCAGGTACGATCGCTCGATGACGATGGAGATCGCAACGGCGAGGAATGGCCAGACCTCGAAGATCGCATAGGTTTGTCGCAACGCGTCTGTTATCCCGGCGACGACGAAGACGAGTACCCACCCGATGACGAGACTGATCAGGTTCGCCTGCAGCGAGTACCAGATCGTCTGCCGCGTCACGCCCGCGAGTGAATAGAACGGCCGCTCGATGAACGCGGCCAGCACCGAGAGCGGCAACCCCATCGCCGGCCCGAGCATGGCCAGGCCGGGGATCAGGCCCATCTCGGCGGTGATGGTGTTGGCGAGGAGCATTGGAGTATTACGCCTCTAACCGGAAAAGGTTGATTCTCACCGAAACCGGCAGACGCAATCAAACACCTTCCCGCCCACGCGGGCCGCGATCGATTCGTCCTTGATCATCGCTAGGTTCAGCGCATCGCAGCTGAACTTCGCATCGAGGTTCGATTCGACGCCGCGGCCCATGCCTTCGATGATGACCAGGTCCGCATCCTTCGCGACGGCGTTCAGTTCATCCGACACTTTCGAGAGATCGATGAGTGGTTCGCCCGTTCCCGTGCTGACGATCTCGATCGGCAGCGTGGCCAGGCTCGGCTCGGCCTCTCTCATCCGCGGCCACCAGCGCTTCACATCGTGAACGGTCATGTCGTTAAGCGTCGGCCGCTCGTTGGCGGCGATGACGACCTGCGTGCCGCGCTGCGCGAGCCAGCGGATCATCGGCGTCGCGCCCAGCAAAAAATCGCTGCCGGCGTTGTCGATGAAGAAGACCGCCTTGTGGTGCCTGTGTGTTTCGAAGCGGTGGGCGAGCGAATCGAAGTCGTCGATCAGCCACGGGCGCGGCGTGAGCTTCCCGCGCGTTTCGAAGAAGGTCGGCGCGGTGCCGTCCGCGAACATCTTCGCCGATGCCTTCGCGCCCATGTCGAATAAGTTGCCGGCGAAAACGCCCTTGATGATCGTGAGAAGCTGATCACGCGGGTCGTGCAGATCGATCTCGCGGCACACATCCGGCAGCATGCCGATCACCTTCTCATTCTCGCGGTCTTTCAGGTCGATCATCGGATCGACAAAGCCGTGGCGACGGAGGATCTGGTCGCGCCATTCATCGAGCGTGAGGATGGTGACCCGGCCCTGGCCGGTCGGGTCGGACTGGAAGGCGCGGAAGGTGGGATGGAACTCCTCGCGGCAGCGCTGGGCGCGATCCGATGCTTCGCTATTCGATTCGCCTCGATCGACGGCGGCGGCGACGCCGAGCGCGAGCAGCGTTTCGAGATGCTTGATGAAGAAGTCGACCCAGTAATCGCGGCCGGCCCGATCGATGGTGAGATCCCACGAGCAGGCGATATAGGCGGACGGATCGGCGAGTTTGACGAACGGTTGCATGCGTGAAGAGGGTAGCCACGAATGCCGCGAATGGACACGAATGGGGAGAGAATCCTGGGTTCATCGAGTCAGAAATCGGTGTACGATGAGGGGATGATGACCAACGTGTGGAGAGGCGTCCGGATCCCGGTTGCGGCCATGTTGTTCGCATTCTCGGGACCGCTGGTGCATGCACAGACCACGCAGCCGACGACTGAGCCGACGGCCGATGCGGACGAGCGATTCGATCGCAATCGCGTTTACACCATCGATGAGTGCCTGAAGCGATTCGAGCTGGACG
This sequence comes from Phycisphaerae bacterium, assembly GCA_031411495.1. Taxonomy (GTDB): domain Bacteria; phylum Planctomycetota; class Phycisphaerae; order Tepidisphaerales; family Tepidisphaeraceae; genus JANOBD01. Next base: position 17,937 of record JANOBD010000110.1, on the reverse strand, counting down.
AGCGACTCTCGCTCTGCCACGTGTGGGAGAGGCCGGACGGCTCGCTCGCGGGTTTTGTCGAGATGCCGCAATACAAGGCGGTGCTGGCGCGTGCGACGAAGAAGGACGTGTCGGCAATCAAGGTGCTGCCGGAGGAGTCGAAGACGGAGGCGCGGTTTGGGATCGTGACCGCGGAGCACGCGATCCTGCGGAAGGGTCCGGGCGACACACTCGGCGATCGCGACAACGTGAGCGACCTTCTGCTGGGTGAGCCGGTGTGGATTCTCGATCGCATCGAAAGTGGCGCGATGTTGGTTCACGCCTGCGACGGCTACATCGGTTGGGTGGATGAGCAGAATCTGAAGGTGATTGGCGGGCGAGCAATGTCCGAAATCTTGAGCCACTCGATCGATGATCGCACTCGGCAGAAGACGGATGCGGCCATCGACAATGCGCGCCAACTCCTTGGCGCTCCTTACCTCTGGGGCGGAAAGACCAAGGAAGGCATTGACTGTAGCGGCCTCGCGCAAACCAGTTTCGCCAGCCAGGGAATCCTCCTGCCGCGCGACGCCGACCAACAGGCCAACGTCGGCAAACTCGTCGCGACGCGCTACTTTCGCGACGCGCTTCAACCGGGTGATTTACTCTTCTTCGTCAGTGAACATCGCGGCAATGTCCACCACGTCGCGATCTATCTCGGCGAAGGCAAATACATCGAGGCGGCGGGCAAGGATGTGCACATCTCCAGCTTCAACCCGAGGGATCGGGAGTACGACAAAGAGCGAGATGAAACGTTCGGCTGGGCGCGTCGGGTGATCGAGTGACGCGAGGAAATGACCAAGGACCATTCACCAATGAATGCCCAATCACCAAAAACCAATTGATGCCACGTGTTGCCCTCGGTGATTGGACATTGGGCATTCGTTGGTCATTGTGGTTTGGTCATTCATTCAGATGAAGAGCCGATCGATAACCATACTCCGCTACGCCTGGGCATCGCCCACGACATCGCTCGGCCTGATCGCAGTCGTTCTCACGATCATCACGCGCGGCCGCTGCGCGATCGTCGCCGGCGTAGTCGAAGCGCACGGCGGATTCGCATCGTGGTTCCTGCGGAGAATCGTCCCGCTCGAAGGGGGCGCAAGCGCGATGACTATCGGCCACGTCGTTATCGGGCGCGATCGCGAATCCCTGGATCGAACGCGCGAACACGAGCGCGTCCACGTCCGTCAGTGCGAGCGGTGGGGGCCGTTCTTCATCCCGGCTTATTTCATCGAGTGTGGACTGGCGCGATGGCGCGGCCAGGACCCGTACTACGCGAATCGATTCGAAGTTGAGGCGTATCGCCTCTCAGATGCGCGCGAGATCGATTGAGAATCGCCTTCAGCGACCCACTATCGCGCATGTTCCGTATGGAAATGCGCGGCGAGGGCAGTCGGTCCCACGATCCACATGTGCGTGGAATCGACCGGATGCTATTCAGAATGTGCGCGAGAAAAAATCGGCAGGCGGGTTGCGGAGGAGGAATTTTCCCGCCTGCCGAGGCGGAGGAGGATCGTTGCGGAATGTTCTGTTACTGGCCCACGCTCACCGGCTGCGCTTCGGGAGCGGCCGCGTCCTGGACGGGGTTTTCTTCATAGACGGAGTTCTGAAACAGTTCGACGGCGAGCGGATCGGGCAGCATGAACTGGGCCTGCTGACGAGTCGCCCACGCATCGATGGCGCGTTCGGCGGCGTAGTCGCCGAAGACTTTGATGCCGGCGCCAAGCACGATCGTCGCGAGCAGGGCGATGGCGACGCCTTTCTTTTTGGCGGGTGCCGTCGTCGGCGCAGCGGCGCGAGAGCGTGGCTCGTTCTCAATCGTCACCGGCGTCATGCCGATCGTCATCAGGTCGTCTGCAGTGGTCTGGCTCATCGTCGTACTCCATTCAGTCAGGCATCCGCGTCTGTCGCGCTGCCCGGTTTATTTCCGTTGCGTGCTGCGGTTGTTGTTACGAACTGCTCTCCGCAATGTCGGTGCCAAAGCCGATCACTTCATCGAAACTATTTCAAAACCGCGATTGCAGACTCGTATCCCGCTTTCGCCAGAAAGGGGTGCTAATACTTCACGCATGTTTGTGCCCAATTACTGCGCGCTGTGCGCAGTGAATATGCATCATGTGTGTGGAACATGAGTTACAGCACGCATTATCGGAAGTGAATCATTGGCCTTTCTTCCAAGGCGGCTATTCCCCTCGCTTACTATGCGAGCAAGTTCGCTACCGATTAAACCGATCGATGATCATTCGACTCCGCGTGACAGCCGCGCCGGCATCGCTAGACTTTTTGCCCTCACGCGACGTCGTGCCACCGTGTCCGGCGCGTGAGCCGACGGTTCGAACAGACAGGAGTTCCATGGCTCACCGCATCTACAACTTCAGTGCCGGCCCCGCGATGCTTCCGACCGAAGTCCTCGAAGCCTCGTGCGGCGCGCTGCTCGATTACCAAGGCAAGGGATTCGGCATCGCCGAGTGCAGCCACCGCGGCAAGGAGTTCGATGGCGTCGTCGATGAAGCCATCGCCCGCTGCAAGAAACTCCTGGGCCTCGGCGACGATCACGACGTCCTCTTCGTTCAGGGCGGCGCGACGACGCTCTTCACGCAGATCCCGATGAACTATCTGCACACTTCTGCCGACTACCTCGTCAGCGGCGAGTGGAGCAAGAAGGCTGCGGGGGCGATCAAAGACCTCGGCGGCTCGATCAAGAACGTCGCCAGCACTGAGGCCAGCAACTTCGACCACTCTGCCCCCGAATCCGATTGGAAGCTCGACCCCAGTGCCGACTACTTCCACGTCTGCACGAACGAAACCGTCCACGGCCACCGGCTTCCGACCTGGCCGACCCACAAGAGCAAAAACCTCTTCGTCGACGCCAGCAGCGAGTTCATGTCTCGCCCGCATCCGGTGAAAGACTGCGCGCTCGTTTACGCGGGCGCCCAGAAAAACCTCGGCCCGGCCGGCGTCGTGCTCACCATCATCCGCAAGGATCTCCACGCGAAGCAGAAGAAGACGCCAGCCAAGATCTGGAGCTTCAAGGACCTGGCCGAGAACAAGAGCATGATCAACACGCCGCCGACGTTCGGCATCTACATCCTGCTCGAGACGTTCCGCTGGATCGAAAAGCTCGGCGGGCTCGAAGCGATGGAAAAGCGCAACGGCGAAAAGGCCAAGCTGATCTACGACGCCATCGACGCGAGCAACGGCTTCTACAAGGGAACGGTGAGCGTGAAGGAACAACGCTCCCACATGAACGTCACCTACACGCTGCCGAGCGAAGAAAAGACCGAGGCGTTCGTCAAGGAAGCCGCGAAGAACGAAATGGTCGCACTCAAGGGCTACCGTACCGTCGGCGGCATCCGCGCGAGCATCTACAACGCGATGCCGGTGGAAGGGTGCAAAGCGCTCGCGCAGTTCATGGGCGACTTCGCGAAGAAGAATGGGTGAGCGTTCGTGCCGACACGATCTAGCGGTCACACGTTGTCGAGGCAGAGTCGGGCCGGTTGGCGGATGGCAAAATGTCGCGTGCGGGCCGATCTCAATTGGTTTTCGGAACAGGCAGGTGCCTTGTCTGTAGCCGGACCTTTCGAGACACTGAGCATTAACGCGTGCCACGAAGGAGATTTCGATGCTGCCGATCGTCAACCAGATTCGCCAAGCCCTCGCCGTCGAGTTCGGCGACAAGCCGATGACCTGTTCACTGGCGACGGCCGACTACAAGGGCAATCCATCCGTGCGGACGATGGTTTTGCGCGAGATCGCCGACGACGGTTCGCTCCTGTTCGTTTCCGATCGGCGCACGCACAAGGACGATCACATCCGCGATCGGCCGCAGTGCGAAGTCCTCTTCTGGCTGCCGAAGGCGAACACGCAGATTCGCGTGGTCGCATCGGCCGTCGTTCTTGATGCCGAGAACGACATCGGCATGCGTGAAGCCTGGTGGGATCGGCTTGACCCGCACGGCACCCGCATCCTCAGCGACGACAAGACCGATTCGCCGATGACGACCGCCGTGCCGGTGACCTTCGAACTCATCAGCGCGGCGCCGATGTCGATTCGGCTCGAAGATTACAGTGCCAAGCCGATCAAGGTGGAAACCTGGACGCGCAGTTGAGAAGCTGACGGGAACGACCCGGGCTTTGCACCTGCCTTGCACTTGAAACATCGGCGTGCAGACTCGTGTGCATGGGATACCGGGCATTGCCTCTTGCCGTCGCGATTTCGATCACGCTCGTCTCTAACGTCCTGCCGCAACTGGCCAAGGCGGACGCCGCGCGTGTCGACAAACTGGTCTCGGAGATGTCGCTCGACGAGAAGATCACGCTGCTCGGCGGCATCGACGATTTCTACACCCGGCCGATCGAGCGGCTCAACATCCCGCGCATCAAAATGACGGATGGTCCCAACGGAACGCGCGTCAACGGCGAAAGCACCGCGTATCCGGCGGGCGTGTTGCTCGCGGCGACCTGGGATCCGAAGCTCGCGATGCGCGAAGGCGAGCAACTCGGCAGAGACGCCCGGGCGCGTGGCTGCCATGTGCTGCTCGGGCCGGGCGTGAACATTTATCGCCACCCGCGCTGCGGCCGAAACTTCGAATACTTTGGCGAAGATCCGCTTCTCGCCGGTGAAATCGGCGCCGGGTACGTGAACGGCGTGCAGTCGCAAGGCGTGAGCGCAACCGTAAAACACTTCGCCGGCAACAACCAGGAACTGGACCGGAACGCCTCGACCTCCGAGATCGACGAACGCACGCTCCGCGAGATCTACCTCCCGGCTTTCAAACGGATCATCGATCAGGCCCACCCCGGCGCGATCATGTGCTCCTACAACCGCCTTAATGGCACGTACGCGTCCGCCAATCGCTGGCTGCTGACGGATCTGCTGCGGGATGAATGGAAGTTCAACGGCATCGTCATGAGTGACTGGGGCGCGGTTCACGGCACGCTCGGCCCGCTCATGTCCGGGCTCGATCTCGAGATGCCCAGGCCGGACAACTGGTCGATCGAAAAGGTGAAGCCACTCATCGAAAATGGCGTGGCGTCGCCGGACGTGATCGACGTGAAAGTGCGTCGACTCGTTTCCTGGATGGATCGGTTCGGCTGGCTCGAGAAGGAGATCAAGGACGAGTCGATCCCGCTGAACAATCCGGAGGGTGCGAGGGTCGCGCTCGAGGTCGCTCGAGGCGGGCTCACGCTGCTGAAGAACGAGAATGCCGTCCTGCCGCTCGACAAGCGGGCGATCAACAGCGTCGTCGTCATCGGGCCGAACGCGAAGCCGACGCCCGTCGGCGGCGGCGGCAGCGGGTACACCTCACCCTTCGACTCGGTTTCCATCGTCCAGGGACTGCGCAGCGCGCTTGGTGAGCATCGCGTGACCCTCATCCAGACCAACGCCGTCGACAAACTCGTGAGCCATCCGGTGATCGATGCCGGTTCGATCACGGCCGAATACTTTCCAAACGAAAACCTCGAAGGCGCGCCGGTGGTGAAGCGCGGCGAGCCGGCAATCCGGATCAGGCCGCTTCCCTCGGGTAAGGAATCGGTTGTCGAAGGACTCGCTCCGGGAAAGTTCTCCGTGCGTTACCGCGCGACCATCACGCCTGGCGGCGATGCGGATTTCACGTTTTTCACCCGCTCGGACGACGGCGTACGCGTGCTGCTCGACGGCAGGAACATTCTCGATGACTGGGGCGATCACGCTGCGCACGATCGGTCGGCCGTCGTTTCCGTGAAGGCCGGGCAGCCGTATCTACTGACGGTCGAGTACTTCGACAGCGGCGGCGAAGCGTCGTTGGAGTTCGGCTGCGGCCCCATGCCTCAGGTCTTTGAACCCGGCGATCTTCAGAAGCTGCGCGACGCGGATGCGGTCGTGTTCTGCGCCGGGTTCAGCCAACAGACCGAAGGCGAAGGATCCGACAGGAGCTATGCACTTCCGGACGGCCAGGATGATCTGATCAATCGCGTCGCGCAGGAGAACGCGAAGACGATCGTCGTGTTGAACGGCGGCGGAAGCTGCGACATGGCGCCGTGGATCGATCGCGTGCCCGCGCTGCTTCACGCCTACTACGCCGGGCAAGAGGGTGGTACGGCGATCGCGGATGTATTGATCGGCGCGGTGAATCCCTCCGGGCGATTGCCGTTCACGATCGAGAAGCAGCTCTCCGATGTTCCCTCCGAGGGCCATTGGGGAAACGCGGGCGTCGTGGAATATGTCGAGGGCCTGTTCGTCGGCTATCGCGGGTTTGACCGAAAGAACCTCGAGCCGCGCTTCCCGTTCGGGTTCGGCCTGAGCTACACGAGCTTCGAACTCGGCGAGATATCGGCGAAATTCGACGGCGAGGCGATCGTCGTGAGCGTGGATGTGTCCAACACCGGTTCGCGCGACGGCGCGAGCGTCGTGCAATGTTACGTCGAGCCGCCGGCCGACGAGTTGATTCGGCCGGTGCGCGAATTGCGCGGGTTCGAGAAGGTGGAACTCAGGCCGGGCGAGAAGCGGCACGTCGAGCTGCGCATTCCGCGAACTGATCTGTCGTATTGGGATGTGCAAACCCACGGGTGGAAGCTCACCCCGGGCGAATACGGGTTTGTTGTCGGGTTCAATTCACGCGATTTGGCAAAGAGCGTGACGCTCACGGTCGAGTGAACTGTCGAGGATTCAAAAGCAACTGCAGAGGCACAGAGCGCGCAGAGAAAAACGCAGAGAGAATTTCTAGAAAATCCGCCCTGGGTCTTTCTCTGCGCTCTCCGCGTTCCTGCGGTTGCATTGGGAATTTGGAGCGATCGCCAGGAATTATTCGTCGGAAGATTTCTCAGCTGCCGCGAGTTCTTCTTCGCTCGGTTCCGGTTCCTGCGGCGCATCGTCGATGCCGATCTTCTTGCGATACTCCGTCGGGCTTACGCTGGTCGACTTCTTGAAGCGGAGCGTGAAGTAGAACGGATTGTCGAAGCCGACTTCCGCGGCGACCTGTTTCACGCTCAGCGAGCTCACTTCGAGCAGCTGGCGCGCCCGGCGCATCCGCTGCAGTTCCAGGTACTGGAGCGGCGGCATGCCCATCTGGTCGCGGAAAAGGTGCGCGAGTCGCGACACGCTCATGCCGACCGCATCTGCGAGGATGTCCAGCGTGATGTGCTTTTCGAGGTTGCGGCAGAGCCAGTCGGTGGCGGCGCGAATGCGGTCGTCGAGCACGGCGCCATCCGTGCGCGGGTTAATGACGTCGCACCAGAGCAGAAGTTCCTCGAGCGCGTTCATCGCCAGTTCATCGCGACGGCGCAGCGGGCCGGTGGCCAGGCGATGTGCGTCGGTGAAGCGCGCGATGATGAGCCGTGCGAGTGTCGGATCGTAGAGCGAGAGGCGCGTGATGCCCGGGCCTTCTTCCGGCCAGGCGAGCCAGTCGATCCAATCGGGATGCGGGGTGAAGTGCGCCCAGATCAGTTCCCACTTGGGGTGACCCGAGGCGACGCCGTAGTCGTGCGGTGTCCCGGGCTTGATCAGGATCAGGTCGTTGGTATTTGCGACAAAGTCGCCTTTGCCGGTGCCGAAACGTCCGTGGCCGCCGAGGGTGAGAATCAGCAGCCAATCCCGGGTGCCATGGGGGCGCCAACTCGAATACCCGGTGACTTCTTTGAAGTGTCCGGTAACCAGCGTGGAAACGTCTTTATGCGGTGTGACGGCTCGCTCGCTCATAGCAGGATGTTATATGGAAATGGCAAAAGAAGCGATTCTTTCTTCGCAGTTGTCAGGCAGAATTATGAGCCTCGCGGGCCAATTCGTTATCTAATCCATATGAACGGAATATTTTACAGAGGGATCGAATGAGCCAGACTTTGGAAATTTCGGCGTTAGAAAAACTTCGGGCTGACTTTGACCGCGACGGCTTCTGCGTCGCGCGTTCACTCTTGTTAACCGAAGAGATTGACGCCATTCGCAACACGTTCATGGAGATGAACGCCGACGGGCCTGTCGAAGGACTGAGCGAAACCCGGCGAAGCCGCGTCGACGGCAACGTGACCGGATATGACAAGGCCGATCCGTTGGCGTTCTATCCGCGGATGATGCAGCCTCACCTCCATCCGGATAAGCCGGTCGGCCCGCTCGCGCAGCGTTATCTGCTCGATCAGCGCATCCTCTCCATCCTCACAGCGCTCATGCGCGAGAGCCCTTACGCGGTTCAGACGATGTTTTACTTCAAGCCGCCGGGCGCACGCGGGCAGGATTTCCATCAGGACAACTACTACCTGAAAGTGAAGCCGGGCACCTGCATGGCGGCGTGGATCGCGATCGACGACTGCGATGAGGAGAACGGCGGCATGATGTGCGTGCCGGAGACCGGCCGTTACGAGATCCAGTGCCCGGACAAATCCGACCCGCGCCTCTACTTCACCACCGAGCACGTCGCCATCCCCGAAGGCAAGACCGCAGTGTTGCCGGTGATGAAGCCGGGCGATGTGCTGTTCTTCAACGGCTCGACCATCCACGGCAGCGGGCCGAACACGAGCGCCAAGCGTTTCCGCCGATCGCTCATCTGCCACTACGTGCCGCAGAGCACGACCGAGATGAGCCACTGGTACAAGGTCTTCGACGAGCAGGGCAAACCGGTACCGATCAAGGAAAACCAGGACGGCGGCCCGTGCGGAACGGCACACGCCGAACCTCAGAAGCCGCATTGAACGTCGCGACGACTGTTCAGGCAAGCGAGCCGACGCAGTCCGTGACCTCCTCAGGGACGTCGCCGGTTTTTGCCTATGCTCGGGGTAGACGGGCTTCGATAAGGTGCCGGTATGGGACCGACATCGAATCTTGCCAAGAGAGTGGTCGAACGGAACACGGAAGTCAGCAACACGCTTCTCTCGCGTCACTCCGACCTAGACCTCCTCCTGAAAGGCGAAGGCCGAACCATCAAAGAGGTGAGGCGTGGAGCCGTTCGTTACTGCGTGATGCACGGCTCGCGCGCGCTGTGGATTGTTGCTAATACGCAAGACGGCGGGGGCTTCGCGTTCTGCGCGGTAAACGATGGCGGCGAAGACACGCGGCTGGTCGATGCCGACGAGATCGATGCCCACAGCGTGCGCGTCCGGCTGCATACGCAGGCCGGCGAGTACACCTGTGTGGTCGATCTGCCGCACGCGAATCAGCGTGTCTTACATTGGACCACAACGCTGCGGCCCGCGGCCGACGTGCGCATGCCGGTCTCGCCGCGCGATGTCCTTCCGATCACGCGCGACGGGAACCCGGTCGCAACCGCAGGAATTGTCCACGCGGCCCAGGACGGCATCACGGGCAATATCCTTTTCGCCACGCTCACCGAACCATCCGATCAGGGTCGGCTAACGATGCTCTACTGTCACAACATCGGCGCGCTGACCGACTTCTTCGAGAGAACCCGGCAGTCGGGTGCTTCGCGCGTCGGCGGTAAATGGCCGGAGCTGGGTTTTGAGCTTCCGGCCGCGACCAATGCGCCGCTCCTGCACGGCCGCGACTACGTACTGGCCGACGCGTACGTCTGTATCGAGCCGACCTCGGCGATGAACGACATCGAGTGCGCCCGGCTGTTCTTGGATCTCTACGCGGCGATTTACCTGCGATTTCCCAAGCCTCAAAGCGTGCATCGCGACTGGCCGCGGCGCGTGCACGAGACCGTCAGAGATCTGTCGCACTCGCCGGCGTGTGGACAGGACATCGAAGGCAATCGCTACATCTCTGCCTATGCCGGAAGTGATGACCGGCCGCCGGAAAGCATGTGTCAGCTCGCCGTGCTGGTGCCGCTGCGTGAATACGCCGTCTCGCGCGGGATCGAGATTCCGCTCGCGGGCGCGATTTCACGCAATCTTCCGACGTTTGTTGACGAAAAACTCGGCGTGGTCATTCGCTGGCTGCCGGCGAAGCATGGTCTGCTCAAGGGTCAGGAAGAGCACATGAAGCCGGAGGTGATGGACTCGTGGTACCTGCTCCACACCTACATGAACCTGGCGCGGCTCGCGCAGCAGGGGGACGGCTCTGCGAAGAAGCTCTTCTTTCAATCGATCGACTACGCCATCAAGGTCGCCCGTCGGTTCGATTATCAATGGCCGGTCTTTTACGACATCTACACGCTCGACGTCGTCAAGGCCGAGACCGAGCCGGGAAAGGGGGGCGAGCAGGATGTGGGCGCGCTCTACGCCCATCTGATGCTGACCGCCTTCGACCTGACGAAAGACCAGAAGTACGTCGACGAAGCGATCGCCGCCGCGAAGTTCCTGCGCGGCCTCAGCTTCGATCTCGGGTATCAGTTCAACAATGTCTGCTTCGGCGCCGGCGCGCTCTTCCGACTCTGGAAGATCACCGGCGAAGCGCAGTACAAAGGCCTTGCTGACGTCTGCTGGGCCAACATGGTCCGCAACCTGTGGTTATGGGAATGCTCCTACGGCAACGCGAAACACTACGACACGTTCCTGGGTCTTGCACCCCTGCAGAACGCGGCGTACCTCGCGCTCTACGAAGAGCTGGAAGTGCTTGCCGCGATCCATCAGTACATGCAGATTGCTGGCAACGAAGCGCCCGTGGCTTTGCGCATCCTGTTGCCCGAATACTGTCGATACCTGATCAGCCGCGCCTGGTTCCATTATCCAAGCGAACTTCCGCAGGACATCCTGGCGCCGAAGCCCACGTCGGGTGAGATGCATCGTCACCTCTCGGTTCCGGTGGAAGACCTTGGCGAAGGTTGGGAGCCCGCGGGAAAGGTAGGGCAGGAGGTCTACGGAGCGTCGGCGCCGTTCATCATTGCCACGCGGCATTGCCATCGCATCCCCGGGGAGGAGTTCATCGTTCACTGCAGCTACCCGCTGACGAAGTTCGAGTTGCGCAAAGGGAAACGCAGCGGGGCCGTGAGGATGAAGTGCGCGGGCGATGCGCGCTGCGAAACGACGGTTCGCATCGTCGCCGAAAACTACGCGCCGCTGCCGAAATTTGTCGTCACGTTGAAAGATCGGCACGACAAGGCGGTGGACGGAAAGCTCCAGCCACTGGGATACCTCGAATACGTCGTGCCGGGCGACGCGGACGTCGAGGTGAAATGGGACAAGCGCCAGATGTTCATCGGCGGGACTCCGCTAAAATCGTCCGACGGCGAACGCGCGACGTCCGTGTCGAAGCGCAAGCGTTCCCGCGTCGCAGCGCGCTCTGGAAAACAGAGCGGAGCCAAAGCGAAGGAGTAAAGCGCTTGCGTGCGTGGCCGAGGGGCCAGTCCGTCGTCCTGGTCGAGGAGTGGCTTCTTGCGGGTCGAAGCGTTGACTTCGTCTGGCTGACCTGCGTCGTCCCCGTCGTCGAGAGCCGCCAATTCACGAGTCTCCGGCACTCAAATTCGGCGCCGAGAGGTTCCCATCGACGCGGCCAGCGCGACAGCGGCAAGCGAAACGGGCTCAGGTGTGATGCCGATGGTCGAAAACAGAATCGGGCCGTAGATGGTATTGCTGCCCGTCTCTCCACCGAGTTGCCCGCTGATGGTTCCGTCACCGCCGGCGGTCACGTAGAGGCTGGCAAACCGATAGCCGATGCCTGTATTGGCCGTCGTGACTGCGGTGTTGGCGATCAATTCCAGGAAGAATGAACTGACAGGGTTCGCATACGGGTTGGGTTGAACCGGATCGACGGTCGTTAGAGGGACATACACATTGTTCGACAACGTATTACTTACGCGGATTGAACTGAATCCAGGATGAGCACTGGAACCTTCGTTGAAGGGTCGAAACGTATCGGGAATACCGTCCGGTTCTCCCTCTCCGGTTGAATCCGTAAGGTCATCGACGCGAAGGAAAAGTTTCGCTCCACCCAGCATATTGATTTGTGTATGGAAGACGGCTTTGAGCTGCGTGCCGCTACCGCCGCCGACATTGAGCCCGTAAAAGTCGTATCGATCACGCCCTGGAAACGCGTTCGGCGTTTTGCTCGCGGAGATGACGAATGATGCGAACGTCGATGATGACGCCACCGCCAACATTAACGCCGACAGACCTACTACTTTCTTCAGCATCGAAGTCCTCCCAGAGATGAAACAAATTGGCCCGCACCAAATCGTAGTTGCACGCGGGAGGCTGGCAACCTGATTTCATTCCCATTCTCGAAACTTACTCAAACGCTTCTGCCACGCTAAGGCTTGGTGGTCGGCGCGAGTTCGGTTCGTGTCTCGCTGATCTGAGTTGTCGGTCCGCCTTGGATTGCGTCGAGTTCACGGATCGCCGGCGTCTTCCCCGCGAGCGATTGCTCCACCCAGGTGCGGATCGATCCGTTCGAAAGGTAGCGATAGAAATCCTTGCCCGGGCAGACCGTCTGGCCCGGCGCGGCATCCTTGTGGCCGCGAATGGTGATTGGATCGAGCTTCAACTCGCGGCACAGTTTCGCGATCAGCGCGACAAGCGAGCGGAGTTGACGGATGTCGACCCGCTGCTCTTCGAAGTTGCCGAGCAGCTCGATGTTCAGCACGCCTTCGAGCGAGTAATTGGTGTTGCTCTCGGGCTGGTAGTGCCAGTCGCGGCCCTCGTAGACGGTTCCGTCGGGCGCGATGACGTAGTGGTAAGGCAGGTCCGGCCAGTTCTTTTCGCGCTGGCCCCAGCGTTGAGCGTTGCGGAGCCTCGCGACCTTGTCGGTGCCGGCGGTCCACAGAACGCCTTCGTGATGGATCGTGACCAGCTTCGGGACCTGGCGCTTCGAGTCGTCAATCGGCAGTGGTTGGGAATGCCACTCGTCTCGGCTCACGATCTGCAGCTGCTCCGCCTTGCGTGATGAGATACATCCGGCCGCGATCGCGATGAAAGAAATGGCCGCGATGAGCGAGCGAGCAACTTTCCGTTTTGCGTTGAACACCGCGCCTCCGATGCCGTCGAAAAGCCTGACGAATGGAACGAATCTTCTGGTACTTATATAAGTCGAGCGTACCATGCGGCCGTGAAAACCAAATCTCGCATCGCCGGATTCCTCATCGCGGCCGCCATCGTATCGATCCTTCCGAGTTGTGCGGATTCCAAGTCCAAGAAACCCATTTCCGAAGTTGCGCCGGTCGTACAACCGAGCTTTCCCCAGCCGAGCGTCGGCCTGCAGCACCGCTACGGCGACGAGATTGTCGTCGCCGGCCAGTTCTACCGCATCGGCACGCCCGTGGTGACGTGGATGGACCCCGGCGGATACGACGCCTACCGCGTCGAGCGCCGCTTCTCGAAGTTCGAGGAATCGAGCTTCGAGGCGACCACCCAGGCCACCGCGCGCGCCAGGGCAAGCAACCGCGGATCGCCCGATATCGATTCGCCCACACGCTACAACCTGCGCTACCAGCGCGCCGCCACCCAGCACTACACGCCTGATGAACTCGAGCAGGTGCGCGGCGGCGGATGGTCGCTCGATCTGCTCCGCAAGAACGTCGACCAGTTCGTCCTCCACTACGACGTCTGCGGCACGAGCCGGCAGTGCTTCGCCGTCCTGCAGGACGATCGCGGACTCTCCGTCCACTTCATGCTCGACCTCGACGGGACGATCTACCAGACGCTCGACCTCAAGGAACGCGCCTGGCATGCCACGTCATCGAACGACCGCTCGATCGGAATCGAGATCGCCAACATGGGCAGCTACCCGATCAACGCATCGCCGGGTCCGCTCGTCGAGTGGTACCAGAAGGACGAGAAGGGCCAGACATTCATCCAAATCCCGCAGCGCCTCGGCGGCGCCGACTCGCAACGCACCAAGGGCGTCGTCCTTAGGCCGATGCAGAACGACCCCGTCGTCGGCGAGATCCAAGGCGGCAAGCAGCGCATGTACGACTTCACGCCCCAGCAGTACGCCGCCCTCATCAAGCTCACCGCCGCGCTTTGCGACATCTTCCCGCAGATCAAGTGCGACTACCCAAAGGACGAAACCGGCAAGCTGCTCACCCACACGCTCCCGCCCGATCAACTTGAAGATTACAAGGGCGTCATGGGCCACTATCACGTGCAGGACAACAAGTCCGATCCCGGCCCGGCGCTGCAGTGGGATTACCTGATCGACAACGCGAAGAAGCTGCTCGCCGAGCGAGAGAAAATGGCGTCACGAGCGAATTAGGTTCGATGCACTCTCGAAGATTTTTCAGTACGCTGCGACGCCGTCGCGAATCCAGGCGCGGCCGAACTCTTCAGGAGATGAACGTTGAAACGAACTCTCTTCGCGATCGCGCTGTCCGTTGCCGTCGTCGGCTGTCATTCGGATCTCAACGTCAACGCTCGCCCGGCACCGTCCACCCGCGCCACCACTGCGCCCGCCTCGCGCCCGCTCACGCTCCAGGAAAAGCTCGCCTCCATCCTCAACCGGCTCGATTCCACCGGCGCTCGCGCTGCCGTCCGCGTGCTCGATCCCGAAACCGGCAAGACGGTTTTCGAACAGGACGCCGACAAGCCCGTCACGCCCGCGAGCAACATGAAGCTCACGGTCACCAGTGCCTTCCTTGACTACTTCGGGCCCGAGGCGATTTTCGATACAAAACTCATCGTCGTCGGCGATGATCTCTGGCTCGTCGGCAGTGGCGATCCCGCCACCTGCGATGCCGCCATCGCCAAGAAGTACGGCGTCGCGCCGCTCGCCGCGTTCGACGCGTGGGCGGATGAACTTACCGCGCTGGGCAAGACCAAGTTCAGCGGCAACCTGTACTACGTCGACAACGCGTTCGAGAAACAGCAGATTCACCCGAGCTGGGCGACGGATGACCTCGTCGAGTGGTACGCCGCGCCGATCGGCGGCCTGAACCTCAACGACAACTGCATCGACGGCACCGTCTCCCCGACCCAGCCGGGCCAGCCCGGAAAGATCGACATCGTCCCCGCGACCACCGCCAGCATCGTCGTCGTCAACCAGACCCGGACGGATGAGAAGGATGCGATCGAGATCACCCGCGCCGCAGCCCAGAACTCCTACACCGTAACCGGCACCGTGAACAAGGGCGCCTCGCTCGATTCCAAACCCGTTACCGATCCCGGCGCGTTCTTCGCCGATGCGCTGCGAACGCACCTGGCGATGCGCGGCATCACGCTCGCGGGCGCGATCGTCCGTGGCGAGAGCGTCCCCGAAGGCACCGTCACCGCGCTCAAGCCGGTGCAATCCAAGATCACCGACATCCTCTGGCGCATCAACAAGAACAGCCAGAACCTCCTCGCCGAGGGCGCTGCGAAACTGCTCGGCCGCGCGTATGCGCAGCACGAAGGCAACACGCCCAGCGCCGTCGGCAGCTGGGCGAACGCCGAGGTCGCCATCCGCGCGTTCCTCACCAAGAACCACATCGACGACTCCGCCTACAAGTTCGCGGATGGCTCGGGCCTCTCGCGCGATGACAAGGTCACCACGCGATTGATCAGCGACATCCTCGCTGCGATGTACAAGCACCCGAACTTCAAGACCTTCTTCGATTCGCTTACCATCGGCGGCGTCGACGGCACCATCCGCAACCGCTTCAAGAACTTCCCCGACCGCGTCCACGGCAAGACCGGCTACATCGGCGGCGTCCGCAGCCTCAGCGGCTACGTCAAGACCGACTCCGGCAAGACGCTCATCTTCTCCATCATCTACAACGGCATCCCCCGCGGCCCCGGCGGCAGCAGCGGCACCAAGCCCTTCGAAGAGCTGCAGGATGAAGCGGTGGAACTGCTGATGAAGTACCCGAAGACGGAGTGAAACGTATCGCACACGAGCACGCTCGTAGGGGAGAAGTCAGCTCATAGGGGCGGCTTCAGCCGCCGTCTTCCGGTCGACCTCGATCGATCCGAACGAGCATCGCCGCGCACCAATCGGCGGCTGAAGCCGCCCCTACGAAACTGCTGCGTCGCACTCGTGCAGAATCACGCCTCGGCCCGACGCTTTATCGGCACGCGCGCGAAGAACCCATGGCACTGCGTCCGATACGTACGCCTGCGTCCCGAACTCCACTGTGCCGTGCACAGCCCAATTCTGCGCCGCACAGACTTGTTTTGCGGCTCACAGACTTATTCTGCGCCTCACGGACTTGTTCTGCGCCTCACAGACTTATTCTGCGCCTCACAGACTTGTTTTGCGGCTGAGGGACTTATTCTGCCGCTGCCGGACTTGTTCTGCGACTGAGGGACTTGTTCTGCCGCTGCCGGACTTGTTCTGCGGCTGGGGGATTTTTTTTGCGGCTGAGGGACTTGTTCTGCCGCTCCCGGACTTGTTTCGCGGCTGGGGGATTTGTTTTGCGGCTACCGGACTTATTCTGCGGCTGCCGGACTTGTTTCGCCGCTCGCGGACTTGTTCTGCGGCGCACGGAATGACTTTGCCGCGCACGGACGTGTTCGGCCGGTGCGCCGACTCGGGAACTCCCGCGTCGCGGGTGACGTATTGCACACCCGTTACCGGCTTCACTCACGGGGGCGGCCGACTCGGTCCGCAGCGTACGGCGGACCCTGCTTGGCTGCGTGAGTTGAAGATTCAACAGGTAGTTGGCTTTTCGTTCCGCGCGAGGGGGAATGCTCCCCGGCACCGGAGGCGCCCCCGAAGCGCCGATTTCGCAGCGGAATCGCGTTGCGACGGCGTGCGGGCGCTAGATAGTATTCCGCAAACGATGGCACGCTCTGTGGCGCGCCGGTCAGGTTAATGACTAGTTATACAGCGGGAGCACCTGGCGATTTGCGAATCTCGTTCGACCTTGACGACACTCTGATCTGCTACGGCGACGGCGCCGAATGCGAGCCCCGCCTGCCGTGGCTCTTGCGGCTGCTCGTGCGTGACGAGCCGCTCCGTCGCGGTGCCCGTCGTCTCCTGAGGGAACTCAATGACCGAGGGCACGAGGTGTGGGTCTACACGACCTCGCACCGAGGCGCGCGAGCGGTCCGTCGATGGTTTCGCGCTCACGGCGTTCGCGTCGCCCGCGTGGTAAACGGGACCGAGCACGCCAAGTGCTTCGGGCAGGGCTCAGCGCCGACGAAGCGGCCGCACGCGTTCGGTATCGATCTGCACGTTGACGATTCACCGGGCGTCGCGATTGAAGGAGAGCAGTACGGGTTCCGCGTGTGTGTCGTCGAACCCTCGGCGTCGGATTGGGAGGAGCGGGTTCTTATGGCGGTCGATACTGCCGCAGCCACCCGGCCCGCTGTATAGCCAGCCAATGCACCGGACCGTGCCGGCGGTATAGTTTCTGTCGGTCGAGCGCGGCTCGGTGCCGGCCCGGCCGGTGATCGACCCTACGTTATGCCTTACCGGTATCGCGCCAACTGCACCAAGTGTGACTACGGCTCCGACCTTCTCTGGCTGCCGTGGGCGCTGTATCAACGTCCCTCGGGCCATACCTTCGAGGTGGCGCAGCAACTCGTCTGGTGCCCCGGTTGTGGCAAGGTGACGTTGGCGGAATACTTGAACAGCTCAAAAACCATCGAGAAGCTCCGCGCGATTCCCGCCATCAAGAATGTTTACGAGCAACCCGAAACCGAGTGGTCGCCTGCCGAAATCGAAGCCGTGCTCGGATACACGCGTTACCCTCAGATACTTCATCTGCATGAAAATGTGACCGCATACAAGGCCTGGGGTGCACGCCAGGCCGTGATGATGAGGGGTGCCCTTGAGCTTCATGCCCAATGGCGCCGCACCCGCAAATCCCTGGCGCATTGCCTCACCTGCGGCAGCACACGATTCACGCCGCTCCCCGTGGATGACAAGAGCGAACCCATGGATGCTAAGCATCCGAGTTGCGGCGGCACGCTGAAATTCACCAACAGAACAAAAGTGAAGCGGAGACCTCGACCGACTATTTGGACGCTCGAAGGCAAATACGTCGGCGAGAGCACGGCATAACCCGCCAACTATGAATCCCGCTCTTGGTCAAGCTCAGTTTCTGATGTTGTTCTGAGGCTTGTATTTCATTGATCGATGTATTTCCTCTTCCTCGGGTCCGCTCCTGCGGATCGAAGTCTTCGCTTCCTCGTTGAT
>JANOBD010000109.1:0-2159 GCA_031411495.1 Phycisphaerae bacterium | reverse complement strand
GTTGCTGGGCTTTTTTGCGCTGGCAGCCTTGCTGTTGGCGGCGCTGGGCATTTATGGCGTGATGGCGTTTGCCGTCAATCAGCGCACGCGTGAAATCGGCATCCGGCTGGCGCTCGGCGCGCAAGCGCAAGACGTGCTGCGCCTAGTGCTGGGCCAGGGAGTGAAGCTGGTGGGGCTGGGACTGCTGCCCGGATTGCTGGGTGCCTGGGCCGCCACGCGCCTGTTGAAAAGCCTGTTGTTTGGCGTCAGCACGACAGAGCCGCTGATTTTCGCCGCCGTTGTACTGATTCTAATCGCCGTCGCCTTGCTCGCGTGCTGGCTTCCCGCGCGCCGAGCCACGAAAGTTGATCCGATGATTGCACTCCGTCACGAGTGACGACAGATAAGAAGTCACAATGCACCTTCGACAATTGCGCGGCTGGCTGGTGTGCTGTTCGGTCTATTCACTCGCAAAGAACGCGAACGCGAATTCGCCGAAGAGTTGGCAAGCCATCTGGCCTTGCACAACGCAGACAATTTGCGCGCCGGGTTGTCGCTGGAAGAGGCGCGGCGGAGGGCGTTCGTCAAACTCGGTGGTGTGGCCCAAGTACAAGAACTTCAGCGAGAACAGAGAGGATTACCAATGCTGGAAACACTCACACAGGATTTACAATTTGGCCTGCGGATGATGCACAAGAATACGGTTTTTTCGCTTGTGGCGATTCTCACGCTTGCCCTCGGAATTGGGGCCAACACCGCCATCTTCAGCGTCGTCAATGCCGTCCTGCTTAAGCCGCTGCCCTATCCCGAACCCGGCCAACTGGCGCAGTTGCGCATCGTCCGGTCAGGCAAGCCAGACACTGTCATTGGCAGCACCAGGTTCGTTGCCACGAAAGCTCAGAGCCAGTCGCTGGCGCGCGTCGCTGCCTATAGTGGCGGCGACATGACCCTCACAGGGGCCGGATCAGCGGAAGGCGTAGTGGCTGGCGCAGTGACAGCGGATTTCTTTCCACTGCTCGGCGTCCTGCCAGCGTTTGGACGCAACTTCACGCCGGAAGAGGACGCGCCCAACGGCCCCAAGGCGGCCATTCTCGGACACGGCCTCTGGCAGAGCCGATTTGGCGGCGACGCGGACATGCTGGGCCGGACGATCACGTTGAACGAACAAAGTTACACCGTCGTGGGCATTCTTCCTGCGCACTTTCAATATCCCGAACCGTATCAACTTTGGATTCCGCTGGCGCTTAGTGAAACGAGTGCAGCCCTGGCCGGGTATGGTGAAGGGATGGTGCTGCTGAAAGCCATTGCTCGATTGAAACCCGGCGTGACGCTGCAACAGGCGCAAGCTGAGTTGCAAACAATTGGGCAGCGCATTCAGCTCGGAGGAACAACCGCGACTTCGGGCAGCAATGCCCGTCAGCCTGGTGAGGGCGGCGAGAGCGTTGGACGCGCTGGACTTGATGACAGTGTGTTGACGTTGTTCGGTCTGCACGAGCAGGTCGTCGGCGATATGAAGAGAATGTTGTTCGTGTTGCTGGGTGCGGTCGCGTTTGTCCTGCTGATAGCCTGCGCGAACGTCGCCAACCTCCTGCTCGCGCGCGCAGCCACGCGGCAGCGGGAGATGGCCGTTCGCGTCGCGCTCGGAGCCGGACGGCTGCGGGTTGCCCGCCAGTTGCTTACGGAAAGCGTACTGCTTTCCGTGCTTGGTGGTGGTTTGGGTTTGTTGTTGGCGTACTGGGGCGTCTGGGCGCTTGGGCAATGGAGTGGCTCCAGCCTGCCAGCGATGCACGAGATCAGCATTGATGGCTGGGTGCTGGCGTTCACGCTTGGCGTGTCGGTGATTACCGGCTTGGCGTTCGGACTTGTGCCGGCCTTTCAAGCGGCGCGCACAGATGTGAACGTCGCACTCAAGCAGGAAAGCCGCAGCGAAATGGGTGGGCATGGCAAATGGCTCCGACACTTTCTCGTCGTGTCGGAAGTGGCGCTGGCACTGGTGCTGCTCATCGGTGCTGGGTTGTTGATTAAGAGCTTTTCGCGGTTGCGCGACGTCAAGCCCGGCTTCCAGACCGTGGGCGTTCTGACGTTCCAGGTAAATCTGGCGGAAGGAAAATCCTCATCCCAGAAAGTCAACTTCACGCAACAAATCATTGAGCGGTTGAAGGCGCTGCCCGGTGTGCAGG
>JANOBD010000108.1:0-1537 GCA_031411495.1 Phycisphaerae bacterium | reverse complement strand
ACTATGAATCCCGCCTTTGGTCAACCAGATTTTTAGCGGTTCTGTGGGGCCCGTCTTTTCATTTATAGATGCATTTCCTCTTCCTCGATCCGCGCCTGCGGATCGAAGTCTTCGCTGCTCAGTGATCGACGACTTGCTCTGCCAAGCGCCTGCGCTTCACACGACTATTCAAGGTCATCCCACCTCGGGTCGGGAGCCTTATTCACCCAGACGGTCCGCGCCCTATTCGCTGGATCGTGAGTCTACGCTCACATTGGGTTAGCCAGGGTCATCGGACTCGTTCGCAGTGGCGAGCATCGATGTGCATCACGCGGTGACCGCGCTGCGCATCGCTCGCCTTACGCATCTGGCAAAGCTTCGGCGTCGATCGGTGTCGTTTCTTCCGCTTTCGTGCGTCACGCCGGCAGTGCGACGCTCTCGAACAGCTCCGGCCGGTACGGCTCGTTCTTTCTCAGCATCGCCCACAGCATGATCAGCAGCTTGCGCGCTAGCGCGATGATCGCGACCTTCCTTCGGCTTCGACTGCCGCGGCAGAGCTTCTCGACGAACACGCGCGCCCAGGCGTTGCACCGCCAGACCGTCCAGGCGCTCTCCACCAGCAGGCTCCGCAGGAGTGTCGGGCCGTGACGCGTGATCCGGCCGCTGCGCTTCATCTCGCCGCTCTCGATCTGTCTCGGCACGAGCCCCGCGTAGCTGGCGACTTCCTCCTCGCGTTTGAAGCGGTGCGGGTCGTCCAGGTGCAGCACGACCGCTTCGGCCAGTCTCGGGCCCACGCCCTTGACGCTCTGCAGCAGCTTCACCCGGTCATCGGCGAGATGATCGAGCCTGGCTTCGATCACTTTGAGCTGCGCGCCGATCGACGCGAGCAATTCGAGCTCGGCGTGCAGTCGGCCGCGCCAGAGGTCGAGCACCTCGCACTGATCGATCGGTCTGGCTTCGTCGCGGAGTTGCTTGATGCCGGCGATCGTCCACTGCTTGCCGCCGCGGGCCAGAAGGAGGCCCTGCTGGCTGAAGATCGAGCGGATCTGGTTGCGGCAGCGGGTCCGCATCTGCACGACACTGCGTCGGTGCAGGATCAGTCGCCGCTTCTGACGCTCGCCCGGCGCGGGCAGGTGAACGGTCGGGAGCTGGTCCAGCAGCGTGAGCCGCGCGAGTTTGAGCGCATCATCCTTGTCGGTCTTGCGCTTCACCTTGCTCCAGCGCCAGGCATCAGAGCGTGGGTTGGCGATCTGGATCTTCACGCCCGCGGCGACGCACAGGTCATGCACCCAGCCGGCGACATCACACGTCTCGATGACGACGAGCGTGTGGGTTGGATCCGATGTGCGGTGTCGCGTGAGCAGGTCCTCGATCGTCGCCGGCGTCGTGACCAGCGACTCGAAGCGATGCTCGCGCGTGGCGACGTCCATCGCGCACAACACGGCCTTGAACTTGCCGAGGTCCAGCGCGAGAATGCGAGTGACAGAGGGGTCCATGCCGATCCTTTCGTAAAACCACCATCGTCTGGTGGCGCGAGCGGGATTGCATGGGTTCTTTG
>JANOBD010000107.1:0-6170 GCA_031411495.1 Phycisphaerae bacterium | reverse complement strand
CGCCGTCGGCGGTACACGTCAGTTCACCATCGAAGGCGTCAACACCACCACCCTGGGCCCCGGCGTCACCGTCAGCGGTGGCAACCTCACCCTCGGCGGCCAGATCTTCGTCGGCGGAACCAACGCACTGATCAACAACGGAACCATCCGCGCCGAGGCGGGAACGCTCACGCTCGGAGCCCCGACCGGGCCGGCAGGAACGGTGACCGCCGGAGGATTCTTCCAGATCGCCAACGGCGGGCGCCTCGGCACGACCTTCAACGCGAGCGTGCTCGATGTGAACCTGACCATCATCGGCACGGGCAACGGATTCGCTGGCAGCCTCACGGGCGTCAATGGCCTGAACAGAATCAACAATCAGGTCGTGTTCAATCCCGGCGCGGTACTGGCAATCACACCTGCAGCCGGAACACTCCTCATAGGTGGCGTAGTCGATCTGGCAACCGACGCACGCCTTAACGTCACCGGCGGACTGCGTTTTGCCGGGACCAATCAGCCGCTGGTGCGCAGCGAGATCACCTCGGCGACGGCTATGGGCCGGATCGTCGCAAGTGGCGTGGTGGATCTTTCAAATCCTGATGGCGGCGTCGTCCGCTTCGATCCCGATCTCGTTACCGGATACGATCCGCCGACCGGTACGCGCTTCAATGCCATCACCGGGAGCAGCGTGATCAATGATCTGGGCGCGTTCTTCGGCGACACCACGCCGGCCGGGCTCATCCTGCTTGTCGGTCGCGACAACACCGCGCTCTACAGCATCGTCGGCACCGGCACGCCGCCTCCGGCC
This sequence comes from Phycisphaerae bacterium, assembly GCA_031411495.1. GTDB lineage: Bacteria > Planctomycetota > Phycisphaerae > Tepidisphaerales > Tepidisphaeraceae > JANOBD01. The sequence continues at coordinate 5,383 of JANOBD010000107.1, read as the reverse complement.
CCATCGATCGTCAATACCGCATTTGAATTCGAGACGCGCGAAGCAGTCAACTTCACGTTCAACTCAAACGTCAGCGCGTTCGTGAGCCGGAATGATCTTAAGATCACCAATCTCGGCACGAGCCAACTCGTTCCCAACACGCAAGGCGTGATGAGCTACGACCCGGCGGGTCTGACCGCGTCGCTGCTGACTGGCGGAGCGGCGGCGCTGCCCAACGGGAAGTACCGCATCGAGATCCAGGCCAGCGACATCTCCAACGCCGCCGGCCAGCCTCTCACTACGCCGCTGACGTTCGAGTTCTTCATCCTCCGCGGCGACGCCAACCGCGACCGTGTCGTGAACTTCGACGACCTGCTGATCTGTGCCCAGAACTACGGCCAGTCCGGCAAGACGTTCAGCCAAGGCAACTTCAACTACTCGGCCGAGGGCGTCGTCGGATTCGATGACCTTCTGATCTGCGCCCAGAACTACGGCGTGAGCGTTCCGGCGCTGGTCACACCCCTCATTGGCCCGACGAAGCGTGACAACGGTGCGGTGATCCGCGAGATCATTGCGTGATCTGTCAATGACCAAGCCGCAATGACCAACAAATGTCCAATGTCCTAAAACAACAACGGCGTGACGCACTGATTGGACTTTGGTCTTTGGACATTGATTGGTCATTGGTGCGTGGTCATTTCATTCATCCCTTCAGCCCGCTCATTGTCACTCCCGCGATGAAGTATCGCTGGAACAGGAAGAAGATGACCAGCACCGGCAACGTCATGAGCACGTTGCCGGCCATCATCACGCTTTGATCGTTGGAGCTGTAGATCTGCAGGTCGTACAAGCCGAGCGAGAGCGTGAAGAGTGACTGATCGCGCAGGTAGATGAGCGGGCCCAGGAAGTCGTTCCACGCGCCTTGAAAGGTAAGGATCGCGATCGCCGCCGCAGCGGGCTTCACCTGCGGGAGCATGATGTAGTACCACGTCTGCACGTAGCCCAGCCCGTCGAGGCGGGCGGCTTCTTCCAGTTCGCGCGGGATCGTCCGCAGGTGCTGCACCATCAGGAAAATGAAAAACGCGCTGCCCAGCCAGCACGGGAACCACAGCGGCTTGAGCGTGTTGTACCAGCCGAGCGTTTTGATGACGACGAAGCTCGGGATGATCGTGACCTGCGGCGGCAGCATCATCGTCGAGAGCAGCAGGCCCATCGCGATCGCCCTGCCCGGCCAGTTCATCCGTGCGAACGCGTACGCGACGAATGTGCTCGAAAACAGCATGCCGCCGACCGACAGCAGCGCCACCACCAGACTGTTGCCGACATACTTCCAGAATGGCACCGCGCGAAAGACGCGATCGTAATTGCGCGTGAGCTTCCCGTAGATCGCCTGCGGCGTGCTGCTGGGGATGATCCGCAGTCGAAGCTCGTTTTTCGTTGCGGGCATCGTCGTCGGTGACGTGTACGCGTGCGCTTCAAGCGGAATCCACGTCCTGGCCTTTAGAGAACGGTCATCATCCGACGGCGGCTGGTACACGATCGTCATCGGGCGGAGCTGCGCGAGATAGACCGGCCTCGCCGCCTGCCAGCGCGTTGCACCATCGATGAGCTCTGCCTCCACCCGGTGCCACGAGTCATCCGCCTTGAGCGAGACGCTGATCTTGTGCACGTCGGCAAACGGAACCGGCATTTCGAACGGCACGCGAATCTCGATCGGCTCACGAGAACGGGAAAAGTCATAGACAATCCGTGTCGAACCGTCTTCTGCAACCAAACGTGCCCGGTCGTCGCTCAGGATTGCGGCGTTCGCGATCCGCGCGCCCGGCACGACTTTGAAGATCCGCAGGTCGTGCGTCCGCACTTCGACCCCGAGCAGTTCCAGCGATGCCGGCGATCCATCGCCCCGGACGTATGGCGAGCTCGCGCGAAAGGCCGGCAGCGCCGGGAATCGATTGGCGACGACCTCTTCATCCGTCTTGGAACTCACCAGCAGCATCCAGACGAACGGAAACAGGAACACGCATGCCAGCGTGAGCAGCACGACGTGAAGCACGACCAGCCTGCCGAGCTTAGGCGCGGTCATAGTGCACCCACTTTCGGCTCAGCCAGAGTTGCAGCAGCGTCAGCGCCAGGACCACGATAAACAGCGACCACGCAAGCGCCGATGCGTAGCCGACACGGAAGTACTGGAATGCTTCCTTGAACAGGTAGTAGGCGTAGAAGAGCGTCGAGTTTTCCGGCTCGCCCGCCGTCATGATGAAACTCTCGGCGAACACCTGCATCGTGCCGATCACGCCGATGATCGCGTTGAACAGGATGAAGGGGCTGAGCATCGGCAGCGTCACGTGAAGGAATTGCCGCCACTTGCTCGCGCCGTCGATCGACGCGGCTTCGTAGAGTTGCGTCGGGATGCTCTGCAACCCCGAGAGCCAGATGATCATTCCCGCGCCCGCGCTCCAGAGGCTCATGACGATGATGCCGGGCTTGCTCCAGTTGGCATCCGTGAACCATTTCGGCGCTTCGATCGGCAGATGAAGTACACCCGAGATCTGCGTGATCGCGGCGTTGATCGGGCCGACTGTCGGGTGCAGCAGCCACACCCACAGGAACGCGCTCGCCACGAGCGGCACGATCGCCGGCATGTAGAAAACGGTTCGATAGAAGCTGATCCCGCGAATCGAGCGATTGAGCAGCATCGCAATGCCCAGGCTGATCGCCATCATCATCGGCACGCGGATCAGCATGTACGCGGTGTTCCAGAGCGATTTGTAGAACAGCGGATCCGAGAGAATCTCGCGGAAGTTCTGCAGGCCGACATATCTCGCCGGCGAAATCACATCGTAGCGCGTGAAACTCGTGATCACGCTGAACAGGATCGGCCCGGCAACGAAAACGATCATCAGCACGATCCACGGCGAGAGGAACAATATTGCCGCGCCGATTTCGCGCGGCTTGTACGAATGGCTCACTCGATACCGCCGATACGCAATCCACATCGCGACGAACGGCAGCGCGATCAGGACCGCATACGTCGCGAACCAGGGCCACCAGTTCACGACGTTCGGCGGCGGCGGAGAAAGCACCTCGTTGAGCTGAGCCTGCGCCTTGGTCTCCGCCTGCGCCAGCGCCAGCTTCATTTCATCCGTGCCGCGCGCCTTCGCCTGATCCGCGAAGCTGTGATTCAATCCCGCTTTCACGCCTTCAAGCTGCTGCTCCCACAGCAGTTGCCCGATGGGGGTCACGGGCCGATACAGCGTGTGCGGCATGAGTTCGCGCAGCACGGCATACGCATCCTTGATGCGCTGAGGCATCCGCTCGTTGCCCATGACCGCCTGCTCGATCAACTGCTCGTACTGAACGCGATTGCCGAGTCCCTGCGGCAGGTAGAGCCGGCCTTCGCTTTCGGCCGCCTCGCGCTTCCCTTGCTCGAGCAGGCGCGTGCTGTTCCAGCACGAGAGGTACTGGATGAACTTGAACGCGCCCTGGGGTTGTTTGGACGTCGCCGGAATCACCAGCGCGAATCCGCCGCCCCAGGTCACAGGACTTCGCCCGGCCGCCAGTTCGCTCGCCGGCATCGGCGCCGGCGCGACGGCGATATCCATGTCGGGGCTGAAGAACGTGTAGAACGTGAAATCAAAGTCGTTTTCCAGCTTCATCGCGACCTGGCCGGCAAGGAACGGATCCATCGCGCCCTTTTGCGCGGCCGACTGAAACGCCTGAACCTCCTTGTAACCCCCTTGCCGGTCGTACAGGTCGGCAAGGTGATGCAGCGCGCGAACCGAAGGCGCGGTGTCGAACGTCACGGTCGCGCGATCGGCGCTCAGCAGCTCACCCCCGGCCTGAAATGCCGAGAGGTACAAGCCCGTCAGATTGACGTTCGGGTCCAGCCCCAGGCGCTCGATGCCGCTGGTCGGATCACCCGGCTTCTTGAACCGTTTGAGGCGATCGGTCGCGGCGGCGAGATCTTCCCAGGTTCTGGGCAGTACGACATTTCCTACCGCATCGACTTCTCCACTCTCGCGAAGCATCTTTCGGTTCGCAATCAGGATGCGGATGTCGACAACGGTCGGGATCCCGAAGAGCGAAGTCTCACCGACGGCACCCGGCTTGCGATAGCGACACTCATCCAGTGCCCAGTCGTAATACTCCTCCAGACGCAGGCGGGATGGGTCGTCCGCGGCCTGCGTATCGATCATCGGCTTCAGATCCAGCAGCGCGCCGCGCGACGCCCACTCGCCGATCGCGTGCCGGCCGAAAAATACGACATCCGGCGGCACACCGCCGGTGATGGCGCACAGCAGTCGCTGTCCATCCGAATTGGTGTCGCGCTCGGCGCCGGAGCTGATGACGACCTTGTACTGCGGGTTGTCTCGCTCAAACTGCGAGGCGATGGTGTACACATCGTCGCCGAGAAACGTCACGCCCCACACCACGATCGGGGTCCGGCCGTCGTCTGTCTTATCGGGTGGCAATACGCAACTGGCGATGAAAATCGCCAACGCCACGATCGCAAGGCCCACCGCGACGCGCAAGGACATGAGCCCGTGCCGCGAGGTGGCGCCCGCCAGTATGTGTTCCTCAAGCACCATGTACCTTCCGGGAGACTCGAGAGAACCACTCTGTAAGCGGTTTCGTCGAACGAAAATGCCCAGTGTCGACCAATAGACCCGATGACGAACTTCTGAAATCATGTGCCGATGGAATTATCAGGAGATTCCCGGTACGGACATCAGTATCATTGGCATCATCGTTCGGCGGCTGCGGAAGGACTCGCAGTCGGCCCGCCGAGAAACCCAACGGCTGCCGCGAGCAAATTCGATTAACTTCGCAGCGGGTTTGTGACAAGATGTCCCGTAGGAAGCAATACATGGCGAAAGTGCTACTCGTTGACGACCACGCAGACATTCGACAGGTCTTCATGCAGATCATGCAGATGAATGACCACAATGTCGAATGCATCTCGGCGTCGACCCAGGCGATGGAGCGGCTGCTCGAACTCCGCCCGGAGGTGCTCGTCGCCGACCAGAACCTGCCTGATCTCAGTGGGCTCGAACTGCTGAAGATGATTCGCGCAAACGACTCGCTCGCAGGCCTGTACGTCGTGCTCTGCAGCGGCGATGACTCGATCCGCGACCAGGCGCTGGAATCGGGCGCCCAGGACTTCTGGACCAAGGGATCGGATGCGGTCTTCGACCGGATCGCCCACCTCGATGCCGACATCGAAGCCCAACGCGCACGCGGACGCACCGCCTGCTCACAAGACTAGGCCCTGTCTGAAAACAGGAGTCTGAGGTATCTACGAATCATCGCCAGTTGAAGCATCCCATGGAAGTTTACGGCCAGCTTTTCGAAACGCGTGCCGATGCGGCGGAGGTCCTTGAGCCAGCCGACGCATTGCTCGACC
>JANOBD010000106.1:0-4904 GCA_031411495.1 Phycisphaerae bacterium | reverse complement strand
AAGCGTCGGCACAGCTCTCGTCGATTGGCGTCGGCTCGACAGGCCAATACGACAAACTCTTCTCGAATACTCATGATGTCTTGCGGCTTCCAGGGCATGTGACCTCCAACCAATCAGTCAGAGATTGTGTCCACCATGTCCCCGCACACCCGTCCACCATGTGTCCGGTCTGTACACTACCCGAAAAAAACGTCAGGTCAGATAGCGAGATTCAAGATGACGCCGGTAATACGCTGCGTCCAGTGCGCTGCCGGTTGCGCGCGTCACAAGCTCGTCCGTGGTCCAGCGCGAGCCCTGCTGCCAGACGTTCGCCTTAAGCCAACCGAGCGCCGGTGCCAAATCACCGGTGGCCATTTTCGCGTCGACGTCAGGAACGGCTCGCCGGATACCAGCGAACCACTGGGCAGCGTACATCGCACCCAGCGTGTAACTCGGAAAGTAGCCGAACAGCCCTTCGCCCCAGTGCACGTCCTGCATGCAGCCGTTGGTGAAATTGCCGCGGGTATCGACATCCAGAAATTCCGCCATCCCCTTATCCCAGAGTGCAGGGATGTCGTCCGCCTCAATCCGCCCTTCGATCAGGTCGCGCTCGATGCGATAGCGCACGATTACGTGCAACGGATAGGTCAACTCATCCGCGTCCACGCGGATGTAGCCCGGTTGAACGCGGGTCATGTGTTGATAAAGATTCTCCGGTTCGAACGCTGGCTGGTTGCCAAACTGCGCTGCCAGGTGCGGCGCAATCAGCCCAATGAAAGCGCGCGACAAACCGATTTGCATTTCGAAACTCAGGCTCTGGCTTTCGTGAATGCCAGCGCTGCGAGCCCACGCCACCGGTTGACCCAGCAGATCACGCGGCAGGTTCTGCTCATAACGACCATGGCCGGTTTCGTGAATGGTGCCCATCAGACTGCCAACAAAATCGTCTTCACGGTAGCGGGTGGTCAGGCGCGTATCTTCCGGTACGCCACCGCAGAATGGATGCGCGCTCTCGTCGAGTCTGCCAGCCTGAAAGTCAAAGCCAAGCAGCTTCATGGCCTCAAGTCCCACTGCGTATTGCGCCGCTCGTGAGAACGGACCTTTCGGTGCGATGATGTTCTGCTTCGATTGCCTGGCGCGCACTTTCCGTACGAGATCGGGAAGCCAAGTCAGCAAGTCGCCAAACAGGACGTCAAGCCTGGCGCTGGTCATCCCCGGTTCAAAGTTATCCATCAACGCGTCGTAGGGTGCCAGGCCCGTCTCCGTCGCCAGAAATTGCGCCTGCTCCCGCGAGCAATTCACCACGTCCCGTAGACCCACCACATACCCCGCCCAATCGTTGGCTGGACGTTGTGTGCGCCACGCGTGCTCGCACTTCGCGTTGGCCAGCGACTGTTTTTGCACGAGCGAAGCAGGTAGCGCATTGGCGCTGCGCCAATCGCGGCGCATCTCGCGCAGGTTGGCGCGCTCAACGTCACCGAGCGATTCCTTTTCGGCCAGCACAAGCTGGTTTTGCAGATCGGGATGGGTACGGATGCTGTGCAACAAGCCATCCATCTCGGCCATCGCGTTGGAACGGGCGGTATTACCGTTCGGCGGCATCAACGACATGCGATCCCAACCAGCGAGCGCTTGCAGGTGGCCGAAATGATGGAGGCGTTTCCAGGTTGCGGAAAGTTCGGTGTAGGCGGTTGACATGACGGTCTCGGCTAGGAATGCGGGTTCAGTGAAAGGCAGCCCCCGCATTGTTTCAGTTTAGGCAGCTTTGTCGCAGTTGCGGTTGAATGCGCCAAGCCCCCTGCGAGCCTTTGCTTTTTCGGGTAGCTCGCCGCTTACTCCGATCGCTCCTCGCGCCCCCCAGGGTGTTTCGCAAATCGCGTGGGGTCGCGCCCATGCACCGGAGCATCGTCACGCCACGGCCAGCCGCCAAATTGTGTGCGGCGGTAGTCCTGCATCGTCTGTGCGATTTCGGCTTGCGTGTTCATTACGAACGGCCCGTACTGCGCCACAGGTTCGGCAATGGGACGGCCCTGCAGCAACAAAAATTCACCGACCTCGTCGCCATTCATCAGCACAACAGGAGCGGCGGCGTTCAACTCAATGGCGCTGTGGCCAACGACATCTTTTCCCGCTAGGTTTACCGAATTACCCTTGAAGAAATAGAGACTCCGCCGCGTGCCAACACCGGTAGCAGCGGGCAGCGTCCATGTTGCGCCGGGAGCCATGCGAATCGTCCAGATGACGACGTCTGCGTCAGCCCGCGCAGCCCATGAATCGGGTGGTGGCGCGAGCGGTGCTTCGGCTTCAGCAAGCGCACCGGCAACGATGGCGATCTCGGTCTCACGGCCCTGATCATCGCGCTCAATGCGGCGCGGAATGTCTTTTGACCAGAACATGGTGAAGTGCGGCTTGACCATCTTGCAGGCAGCCAGTCACTGGCCTGACCGCGCTGCTCGCCGTCGCCCTGGTGGCGCTGCGCAGCGCGCTGAAGCGCTTTGCCGCAGCGCGCAAGGGCACCGGGACCTGGCAGGTGATCGCCTGCGAGCTGATCGGACGCACGGCGCTGTGGTTCATCGTGGTGCTGGCGGCGCAGCTCGTCGTTCGGTTCATGACGGTGCCCGAGGGAGTTGCCGCGACCGTCCATTTCCTGTTCGTGATCGCCGCCACGCTGCAAGCCGCAATCTGGCTGCGCACCCTGGTCGTCGATCTGGTCGAGCGGCGCGCGAGGGCTGGAGGTGCGCACGGCACGGGCCTTGGCAGCGCGGTGCAGATCATTCGCTTGCTGGTGAGCGTTGCGATCTTCGCGGTCGCCGCGATCCTCGTGCTCGACAACCTCGGCGTGAACGTTACCGGCCTGATCGCCGGACTCGGCGTGGGCGGCATCGCGATCGGCCTAGCCGCACAGGGCATCTTCTCCGACCTGTTCGCGGCGCTTTCGATCATCTTCGACCGGCCGTTCCGCGTCGGCGATTCGATCAGCTATCAGGGCAAAGAAGGGCCGGTGAGAGGGACGGTCCAGGAAATCGGTCTGAAATCGACCCGCATTCGCGCCGAGACCGGGGAACTGCGGATTATCGGCAACGCCAAGCTGCTCGAGCAGGAGCTGACCAACTTCGCCGGCCGTACGATCTACCGCCACACGCTGAAACTCGGCGTCACGTATCAGACCCCGGCTGACCTCGCCGACGCGATCCCGGACCTGATGGAAGCCGAGGTCGAACGTGCCGGCCACCGCTTCATTCGCGCCGGGTTCGTCGGGTTCGGGGCGAGCTCGCTCGACTACGATCTCGAGTTCGAGGTCGAAACCGACGACGGCAGAGACGAAGCCCAGCGCGGCCTGCAGCAGGTCGCCCTGGCCATCTTCCGCACTTTCAATGACCGCGGGATCGACTTTGCCTACCCGACCCAACTAAACTTGACTGCGGCGCCCGACGGCAAGCCGGTCATGCCCTGGCCCGAGCAAGAGGCAGCGGAGTAGCGCCTAGTTGCCGCTGAGGTCGCTGGCGTCGAGCCCGCCCCCGCTGTCCATCCAATCGCGGAAGAAGCTGTCGCTGGCTTCGCGAAGGGCGGTGAGGCTCACCCGAGCATCGGTCGGGGATTCTACCACGACGTGGTCTCCCCCAACATCGCCAATCCGCAATGCTCGGACGCCCGCGTGTTCAGCGCGCTCGCCAATATTCGCGCTGGCGAGCGAGGTGACAAGGTAGCGGCCCTGATCTTCGCCGAAGAGCATGGCCGCGGCGGAATGCTTCCAGTCCGAAGTCTTGTAGTCAATTGAGCAGCCAAGATTGCCGGCCAGTGCCATTTCGGTGACTGCCACGAGGATGCCTCCGTCCGAGACATCGTGGACTGCGCGAACCTTGCCGGTTTCAATCAAAGCTCGAACGAATTCGGCGACCTTTTTTTCAGCGACCAAATCGACCGGCGGTGCGGCACCCGCCTCCCGCCCAAGGATTTCGCGAAGCCAAAGTGACTGCCCCAGGTGCGACCCAAAGCGAGTGCTTGTATCGATCAGCCAGATCGCCTCGCCCATGGCCCTAAACCCGATGGTCGCCGACTCAGCATAGTTCTGCATCAGCCCGACCCCGCCAATCGCCGGAGTCGGCAAGATCGCACTGCCGCCCCCCGTCGCCTTGCTCTCATTGTACAAGCTGACGTTGCCGCTCACGATCGGGTAGTCGAGCGCGCGGCAGGCGTCGCCCATGCCGCGCAGGGCCTCGACGATCTGGGCCATGATCTCGGGCCGCTGCGGGTTGGCGAAGTTCAAGCAATTGGTTATTGCCAGAGGTTTGGCGCCGACTGCTGAGAGATTGCGGTAGGTCTCGGCGACCGCCTGCTTGCCCCCTTCGTAGGGGTCGGCGTAGCAATAGCGCGGGGTGCAGTCGGTAGTCATCGCCAGCGCCTTGCGGGTGCCGTGGACCCGGACCACCGCGGCATCGCCGCCCGATTTCTGCAGCGTGTCGGCGCCGACCTGGCTGTCGTATTGTTCCCAGATCCAGCGGCGCGAGGCGAGGTCGGGACAGGCCATCAGCTTGAGCAGGTCGGCGCCGATGTCGCTGCTTTCGGGCACATCGCCGAGCGGCTTGACCTGCGCCCAGGCCTTGTATTCCTCGAGGCTCAGGTGCGGGCGGTCGTATTCCGGCGCATCATCGGCCAGCGGGCCGAGCGGAATGTCGCAGACGACCTCGCCGTCGAATTCGAGCACCATGTGGCCGGTATCGGTGACCTCGCCGATGACCGCGAAATCGAGCTCCCACTTGCGGAAGATCGCCTCGGCCTCGCCCTCGCGGCCGGGCTTCAACACCATCAGCATCCGCTCCTGCGATTCCGACAGCATCATTTCATAGGGCGTCATGCCGGTTTCGCGGCACGGCACCATGTCCATGTTGAGCCGGATGCCGGCGCCGCCCTTGGACGCCATTTCG
>JANOBD010000105.1:0-2074 GCA_031411495.1 Phycisphaerae bacterium | reverse complement strand
CACCACGCCGATCCAGCGGTGCAGCAAGGCGCCGTCGGTTCCATCCGACTGCCGAACAAAGACTTCCAGCATGATGAAGGCGACGGTCAGATCGACCGGCGCGATGTCGGCGATGACTTCTGCGCCTTCGCGCCAGATCCTGCCGGTCTGATAGAGAAATCGCGCCACCGACTGCTGATTCGCGCCGACCTGCTGGGTGAGCGGTACGAGATGCTCCTGCAGCGTCCAGTCATCCGTCCACGCCACCTTGGTGTAGACGTAGTAATTCGGGATCGAAACCGCGGTCTCGCCCTGGTTGTAGTCGATCGACATGCTCAGGGAACCTCGCCGACGTGAACGACCGTGATGGCAATGACCGCGATCGCCGGCGTGGTTTCACTGCCGATATTGGTTTCCCAAAGCCCGTCGGTCGCGATCGTCAATCCGCCAGATCCCACCACGATGGCGCGGGCGGCGACCTCCTCGACCTCCAGCACCATCAGCCGCTCGAATAACTGAGAGTTGGTGTCGACCGTGACGAGCTGGCCGACGATGTTGCCGCGAAGGACATCGACCGCCGTTCGCGCGCTGTAAATGTTCTTGAAGTTGCGCATCCCGATCCACTGATACGGCCGGCCCTTGTTGGCCAGCACGCGGAACGCCAACCCATCGACGTTGGGGCGCGACAGAGGTTCCACCACGGGTCGCGAGGTGTTGGGGTTCCTCGGATCGAGCGTGACGAAGTCCGCCTCGGCGCTGTCCGAGGACCGTATGATCTTGAATGCCATGTTGGATTAGGGACGGGAAGGTGAGGCGGCAGGATGGGCCGGTGCAACCGGAGCTGAATCAGAATGCCCGTCCACGGAAAATGTCGGCACGCCATTCTTTGCGAGTGTCTGAATGGCATCGAGAATTCGATCCAAGACCGTCGGCTCGGACGTCTGCTTCGCCTTCGGATTGAGCTCGCCCGCCATTGTCCGCGCATCCGAAGCCGAGAAAACACCGTCGTCGTCCGTCAACTCCTTCTGACGCTTGCGAATGGCTTGGATCTTGCTGTACGCCGCATCAGCGCCGTACAGATCACCTCCCTTTTTCGCAGTATCCATCTCCTTTTGCGCGGAACCCAGCGAGTCCTGAATCGTCTTGAGGTTCAGATCGTTCTCGATTTTGGCGATCGTCGCTTCATCGAAGGCTGGCATTCCCTTCATCGTGTCCTTGAATGCCTTTTGCTTTTGCTCGGGACTGAGCAACCCGGCGACGCCATTGAACTCATCCTCTTTGTGGATGACCGCCATGCCCGCCTGCAGCGCCGCCTTGTAGCGATTGGAGTCGACGCCCGATGACTTTTCGAGTTGATCGAGATAGGAGTTGATCGGGTCGTTGACCGATTTGAACGGGTCGTTCGCGCCCATTGCGGAGGAACTCGCCGGCGTCGGCTTGGCCGCGTTGGCCTCAGCCGCCTGCTTTTCGAGAAACTCTTTCCGCTTTCGCGCCCGCGCCACCGCCTGCTGTTCCGCGACCGGATCACCCGTGTCCCGCGCGGTGAGAATCTGGCCCGTCTCCATGGGGCTGAACACCAGGCCGTACTCCTTGTTCAGCTTGATGGCGCTGGGGATGTCCGCCGAGGTGGACATTTCCGACTTTTCATAGGTGTGATGGAACCGACGCGGCGGCGTGCGCCGCACCTGGATCTGTCCGGCTGCCAGCGCGTTTAAGGTGAGCTGTTGCCGATCGCCGGATGCCATGAGCGCCGGCGCCATCATCGCAGCGGCAGTGCTGATGTATTCCTTTTTCCGCTGGGTCAGATTGATCGACTTGGTGACATCGGTCAGCGATGCGATATCCGGCGCGAGCAATCGCTGACCCTCCATTGCCAGCTTGATGTCGATGGCGTTTCCAACGGTTTTGTCCGACGCCCCACTGTCGATGAGGATCTGCATGCTGGCGTCGCTTAGCGACGCGATCGAGCCGGCGTATCGACTGATGGCATTCACCGGGTCGGACATCAGTTCGTTTCGTTTGGTGCGGACTTCGTTGCCGGTCATCCCGCGCATATTGGTAACGAGATTTTCAAAATCGGGTGCCATGTCACGCA
>JANOBD010000104.1:0-1635 GCA_031411495.1 Phycisphaerae bacterium | reverse complement strand
CTCCGGGCGGCGCGGCGGGTTGAAGGGAGTCGAACGTCTGCACCCGCAAGCAGATACAGGCCTCCGCAGCCGGTTGCGACCGGTTTCCGCCTCTCCTTCCCGTCGCGAAGGCGTGACCGGGGTGGAAACGTGCAGCGGTTGACGCGACGGCGCCCCGGGTGGCATCTGCCGCTGTAACAGGCCGTGAAGCCTTGTAACATTCGGGGAGGCCACGGCGGCGTCAGATCGCCGGGCCGCGTTCAGGAGAGTCCGCTTGCCTTCCATCTCGACCATCCCGGGCCTTTCGCCCGCGCCGACCCGTCACTCCGGCCTGATCGCCTGGGTGGAGGAGGTCGCCATCCTGACCAGGCCCGCGCGCGTCCACTGGTGCGACGGTTCGGAGGCCGAGAAGGCGACGATCATCGCCGACCTGATCGACAAGGGCACGCTGAAGGCTCTGGACCAGACCAAGCGCCCGGGCAGCTATTACGCCGCCTCGGATCCCAAGGACGTGGCGCGGGTCGAGAGCCGGACCTTCATCTGCTCGGCCGACAAGGAAGACGCCGGTCCGACGAACAACTGGGCTGATCCGGCGGAGATGCGGACGCGTCTGGACGGGCTGTTCGACGGCTGCATGGCCGGGCGGACGATGTATGTCGTGCCGTTCTCGATGGGGCCGCTGGGATCGAAGATCAGCGCCCTGGGCGTTGAGATCACCGACAGCGGCTATGTCGCCGTCTCCATGGGCATCATGACCCGGATGGGTCAGGCGGCGCTGGACGTGCTGGGCGACGACGGCGTGTTCGTGCCGGCCGTGCATACGCTGGGCGCGCCTCTGGCCGAGGGACAGGCGGACGTGGCCTGGCCCTGCAACGAGGAGAAGTGGATCGTCCATTTCCCGGAGACGCGCGAGATCTGGTCCTATGGCTCCGGCTATGGCGGCAACGCCCTGCTGGGCAAGAAATGCTACGCGCTGCGGATCGCGTCGGTCATGGCCCGCGACGAGGGCTGGCTGGCCGAGCACATGCTGATCCTGAAGCTGACGGACCCCAAAGGCCGGGCCAAATACATGGCCGCCGCCTTCCCGTCGGCCTGCGGCAAGACGAACCTGGCCATGCTCCAGCCGACCATCCCGGGCTGGAAGGCCGAGACGATCGGCGACGACATCGCCTGGATGCGCTTCGGCGACGACGGGCGGCTGTACGCCGTGAACCCGGAGGCGGGCTTCTTCGGCGTCGCGCCGGGCACGAGCCGCAACACCAATCAAAACGCTTTGGCGACGCTGGCCACCAACACCGTCTTCACCAACACGGCCCTGACGGCGGACGGAGACGTCTGGTGGGAAGGCCTGACGAAGACTGCGCCGGAGGGCATGACCAACTGGAAGGGCGCGGCCCATGACGCCGCCTCGGGCGAACCGGCGGCGCATCCGAACGCGCGCTTCGCAGCCCCAGCCAGCCAGTGCCCGACCATCGCGCCGGAGTGGGAAGACCCCAAGGGCGTGCCGATCGACGCCATCCTGTTCGGCGGACGCCGGGCCTCGGCTGTGCCTCTGGTGACCGAGGCGTTCGACTGGGAACACGGGGTGTTCATGGGCTCGACCGTGGCATCTGAAGGCACTGCCGCCGCCGAGAACGCCATCGGCGAGCTGCGTCG
>JANOBD010000103.1:0-22539 GCA_031411495.1 Phycisphaerae bacterium | reverse complement strand
ACAGCCGGCATCCGGGATGAGCGGGTGCGGCTTGCCGAGCGTGTCTTTCAAATCAACCTTGTGTGTCTCACACGGCCGGCCGCAGTCGCGGAAATCTTTGCCTTCCGACAGCGTGTGTGCGAAGACACAATGCTCCATGTGAAGTCAGTTGTTTGTAGACAATCTTCTGGCTTGACGGTAGTCTCCGGCATGGCCAGAAAAGCGACCAAATCCCTCCGATCGCTCGCAAGCCACAGCCCTCCGCCCGATCTGATCAAGGCTGCAAAGGGCGTTGCAGCAACGCCAAAGGTAATCTCGTACCTACGATATTCTGACCCGTCGCAAATGACCGGCGACACAATCCGCCGACAGCTTGCGCTTTCGGAAGGTTGGGCAAAGCGGAACAACGTCACAATAGACGAGTCGCTCCGAGACGAAGGCGTTTCGGCTTTCAGGGGCAAGAACAAAACCGAGGGTCACCTTCGTTCGATCCTTAAGCGCATCGAGTCAGGCCACATCCCCACTGGATCGTTCCTGCTGGCCCAATCGGGCGGGAGTCGGCTGGCTTTGATTGTCCCGAAGGTCTTGCGCGGCTTTTCGTTCTGGTTGTTGGTCTTGTCGTCGTGATCGCTCATGGTCTGCTCCGTGTAATGCGTAATCGCATGTCCACTTCGCATTTGGGTCGCTCGAATCCTTTACGGCCCGTTCTGACCAACGCACCGCATCGAATCACTCACGATCCAGCGTTCCGGTCACACCAAGCTGCGAAAGCACGTTAAGGGATCGCCGCGCGTCCCTGGGTTTCTGAACGCCACGGATAACATCCCAATACGAACTGACGATAGCTTCGACATCAGGCCCAGTTTCTCGCAGCAACTCAATTCGGAAGTGGCGGATACCGGCAGCAAGCATTCGAGGAACGTAGTCTGCACCCGATTGAGCTTGGGCGTTGAACATGGTGTTCCGACAGCCCGCATCAGCCAGCAACGGGTGTGCGTTCCCGAGATGGTCGCGAAGATCAACCTTGTGGGTTTCGCATGGTCTACCGCAGTCTCGAAAATCCTTCCCCGTCGAGAGTGAAAAACAGAAGGTACAATGCTCCATGTGAAACATCGGCATGTGCTGATGCACGACACACTCGAACCAACTCGGATCGAATCGAGAAATCATCGCGGCCATCTGGTTCCAGGAGAGGTCATAGCTCGGCACGGCGCGGACGAGATTCGCTTCGCGCAGGATCTGGGCGGTAAGTTCGTTGGCGATATTGAGCGAGAAGTCGCCGATGAGCGGGAGGTGGGGCGCCCTCTCGCGGAAGAAGCCGATGCCGGCGAGGTTGCGGACGATCACGGCGTCCGGCTCCGAAAGCAGCACCTGGTTCAGCCAGCCTTCTTCGCCGGGCTTGATGATGCGGATGGTCGCCAGCGCGATCGGCATCTTGGCCGCACGACACTTCTCCACCGCGAGCCTGTAGCGCCGGACATCTTCGAAATCGCAGTAGACCGAATGAGGGCGAACTTCTTCAGGAAGCGCGAGCAGGGTGTCGACCTGATCCAGCGTTCGTGCAAGCACATGCATTTCATTTCGTAGCATGGGCGTCTCGCTCATGCAGGAGCGGGACGCTCCTGCTACGGCAGAACGCAACCCGACAAGCTCGTCATTGGAGCGAACATCAACAACCGTCGCCAGATGTCGCGCTTCGACGAGTTGATCGGTCACTCGTCGCCGAAGGTCCGCCAGAATCGAGTTCGGCACCATCGGACCGCTGTTGGCGTCGAGCGTGAGCTCGCGCAACTCGAACGGCGTATCGCGAAACCGGTCGAGCTGTCGGCGCGCGCGATCAGCGGTGATCGGGAACTTCAATCCCGGCTGAAGCGTCTGCGGAAACTCCGCCTCGACGCTGTGCGTGCCGTCGGTTGCCACCAGCCTGGCGTGATCGCCCACGTGGGTGTGGAGCACGAGATCGATCGGCACGCGATGCACCACGCGATCGACTTCGTATGCCGCGACGAGCTGCTTGTTGAGCGCGGGGTCGCTCGTTTTCCAGACGATGGCGCCAAGATCGACTTCGCTCGACCGCGCCTCGCGGTTGCCTACCTCGATGTGCATGAGTCGGCGGTTGCGCTTCGAGTGGTCGCGCCACGTCTGCACTTTATAGACCTGTCCGAATGGCTCGTCCTCTTCCGGGTGTCCTTCGTCGAAGACGACGCCGTCGCCGGGCTTGAGCGGCAACTCGTTCGAGCCCGTCCAATCCTGCTCGATCTCCAGAACGAACCCGCGCGGCGTCGCTTCAACGAAGGAGCCGATGCGAAGGCCGCGCGCTTTCGGAAACCGGCCCGGCACGAGGCGCTGGTGGTTCACGCCTTCGAGGAAGCCCGGCGAGAAGCCGCGCGAGTAGACGAGTGTGAGGCTCTTCACCTGCTCATCATCCGCGGCCCACTGCTCGCCCCTGGCGGCCGCGTCGATCGCGGCGCGATAGACCTGCGCCGTCTGCGCGACATAGTTCGCGCCCTTCAGCCGGCCTTCGATCTTGAAGCTGGCGACGTTGGCTTTCACGAGATCATCGATCATCGCCCAGCCGCCGAGGTCGGTCGGGCTGACGAGGTACTTGATCACCTCGGGCAGTTCGCGCTTCACGCCATCGACGATCAGTTCGTACGGCATCCGGCACGCCTGCGCGCACTGGCCGCGGTTCGCGCTGCGCCCGCCGAAGGATTCGCTCGTGAGACATTGGCCGCTGTAGGCGACGCATAGCGCGCCGTGGACGAAGACTTCCACCGGCATCTCCGGAACGGCCGCGGTCACTTTCGCGATCTCGGCAACGCTCATTTCGCGCCCCAGCACGACCCGTTCGACGCCGAGTGATTTGGCAAACAACACGCCGCGCGGCTCGGTGATTGTCATCTGGGTCGAAGAGTGAATCTCCACCTTTGGCGCGACGGATTTGATCAGTCGGCAGAGGCCCAGGTCCTGAACGATCACGGCATCCACGCCCGCGGCCGCCATCGTCTGGATGTACTCGACCGCCTGCGGAAGCTCGTCGCTGAAGATCAGCACGTTGAACGTGACGAATCCCTTGACGTTGCGGCGATGCAGATACCGCATCGTCTCGGGGAGCGATTCGAGCGTGAAGTTGGTGGCTCGGTGCCGCGCATTGAACGCGGGCAGCCCGAAGTACACGGCATTCGCACCGTTGGCGACGGCGGCGCGCATCGCGTCGAAATCGCCGGCGGGGCAGAGGAGTTCGGGCTGGAATCGGGTCGTCGTCAACATGTGAACTTTGCCTGTTTCAGGGCGTTTGCGAACTCGGCTTCGAACTTCTTCTGCTGTCCACTGCCGGGGAAGGGCATGCGGACGTTGATCACGTTCAGGCCGGCCTGCGTGAGAACATCATAGGTCAGATCGTACACGTTCGACTTGATCAGGATGACGGCGTCCGGCGTAAGCTCCAAACAGCGGGCCGGCAGCGCTTGCATCTGATCGCTCGTGATGCGGGTCTTCGCATCATCCGCGATCGGCTCTTCGCACACGTCGATCAGGAAAACGCCGGCATCGCGCAACCGAGCGAGGTCGCTCGCCTTCTTCTCGCGTGCCGAGACTGAGCCGAGGATTCCCTTGCAGACGTACCGGAACAAAGAATCTTGTTCCATCACGTCCTCGAAATAGAAGTACCGATCGGTCGTACACGGCGGCGCTTCGGCGACGAGAAGCAATTTCACTGTCGCCGGCTTGTAATTCGCCTGCGCAGCATCGCGGCGACTGCGAGAATCATTTACGGGCGCAGGCATTCATTCTCCGGGGATGTAACTGATCACGCCCTCGAACGGGCTGCTCGCCGTTGCGTAGCGTTTCTTCGGAATCCGGCCCGCGCGATACGAATGATATCCCGCGAGCAGCGCGTGCTTCATCGCGATGGCCATATGGATCGGGTCCTTCGCGTGGGCGATGGCGGTGTTGAGCAGGACGCCGTCCGCGCCGAGTTCCATCGCGATCGAGACGTCGCTGGCCGCGCCGACGCCGGCGTCGACGATCACCGGGAACGTCGGGTCGCCTTCCTTGAGCAGTTCCAGACAGAGCGAGAGGTTGAGCGGATTCAGACACCCTTGGCCGCTTCCGATCGGACTTCCCGCGGGCATCACGCTGGCCGCGCCGGCTTCCTTGATGCGGACGGCACTGCGCGGGTCGTCGCTCGTGTACGCGAGCACTGTGAAGCCTTCCTTCACGAGCTCCTTCGTCGCTTCGATCGTGCCGACCGGGTCGGGCAGGAGCGTCTTCTTGTCGCCGAGCACTTCCAGCTTCACCCAGCCCGCGCCGGCGTTCTTCTGCTTCTCCAGCAGTTCGCGACCGAGCAACGCGACGCGGATCGCATCGTCGGCGGTGAAGCAGCCGGCCGTGTTGGGCAGGATCGTGTACCGCGAGAGATCGAGGAAGTCGAAGAGGCTCTTGCCCTGCGCGTCGATGAGTCGCTCGCGGCGCACGGCCACGGTGACGACATCGCAGCCGCTCACATCGAGCGCCTTCTGCATGACGTCGTAGTCTTTGTATTTTCCGGTGCCAACGAGCAGGCGGTTCTGCAGGACGAAGTTCTTGATGTGGAGCGGGTCCATAGCCTCGGATTGTAGGAGAAATCGCGAGACGACAGTAGCGATTCTTCCGTATCGAGAGCGTCTCGCTCTCGCGAGCAAAACTGTGAGCGAGACGCTCACAGTACGCAGAATTGAACGTTAGCGCGTGTTCGATCCCATCGGTGTGCTCACGTTCAGCTTTCCGCGCGCGATCGTCAGCGACGTCTTCTTCACCGGCTCTTCCGGGCAGACCTTTGCGAACTCGTCGTAGAACTTGTTGATGAACGTGCGCGTGGCCCACGCGGTTCCATCCGCGAGGCCGCAGATGGTGGTGCCGGGCATGATGCCCATTGTCTTTTCGAGTTCGAGCAGCATGTCGAGGTCGCGCGCCTTGCCGCCGCCGTCGCAGATGCGGTCCAGGATCTTGCGCATCCACGCGCTGCCTTCGCGGCACGGCGTGCACTGCCCGCAGCTCTCGTGGGCGTAGAAGCGGACGCAGTTGCGGAGCATCTTCACCATGTCGGTGTGCTCATTCATGACGATCATGCCCGCCGTGCCGAGGCCAAGGCATCCGCCCTTGAAACGGACGTCGTCGAAGTCGAGCTTCACGTCCAGCTGGTTGGGCCCGAGGACGCCCATCGAAATGCCGCCGCAGATGCTGGCTTTGAACGCACCCCCGCGCATGCCGCCGCCGAGCTTGTTGATCGCGTAGTCGAGCGTGATGCCCAGTTCGTCCTCGTACACGCTGGGCTTGTTCAGGTGGCCGCTCATCCCGAACAACTTCGGACCCGGGCTCGACGGCGTGCCCATCGACTTAAACCACGCCGCGCCGCGCTCGACGATGTGCGGCACGCAGCAGAGCGTCTCTACGTTGTTGATGACCGTCGGCCTGGCAAACGCGCCGGCGATCGCCGGGAAGGGCGGCTTGTTGCGCGGCCAGCCGCGTTTGCCTTCGAGTGCTTCGAGCAATCCCGTCTCTTCGCCGCAGATGTACGCGCCGGCGCCGCGGTGGACGTAGCATTCGAGCTTGTGCTTGGATCCGAAGATGCCGTTCTGGCCGAAGACGCCCTTTTCGTACGCCTCCTTGATCGCGTGTTCGAGCACCTTCGCCTGGCGGTGGTATTCGCCGCGGATGAAGATGTAGGCGATGTCACACTGCGTGGCGATCGAGGTGATGGCAATGCCTTCGAGCAGCTGGTGGGGGTCGTAGTCGAGCAGGTAGCGGTCTTTGAACGTGCCAGGTTCGGATTCGTCGGCGTTGACGGTGAGGTAGTGCGGGCCCTTCTTTTCCTTGGGGATGAAGGACCACTTCTGCCCTGCGCCGAACCCCGCGCCGCCGCGCCCGCGCAGGCCGGACTCGGTGACGAGTTTGGTGATGTCATCCGGCGCCAACTCGAGCGCTTTTTTGAGCGCGTTGTAGCCGCCGGTGGCGACGTAGTCGTCGTACCAGTGGAGTTTGCGCCGGGAAGGATCGGGGTTGATTCGCTTGAGCAGGACGGGTTCGGTAAAGGCCATGGCAGGGGGCATCTTAGCGGAGGGCGGGCGACGGTGACAGGGTGGCCTGTCGAGAGCCAATTCTTCTGATTGACAAGCGAAATCAGTCGCCCTCCAATGCCGCACCGTGCCATACAAGCGAATCATTGCCGCGGTGTTGTCGCTATTCGTAGCCGGCTGCACCTTTGGGCCACCGCCGCCGGACACGCTCGAAGTGTACGAGGGTGCCAAGCGGCCACCGTCGCAGGTTGCGCGAATCGCCAACAGTGAGGCCGCAGTCTTGATTCTTGTCGATCAGAGACCGATTCGCGGCATCTCGTGGAAGCCGGGGACGCTCAGGTCGCAGATCACCTACGAGCTTCTTCCGGGAACCCATCGATTGCGAATCGCCCGCGCGATCGGCGAAGGCTCTTCAGCACGACGTGGCCAGGTCTGTGACATCCTCGTCGACCTCGTGCCCGGGAGGGATTATCGATTCGTCACCCAGACGCGAACGATCGATGGAAAGATCGAATGGGAATGTCGTGTCGCAGATTCGCTGACGGGCTCAACGGTCGGCAAAATCGTGGATCTGGATCCGCCACTTCCAAAACTGGATCCCACACTTCCAACATCTGAGTGACTCATGTTCCAAACAACGGATCGCACACGTCTTGTTCTGATTGCGTCGGCGGCACTGTGCGCGGCGCTTCAAGCCGCGGGCTGCATCATGAAGCCGCTGACGGCTTACTCCGGCCCGACCCTGCCGAAGGAGCAGGTGGCCCGGATCCACTGCAAGGACGTCTACGTGCATACCGTGGACACGACGCCGCTTCGGGATTGGTTCCCCGCGATGGTGAAGTACGGCAGTGAAACGGGTCCCAGCGAAGTGGCCGCGATCGATGTGCTGCCGGGCAAGCATCGGCTGATCGTGAACTTCCGCCGACAGCAGGGCGGCATGATCGCCTGGGGCGTGAATTCGTTTTCGATTCTGTACGACTTTAAGGCCGGCCAGGATTATGCCTTCAGTCTCGTGGAGATGAACAACGGGACGCGCACGATCTGGCGTCCCGAACTGATCGACAAGACCACCAAGTCGGTGCTCGCGACCCATGAGAGCAAACCGCTGCCCGCGTCCAAATCCAAGCCGGGCATGGCCACCGTCCGCGGAATAGCCGCAACGATTTTCAATACCTCGACCGGCCGAGAAGTGGTCCTGATCCCGCGCAACAAGGCAACCGAAGACTGGATCGCGGCGACGAACAAGTTTCGGTCCGAAGAGGGCGGCATCTTCAAGTTTGCGCCGTCGATGCCCAAGGAGCGGAACAAGCCGTTCAGAGCCACGATCGGTTACGGGATGGGCTTTTTCGAGTTCACCGACGTTCCGCCGGGCGAGTACTTTGTAATCTTTGACTCCGCCTGGGGCGTGTTTTGCTCGGCACCGGTGAAGGTTACCGCAGGGCAAGCCCTGGTGGACAACGTAATGCCGACCCCGCTCCGCTCGCCCTCCAGCCCCGCGGTTCCCGAGAAGAAAAATCCGCCAGCGAACCGTGCCGACGCGAAAGAAAAACCGGCCTAGGCTGCCCGGGTGATTTTACGGTGTGAACGAACCCACGTGGCGATCCTGTTTGGCCGGACGTAACATCCAGACAACGTAAAGGCGCGGCCCATCTGGCCGCGCCTTCCGTATTTTCAGTTCAACTCTAGCGGTCCGGGGAAATCACTTCGGCAGGACGACGGTGTCGATCACGTGAACCACGCCGTTCTTCGCTACGACGTCCGTCTTGATCACCTTCGCGTTATCGACTGTCACGCCGCCGTTGGCGACCTTCACGTCCAGATCCTGGCCGGCGGCGGTGGAGAGCTTCATCGTCTTCACATCGGCGGCCTTCACGCCCGCGCCGACGTGAACGTGATACAGCAGCACCTTCTTAAGCTGTTCCTTGTTTTCCGGCTTCAGGAGCGTCTCCAGCGTGCCGGCGGGGAGCTTGGCAAACGCCTCGTTCGTCGGCGCGAAAACGGTGAACGGGCCGTCTCCCTTGAGCGTCTCGACCAGGCCGGCGGCCTTCACCGCGGTGACGAGGGTCGACAGTTCAGGCACGCCGACGGCGATGTCGACGATGTCCTTGCCTGCGGCCGTTTCCACGTGGTGGTCCAGTTGGCGAACATCGGGTGTACCGCCGGCATAGGCGAGATACCCCCCGAACCCGAGGACGGCTGCGATCGAAGCGACGAGATAGCGGTTTGCATGCATGAGAGACTCCGGCTGAAAAAGGAAACGTTCCCCGTCCGACGACCCGCGTCGAACGCCCGCCGAACCTCGACGGGACCGGACCATAGGGTCACGGCCGGGCGCCGCGTCCACTCGTTCAGCCGTTTCAAAATGGAGTGTGCGTGGTGGACTCCCCTCCTGACCGTGCGTAGTGACCAAGAGATGACGGCGTGCTTCCGGCTCGAATCGCGTTGGATACGATCAGGTTCATGCCGAACCTTCGCCCGATTCTCGATGCCGATGCCGAACCGCTACGGCAGATCTTCAACGCGATCATCGCCGAAGGCGACGCCTTCACGTACGAAACGCCGTTCACACTTGAGGAGATGCGGGCGTACGTCGCGTCGTACACCGCCGGCGGATGTGTGGCGGAACTGGAGGGCCGGGTGGTGGGCGGCTACGTACTGCGCCCGAACCACACCGGACGCGGGTCACATGTCTGCAACGCGACGTACGTGGTGGATGCGAACGTGCGTGGCCAGCAGATCGGACGACGGCTCGGGGAGCACTCGCTGATCCGCGCGAAAGAACTGGGTTTCGCGGCGATGCAGTTCAACGCGGTCGTCTCGACGAACGAAGCGGCCGTGAAGCTCTGGACGAGCCTCGGATTTCAGATCATCGGAAGTGTCCCGGAGGGATTTCGACGGGCGGATGGATCACTCGTGGCGCTGCACATCATGCATCGCGCTCTAATCGTGGCACGGTCGTCCCGCCCGTGATTCCATGGGCGGGACGCCCATGCCACAAGCAACACGCAATTCAATCCTTCGAGAAATACTCGAGGCTCTGATACACGCCCGTCTTTTCCTTCACGAGTTGCATCAGGATGTCGTTGGCGAGCCGTGAGGCGCCGATGCGGAAGAGATGGTTGTTCATCCATGCCTCTCCGAGCGTTTCGCGCAGCACGACGAGGTACTGGATGGCGACTTTCGCGGTAGAGATGCCGCCGGCGGGTTTCATGCCGATCTTTTTGCCGGTGGCCTGGTAGAAGTCGCGGATCGCTTCGAGCATGACGATGAAGACGGGCAGCGTGCTCGCGGGGACGACTTTGCCGGTGGAGGTCTTGATGAAGTCGCCGCCGGCGTGCATGGCGATCTCGCTGGCCTTGCGGACGTTGTCGAGCGTGGAAAGTTCGCCGGTCTCCAGGATGACTTTCAAATGTGCTGAGCCACAAGCGGCTTTGATCTGCGCGACTTCGTCGAAGACGTACTGATAGTCACCCGCGAGGAAGTGGCCGCGGGAGATGACCATGTCGATCTCGTCCGCGCCGGCTTCCACCGCGCGGCGCGTGTCCTGAAGCCGGACGTCCATCGGATACTGGCCGGATGGGAATCCGCTGGCGACGGCCGCGACTTTGATGTCGGTGCCGGCGAGTTCCTTCTTGGCGATCGCGACGAGTTCCGGATACACGCACACCGCGCCCACGTGGGGCAAGCCTTCCATCGCATCGTGAAGATGTCTTGCCTTGTAGCAAAGCTGCTTCACCTTGCCCGGCGTATCCGCGCCTTCGAGCGTGGTGAGATCGATCATCGAGAGCGCGAGCTTGAGCGCGAAGACTTTCGATTCCTTCTTGATCGATCGCTTGGTGAGCCGGTCGATCCGCTCCTCGACGCCGACGGTGTCGATGGGCGGGATGCGCGAGAGGTCGGGGAGGGAAGCGGTGGACATAACGCGACGAGTGTAACGAAAACCTGGAGAAAGGCGCGGGATTCCAACGGTGGCGGCGCAGAGTTCGCGGAAGGGCGTTCGGTTGGGTTCGTCGTAACGGTTGTAGTGCAAGTTCTGACCGAAACAGGGTAATTCCCAGCGTGGGAACGTCTTGACTGCACGGACGATTGTGCCACGATGCACAGCCCGCCGGGTGTTCCGGCGGATGTAAATATCGCAATTGCGGGCCTCAGACGCCGATGATCACGACGACCACGAAAACGACCCAGACGAAGTGACCGGAACTTTCCGCGTCCGCTTCGTCAACTGGGTCGTTATCGAGTCGAATCGTGTGAATCGAGTGGTGCTGGGGCCGATTTTTTTAAGGAGGGATGAGGGCGGAGGGATGAAGGATGAAGAAAAAGATGAAGGATGACGGATGAAGGATGAAACGATGTGTTCATCCTGCGTCCCGGATCCTTTTTCGTTTCCCTTCATCCCTCATTCCTCATCCTTCATCCCTGCATTCCATGTCAGTGAATGTCGCAATCGTTGGCGTGACCGGTGCGGTCGGGCAGGCGTTTCTGGAAGTGCTCGCCGAGCGAAACTTCCCGATCCGGAACCTCACGCTGCTCGCCAGCGCGCGCAGTGTCGGCAAGTCGATCACGTTTAAAGGCAAGCCCTATACGGTCGAAGAGCTGACACATGACAGCTTCAAGGATGTACAGATCGCGCTCTTTTCCGCGGGCGGATCGATCAGCAAGGAGTTCGCGCACAGTGCCGTGAAAGCCGGCGCGGTTGTCGTCGATAACTCCAGCGCGTTTCGCATGACCGAAGGCGTGCCGCTGGTCGTGCCGGAAGTGAATCCTGAGGCGATTCGTGCACACAACGGCATTATCGCCAACCCGAACTGCTCGACGATCATCATGAACGTCCCGGTATGGCCGCTGCACAAGGCCAACCGCGTGAAGCGGGTCATCGTGAGCACCTACCAGGCCGTCAGCGGCGCGGGCGCGTGGGGCCTGGAGGAGCTCGATCGCCAGATCAAGGCCTACGCGAGCGGCTCGCCGATCGAGAAGGTGAAGTTCCCGCACCAGATCGTAAACAACCTCTTCAGCCACAACACCACGATCGGGCCCAATGGCTACAACGAAGAAGAGATGAAGATGCTCAAAGAGACGCGGAAGATCTTCGGCGAGCCGAGCATGATGGTGACGGCCACGTGCATCCGGGTGCCGATCCCGCGCGCGCACTGCGAGAGCGTGAACCTGGAGTTTGAGAAGCCGATGACGCCCGCGCAGGTTCGCGAGATTTTGGGCAAGGCGCCCGGGGTGAAGATTGTCGACAACCCGGAGAAGAACCACTTCCCGATGCCGATGGAGGCGAGCGACCAGGATGACGTGCTGGTGGGTCGGATCCGTCAGGACATGAGCCGCGAAGATGGCCGTGGGATCGAGATATTCATCAGCGGCGACCAGATTCGAAAGGGTGCGGCGACGAACGCGGTGCAGATCGCGGAAATGCTTGCATGACGAAATTCCTTGCGTTGAACCAAGGCCGGGATGTGCAGAGAAGATCGGATTGAAGCGCCTGTCGGACGCCGCGATCAGGTCCAAAGCAAACGCCGCCGAGGATAAGAAACCCTCGGCGGCGTTCGTTTTCGAATCGGGTACCCAGACTCCGGTTCAAGCTCGGCGGCGTGCACGGACCAAACCTGCCAAGCCCAACACAGCAAGGGACGTCGGTTCCGGGACGACAACCTGCGAGTTTATGCCTGGTGTCGGCGACGGGGTGGCCGCAGTGAAGTCGGCCGAGTTGTTGTTCGTGTCAACAAAGCCGCTGCGGTTATAGGAAAGGTTATTGCCCGAAGCCAGCGCGGCGGCGGCGGTTCCTTCAATCTTGACGACGCCGTTGGCGTCTGGCGAGGTCACGGTTGAGCCGTAGCCCAGAGTGTCGATGCGAACGTTGCTGGCATCGAAGATCGAAACCGATCCAGCGGTGCCGCTGAGGCTGGCACCGCTGGTGCCGGCGATGCCGCCGTTGTAGTAGTTGGCAGCCGGCACCACGACACCGGCTGAACCAGCGCCGCCGCTGACGAGCAGTAGGTAATCGCCCGCGCCAATGTAGGAGCCTGTGCCGAACGCTACGACGTTGTTGGTGCCGTAATTCCCACCGGCAGAGGCATAGCTCACGCGCCAGCCGGAGAGGTCAACGGTGCTCGCACCGGTGTTATAGATTTCGACAAAGTCACGGTTATAGGTGGTGGTCGCAACCGAGCTGCCGCCGCCGGGATAAACCTCGTTGATGATCACGGCAGCGTTTGCCGAGGAAACCATTGCCAGACCGATCAAAGCACTTGCAAATCGCATTTCAGACTCCTTGATTTTCAATAATTCTGCCACGTCATTAATAGCATCTATGAGATGGTACGACAGTAGCCCGTGCGGGCCATCAGTCAAGAAAAAAGCACAATTTGTACTTCTATAGACCAACATAATAAGAATACGCCGCACCATAACAAGCATTTTCGGGCGGCCGGGCGTGCCAAAAAGGCGGGGCGGCACGTTCCCCTCCGGACCGTGCCGCCCCCAGATTCATCCAGTCGGCGCTCTCATGCGGCCAAACTTCGGCCCTGCGCCATTGCGATCATGGTCTGTGTCACCTGCGAAAGCGGAACGATCTTCTCCGCCGCGTTGATCTTGATGGCTTCCATCGGCATGCCGAAGACGACGCAACTCGCCTCGTCCTGGGCGATCGTCCGCGCGCCGGCCTTTCGCATGTTGAGCAGGCCCGCCGCGCCGTCCGCGCCCATCCCGGTGAGGATCGCGCCGACCGCATTCGCGCCGGCGTACCGTGCGACGCTGTTGAACAGCACTTCGACGGCTGGCTTTTGATGGTGCACCGGTGGGCCGTCTACGATCTCGACCGCGTACTCCGCGCCGCTGCGACGCATCACCATGTGCCATCCGCCGGGCGCGATCAGAACCCGGCCGGGGAAGATGCGATCGCCGTTCTGCGCCTCTTTCACTTCGACCCGACACTCCTTGTTGAGCCGCTCGGCAAAGCTGGCGGTGAACTTCGGCGGCATGTGCTGGACGATCACGGTGCCGGGCGCGTTCGCGGGGAACCGGGTCAGCACCTCGCTCAGCGCCTGGACGCCCCCGGTGCTGGCGCCGATCGCGAAGATCTTGTTCGTCGTTTCCGACATCGAGAGCGATTGGGCGGGCGCGTGGGAAGTCGTAAGTCGCGTGCTCGCGAGGACCTGAACCTTGCATCGCGACGCTAGCTTGATCCGCGCGATCAGGTCGCCGGCCATGTTGTCGATCGAGTACATGCCGTTGGGTTTGCACACGACATCGACCGCGCCGGCGTTCATCGCATCGATCGCCGTCCGGCTGCCCTCGGCGGTGAGCGAGCTGCACACGATCGTCGGGATCGGGTAGTGCTTCATCAGCGTGCGAAGGAACGTGATGCCGTCCATGCGCGGCATTTCGACGTCGAGGGTGATCACATCGGGCTTGAGTTCGATGATTTTGTCGCGGGCGATGTACGGGTCGGGCGCAGTGCCGACGATCTGGATCGCGGGGTCTTTGGCGAGATCGCGCGAGAGGATCTGCCGCACGACGGCGCTGTCGTCAACGATCAGTACACGAATCGGTTTGCCTGTGGTCACCGTAACTCCTTGTCGACCCGTTCAGACCGTCTTGAAACGCAGTCCGACCGTTTCGCCCTCGGCATCGATCAGGCAGACGTTCTGGTCTTTCGCAAAGTCATCCCACTCGGCATTGCTGTCGAACGGACGGCCGCTCGGCAGGGTTAACGCAAAGACGTCGCTCTTCTGCGTGGCGATGCGAGACATCAACGCGCCGACGACAACGTTGACCAGTTCGCGTATCGAGTCCTCGGCCCGCTCCAGCGCGTCCGGGTCGGTCACGCCGCAGCAGAGCGCGTTGCTCGCGAGTCGCTGGCCGAAGAACCTGCTGGCGACGATCTGCACCGTGCCGCTCTGCGGACCGTTGAAGGTCATTTCCGCACTGATCGCGTCTTCGGGAGAGAGCGCATCGTCGGTGGCGGGCTCGCAGCAGAAGAAGGCCATCGTCTCCAGCGACGCGATGGTGGTTTCCAGAAGCAGTTGCTTGATGTTCGATTCGCTCATTGGCTTTTGACCTCGACTCGGTTCCACAAACTCACGCCGCCACGGCGATCGTGAGGACGCTCTGGATCACGCCGCGGATCTGCTCCGGCGTGAACGGCTTCTTGATGTAACCCTGCACGCCGAGCTCGCTCAGTTGTTCGCGGCGGCTGTCGGTTGCTTCGGAGCTGACGACGCAGATCGGGATCCGCGCCATCCTCGAGTCGACGCGCATCTCGGTGATCAGTTCCAGGCCGTTCATGTTCGGCATGTTCAGGTCGAGAAAAAGCAGATCGACCTTGTCGGCACGGAGCTTGTTCAGGGCCTGCAGGCCGTCGCTGGCCTCGAGAATCTGGCCCACGCTGACGCCCGAGAGGGTGATGGTTCGCTTGATGATCGCCCGCGTGGTGGACGAGTCGTCGGTGACAAGGAATGTGTAACTCATGGAGAATCCTTCTTTATCTGGTTCGGGTCAGATCTCTGCGGTCTGCCCGGCGCGCTTGAGAGTGCACTTTCCATCAGCGACGTTGAGATAGACGGTCCGCGGCGTCGATCCGCCGCATTCTTCCGCATCGACGAAGAGTCCGTGCTGCCACAGCGCCTTGCGAATGGCCGTGTGATTGCGCTTGCCGATGTCGAAAGTGGAATTGTCTTCGAACATCTTCGCGCCGCCGGCGAGTTTCACCTTAAGTCGCTTCTTGTTCGCGCCGCGGGCCACCATTTCGTTGATGAGTGTGTCGAGGCCGGTATCGGCGAACATCAAAGGCTGGCGCTTGGCGCGCTCGGTGTCCATCGTGCTTGTCGGCAGCTGGAAGTGGAGCAGGCCCGCGATCGGAAGCAATGGGTCGTACAGCGCGACGCCGATGCAAGATCCCAGCGAATACGTCACGATCGTATCGCCCGGGCTTGTCGATACCTTGGCGTCTGAGATGTTGACTGTGATTTGCATAAGTCGGTTCTTGTTGGAGAGGGCGAGTTGAGAGTTGGGGAAACAACTCGCCGACTCTTCAGTCACCACTACTTCTGGTAGATCGTCGCTCTGATGAACTTGAACTTGTGGTCGATGCCCGTGAGCGATTCTGAATGCCCCGTGAATAGAACGCCGCCGGGCGCCAGCATCGCGTAGAACCGATTCACCAGCTTCTGCTGCGTCGGCTTGTCAAAGTAGATCATCACGTTCCGGCAAAAGATGAAGTCGAACGGACCCGTGAACGGCCAGCTCTCGATCAGGTTCAGCCGGTTGAAGACGATCATGTTTCGCAGCGCCGGGCTCACCGCGAAGTGAGGCTCGCCGCCGAGTGTGCGCGGCTCGAAATACTTCCCCCGCAGGTGCGCCTCGACGTTCTTGAGCCGTTCCGGTTCGTACACACCGGCCTGCGCCTTCTTCAGCACCCGCGTCGAGATGTCGGTGGCGAGCAGCTTGGTGTCCCACTTGCCCGGCGACTGCGACAACGACTCGTTCATCACGATCGAGATGGTGTAAGGCTCTTCGCCGCTGCTGCAGGCGGCGCTCCAGCCACGGATGCGTCGCGTGTCCTGTTTTTCCTTCATCAGCCGGGGCAGTAGGGTCTGCGCGAGGTAGATGAAATGGTCGTTCTCGCGGAAGAAGCTGGTCAGGTTCGTGCTGAGCGAATCGATGAACTCGAAACACTCCTGCCCGTCGGGATCCGCCATGACGCGCTTGAGATAGTCCGAGTAGTTTTCCAGCCCGAGGATGCGCAGCCGCTTGGCCAGGCGGGCGCGAACCAGTTCCTTCTTGGTCTGATTCAGCGAGATGCCGCACAGGTCGTAAACGAACTTGGCGATCTGATCGAAGTCGCGTTGGGTGAGCTGAATGTCGGCGGCAAGGATGGACATTGATTCTCCGATCGCTTCGCGCGATACACAGCGGTTCCTACCCTCATTTCGTCGGAATTTGGGGCGGTAGACTTAACGATTACTGCAACGGCAAACGCTCGAGCCGCTCGGAGAGCTCCGAAAACGCAGCCGCCCTGGCGGGTTGATGCCTCGCCAGGGCGAAAGCGCTGCTCGCATCGGCGAATCGTCAGGCGGCTTTGGAGAAGTCCGAAAAATCGCCGCCCGGCGCTTCTTCGAGCGGAATCAATTCGCGGCTGGACTTGCGAGCCAGCGGCGACCGGCTCGCCGGGAGCGTCTTCTGCCTGCCCGCGGCGGGCGGATTGCTCACGGGGAACTTGGCTTTGCCGGCGACGTGCCGCGTTTCCGCCGTGGCCGTTGTCGCCCCTCCGCCGACGAGTGCCTGCAGACCGCGGATACAGCCTTGCAACTGCTCGGCCTGGGCGCTCAGTTCTTCGCTGGCGGCGGCAGTCTCCTCGGCATTCGCGGCGTTGGTCTGCGTGACCTTGTCCATCTGGCCGACCGCGCCGCTGATCTGGTCGATGCCCGTCGCCTGTTCCTTGCTCGATGCGGCGATCTCGGCGATCAGCCCGGTGACCTTCCTCGTCGAATCGTTGATCTGCATGAGGTTGCTCGCCACGGTTTGCGCGATCGTCACGCCGTTCTTGGCTTTGCCGACCGATTCCTCGATGAGGGAACTGGTGTTCTTAGCCGCCTCGGCACTGCGCATCGCGAGGTTGCGCACTTCTTCGGCGACGACCGCGAATCCCTTGCCGGCTTCACCTGCACGGGCCGCCTCAACCGCGGCGTTGAGGGCCAACAGGTTGGTCTGGAAGGCGATTTCGTCGATCGTCTTGATGATCTTGGCCGTCTCCTGGCTGGCGCGCTCGATATCGAGGATCGCACTGTTCATCTTGTTCATCGCCTCGGTGCCATGGTCGGCGGCGCGCTTGGCGTCTTCGCTGAAGGCGTTGGCGTGCTGACTGGTCTCCGCGTTCTTCTTGATCATGCTTGCCATCTCTTCGATGGCGCTGCTGGATTCCTCGAGGCTGGCGGCTTGCTCAGAAGCGCCCTGGGCCAGGCTCTGGCTGGAGGCGCTGACCTGGCACGAGGCGCTGGCGACCTGTTGAGAGCCTTCGTTGAGGGTTGCGAGGATCGGCGCCAGGCCGCGATGAATGCTGCGAAGCAGGACATACCCTCCAGCGATGGCGCACAACGCGTACGCAATCACGCCATAGAGCAAACCGGCTCGGGCGCTGGAAGCGAGATCCGACCCGATCCTGGATTGTCGCTCACCGTTTACCTGGTTGAATTCGCTCACCGCTTCCGCTGCCGCGTTGAACTCTTTGAACGCGTTTGCGACGTCACCAGCGAGGAGCACCTGCGCCTCGCCGTTCTTTCCAGACTTGACGAGGTTCATGACTTCTGCACGGACCTTCAGCCACTTCTCGCGCGTGCCTTGAAGTTTCGCGAACAAGGCGCGGTCTTCGTCGAGCGTGATGGTCTTCGCGTAGTCGGCGAAATTAGAGTCGAGTTTCGATTTCAATGCCGCGCTTTCAGTTTCAAGAGCGTTCCGCTCTGCGTCGGTTTTCACGATCGTGAAATTCGAGGTGAGCGCGTAGTTACGGACAACGCCAGTAGCGATTTCTCTGCTGAGATAGCCGCCGGGAATGCAGTCGCTGGCGAGGATGCCGAGTTGAGCATCGACCGCAGAGAACTTGTAACCCGTGTAGCCGGCAAGTCCGAGCGTAAAAGCAAAGCTCAGACCAAGGCCCAGGATGATACGCTTCCGAATAGTCAGACTCATCTGCAATACCTCGTTTTAGTCAGTTCGTTCAACCACATCCCCTTACGAGTGCGAACGGCACCTGCGGGACAAATCGCGAAGGTCGACTTTGTTTCTGAGAACCGGTCAGTGGTCTCGAACGAAATCTTCCGCGCCCAGCACCTTGTCGATGTCGAGCAGGATCTTCACGCTCTGGCCAATCTTGCCCATGCCGAGGATGAACTGCGTGTCGAGTCCGGTGCCGAAGCTCGGCGCATCCTCGATCGCGTCTTCGGCGATGTTGAGCACTTCGCTGACCTTGTCGACGATCAACCCGATGCTCAGCTTTCGGCCGGCATTGTTGGTCTCGACGACGATGACGCAGGTCTCTTCGGTACGCTGTGCCTCGTCCATGCCGAACTTGGTGCGCAGGTCCATGACGCTGATCACTTGGCCGCGAAGATTGATCACGCCTTTGACGTGACGCGGGGTGCGCGGGACGGCGGTGATGTCCATGTAGCCGATGATTTCGCGAACTTTGAGGATCGCGATGCCATACCCTTCCCGGCCGAGGGCGAAGGTCAGGTATTTTCCGCCTCGATTAGTTGTGACTGCTGTGCTCATACACATGCTCCTTCTAGCGAGTTGAGTCCGTGCGGTTCACGCGAGACCGATGAGACCGGGTACGTCGAGAATCAGGCTGACGTTGCCATCGCCAAGGACGGCGCCTCCGCTGATGCCGGACAGAACGCCCATTTCTTTGCCGAGACTCTTGATGACGACTTGTTCCTGTCCGAGCAGTTCGTCGACGAGAATGCATGCGCGACGATCGTTGTCCTGAACGATGACGACGAGCGACTGTGTCGGGTCGGTCGTTTTGGGCTCGAGATTGAACAGCCGGTGCAGGCGGATGAGCGGCAATATGGACCCGCGCAGCGTGACGATTTCGCCGCGGCCTTGGACGGTGCTGATCATCTCCTCGGTCGGCCGGACCGATTGCTCAATGCTCAGGATCGGCAGGATGTACTTCTGCGGCCCGACCTTGACGACCAGCCCGTCGATGACGGCGAGCGTGAGCGGAAGGCGGATCGTGAAGACGCTCCCCTTGCCGGTTTCCGAAGCGATGTCGACACGGCCGCGAAGCTTCTCGATGTTCTGTTTGACGACATCCATGCCAACGCCGCGGCCCGAAATGTCAGTCACCGTTTCCGCGGTCGAAAGGCCGGCCGCGAAGATCAGCCGGTGGACTTCGGCATCGGTGATGGTTCGCGACTCTTCTTTGCTGATGAGTCCGTTCTGAACCGCTTTCTTGAGGATGCGATCCTTATTAAGGCCCTTACCGTCGTCGAGAATCTCAATGTTGATCGTTCCGCCCTTGTGATAAGCGCGGAGAGTGATCGTGCCGACGCGCGGCTTTCCCTGGGCTTCGCGCTCTTCGGGCAGTTCGATGCCGTGATCGATCGAGTTCCGGACCATGTGGACCAGGGGATCGTTGAGCGCTTCGACGACGTTGCGATCGAGCTCGGTGTCGCCACCTTCGATGACAAGCTCCACTTCCTTGTTCATCTTGCGACCGATGTCGCGGACCAGGCGGGTCATTTTGCGGAAGACGGTGCCGACCTGGACCATTCGCAGGCTCATCGAGAGATCCTGCAACTCGCGCACGATCTTGGTCAGGTGGCCGAGGTGCCGGCTGAGACGCACGTCTTTCTGCGAGTTGCCGCCGAGGTCCTGGGCGACCATCGAATTGGCGATGACGAGTTCGCCGACCATGTCGATCAGATTGTCGAGTCGATCGGTGGCGACTTTCACGGTGCCGTCGCCGGCGTTCCTGGCCTCGGACGCCCTGGCCTGATCGGAAGCCAGAATCTCTCCGGCGGCAGGCGCGACGGCGTCGTGGAAAGACGCGGTCGTCTGTGATTTCGCCAAGATGCCGGCCGGTCTTGGCGCATCGACGACTTTTCCCTCGACGAAATCCTGAAGCGTTTTCACCAGCGCTTCGACGCCCGTCATCGACGCCAGCGGCGAGTTGTCCGTGACCGATGTCTGGACTGAGTTCACCAGCGACTTCATGGTGTCGATGGCGCTCAGGACCAGCTCGCACGGCGTGCCGGTCAGCGAAATCTCTCCCTTGCGGCCTTTATCCAGAAGATTCTCGGTGATGTGCGCCAGTGCCTGCATCTGCTTGAGATCCAGGAAGCCGGCGACGCCCTTGATGGTGTGAAAGGCCCGGAAGAGCGAATCGAGCGAGCTCTTGTTAGACGGATCGTCCTCGAGCGTGAGCATCTCCTGCTCGGCCGTCTCGAGATGGCCGGTGGCCTCGGTGATGAACTCCTGCAGCAGGGGCACTTCATCCGCCGCGAACGCACGGACGGCAGCAGCGGCAGTCGTCGCTTCGGCGGCTGCGCGTGGGACGAAATCTGTCGGCGGCAACTGGGCCGCGCCGGTCGGGTCGGTATCGCCAGTCGTCGATTCGGGACCAAAGGTCGATTCGATTGTGTCGTCTGCAATCTCGGCGTCGCACAACCCTCCCGATTCGAGCAGCGCCTGCACGTCGGCGATCGTGTTGAGCACAGCTTTCAATGCGGCGCCAGCGTTATCGGCTTCGTTCAAGATCAGTTGCTCGAGCGATTTGCAGGCGCCGCCGGTGATGCCTCCCAGCGCGGATATCGTGGACGCATCGACGCCGGGAATCGATTTCGCGGCTTCGCCAAGCGCTTCGAACTTTGCGTGCGCATCGGCGAGGTTCTGGAGGTCGCTGGGGTCGGCGCCGATCAGGATGGCGCTCAGCTGGTCAATCTGTTTGCTCAATGCGTGCATCGGTTGCCTCATCGATCCCGCTCGTCCGCGAATGGATCCCTCACCCCGCGGACTCAAGCATCAGCGGCCTCGTTACATCGGCTCATTTGGAGCACTTGTTAATTCGCGCGCGGATCAGGACGTCTTCATCAACAGGCGAGCAGAGGCAACCGGCCGATCTGCCGTTCGGGCTGTTTGCGCCGCGGGGTTGGCTTGGCTGGCGTGACCGCACTTATCGAACGTAGAAGGACGACGCGCAAATTGGCGTCTTGTCATCCGCGCGAGACAATCCGCCGATGCCTACGCCGATTCTTCTTTCGACCTGGTCATTCGGGCAGCGCGCCAACGCCGCGGGGTGGCCGGCGTTGATGGGCTCGGGCGCGCTCGATGCGGTCGAAGCCGCCTGTCGCGATGCCGAGGACGACCTGACGAATCACACCGTCGGCCGCGGCGGGTATCCCGATCACACGGGACGCGTATCCCTCGATGCGTCCATCATGCTCTCGCCCGCGCAATCCGGCGCGGTGTGCGGCATTCGACACCACGTCGCGGCGATTTCCATTGCCCGTGCGGTCATGGAGCAGACACCACACCGCATGCTCTGCGGTCCGGATGCCGACGCATTTGCGGACGTGGTCGGCATTCGGAGCTCGGGACTTCTCGAAGCCGATGCGCGTGCCGCGTGGCAGAAATGGATCGACGACGGGCGACCGAACTTCCCGCTCGCGAACCTCGAAGACCAGATCCGTCGGCGCTCCGCGCCGATCGATGAACAGCTGCACGACACGATCGGCGTGCTGGCGATCGATTCCGCCGGCACGCTCGCCGGAGGCTGCACGACGAGCGGCCTGGCTTTCAAACTCGCCGGCCGCGTGGGCGATTCGCCGATCATCGGGCAGGGCTTGTACGTCGACCCGGCCGTTGGCGCGTGCGTCTGCACCGGACGCGGCGAACTGGTGATGGGCATCTGCGCGAGCTTTCTGGCGATCGAAGCCCTCCGCGCTGGCCGATCCATGCGCGACGCGATCCAGATCGTGCTCGACCGTGCCGCGAGCGCCTACGATCTCGGCCCGGACGACCAGGCCGGCGTCATCCTCGTTTCGCGGGGCGGCGAGGTGTGCGTCGGTTCGATCCTGCCGGGTTTCCGCTATGCTCTGCGCACGTCGGAGCGCGATGAAACGCTCGACCCGGACGTCGTGCTGAAAGCGAGCTGAGGGCGATGAGTGAGTCAACGCAACACGAACCGCGAAGCGGCGCCTCGCTCGCATGGACGAGTGACGAGCCGCCGCTCGTAGCGTGGCGTGGCCATGTCGTGCGCGGCGAGTTGGCAATGGCCCTCAACGCGATCGTGCACTCGGATTCTCGCGCCGCGCTCGAAGCCCGCTCGCTGCTGCACCGACTCCGCTACGAATGGTCGCTCGATCGCGCCGGAATGCTGAACAAACTCCGCGCGGCGCTCCTGGATTTGACAGAATCGCAGCTCGATGCGTGGACAATCGCCGGCAAGCTCGAATCGATGACGATCGATGGGGAGCTTCGTTACTTCCGGCGCGAGCCGCAGAATCTGTTCATCTTCGATCGCGACGCGCGCGAACGCCGCGCGAAAGCGACCGGCAAACCGTTGCCGCCGGACCGGCATGATGAACTTTCGCCGATCATTCCGACGCTGGTCGACGTTGTTGCAGCAGGCGAGACGTTGCCGGGCCAGCGTGAAGTGATGCCGATCCGTACTCGGTTTGAATACACGCTGATCGTGAAGCCCGATCGGCCGGGTTCGGCGAAAGGCTCGACGGTTCGCGCCTGGCTGCCGTTCCCGCAGGTGTACGGTCAGCAGCGAGAAGTCAGATTGATCGACAGCTTCCCGAGAACGGAACGGATCTCGCCGAAGGATTCGCCGCAGCGGACGATTCACTTCCAGCAGAAGATCCGCGATCCGTCGAAGCAGGTACGGTTTGAAGTGAGTTTTGAATACAGCACAGCGGCGACGTGCGCAATTCTGAATCGTGGCACGGGCCTCCGGCATGTGAAGAAACATGTGCCGGAGGCCCATGCCACG
>JANOBD010000102.1:0-1591 GCA_031411495.1 Phycisphaerae bacterium | reverse complement strand
TTCACGATGTATCCGTCGATGGAGTCGTATGGCCGGTGGTCGAGCGCGAGCTGCGTCCCCGGACGCGCCCGTGTTGCGCTGATCGTGGGCGCGTCCGGGATCGAGACGGTGCGGACCCATGTCGGCGGCAGTTGGGAGCCGGCGACCGGGCGCGTCACCGACCTTGGCGCCGTTCCGGCAGCGGCGGCGGCTGCGTACTTCGTCGACCTCGCCGAGAAACTGGACGGGTGCTTCGCGCGCAACACCCTCCTTCCTGCGGTCATCGCGGACAGCGCTGACCTGTCGCAGCGGCTGCTCGCTATCGCCCAGCGCACCTCAGCGCCGTCCGAGACGCGCCGTCGCGCGATCAACTGGCTGGGCATGTTCGGCGATCCGTCGATGGTGCAGCCGCTCACGGCGCTTGGCCGCACCGCAGACGACGAGAAGAAGAGCGTTGGCGAAGCGGCACTGTTCGCGCTCTCGCACCTGCCTGACGGCGTCGGGATTCCGTCGTTGATCGATCTCGCGCGGACCGCCCCGTCATCGAGGGCGCGAGCCAAGGCAGTATTCTGGCTCGGGCAGTCCGGCGATCCTCGCGGCCGGCGCGAGGTGCGGTCGATCGCGGGCGACGCCAGCGTGCCGAACGACGTGCGCGAGAAGGCGGTGTTTGCGCTCGGCCAGAGCGACGAGGCGACCGCGGACGATTTCAAGTTTCTGCGCGAGCTGTTCGGGCGGGTCGACAGCAACAAGATTCGCGATCAGATCCTGATGGCGATGTCGCAGGGTGAGGACGATGCGGGGCGAAAGTGGCTGCTGACGATCGCGCGCGACGAGAACCAGCCGGTTGAGGCGAGGAAGAAGGCCATCTTCTGGGCGGGGCAGGCGGACAACACGCCGACCGCGGACATCGCGAGCGTCTACGACGCCGTCAGGAACGAAACGGTGAAGGAGCACACCATCTTCGTGCTCTCGCAGCGCGACGACAAGGCGGCGACTGACAAGCTGATGGCCATCGTCCACGGTAACGACGACCCGGACCTGAAAAAGAAGGCCCTCTTCTGGCTCGGCCAAAAGGACGATCCCGAGGTCACGAAGGCGATCTCCGACCTGATCACACGGCCATGAGAATCACAACAGCAACATCTGCTTCGCGCTGGCGCGGCGCGCGTGCGATGGCGGCGACGTTCTCGCTGCTCGCGGCCTGCACACTTCCGGCGCAGCAATCGCTGGCGGCACGCGTCGCGGCGGTCCGCAACGGGACCGCACAGTTCGAGTTCCCGGCGCGCGATGGTGTCTGCGGCGACGGCCGGAGCTACATTCGCGTCAACGACTCCTGGTCGGGAAGCTTCAACTCGCAGACCGATCGCTCGGCGTGCGAGCCCGGTCCGGTGCGGATCGTGCTGACGGTGACCAACTCCCGCGTCACCTCGCTCCGCGACTACGCCGGCCCGATCCCCGCGCTGCCTAACGGCGTGACCGAGCTCGGCGAAGTCTCGGCGGCCGAGGGCTCGAGCTTTCTGCTCGGCCTCGTCGAGTCACAGACGGAAGGCCGTGTCGCGAACCGGGCGGTCTTTCCGGCGATGCTCGGCCGCGACGTCGTCGCCTGGCCGAC
>JANOBD010000101.1:0-76608 GCA_031411495.1 Phycisphaerae bacterium | reverse complement strand
CCCGGGGCAGGTACGCCTGACCCGCGCCACATGCTCCAAACGCGGGTCAACGAGTACGTTGCCCCGGGGCACCCGCTACAACAACCCGCGATCCGCTTTAGAGAAGGAATGAATCACACCGCGCGAGAAGCGGAACGTTGCGCAGGCGCATCTCCCTTATCTCTCTGATCTCTGTTGTTCATCCTGAAAAGCGACAAGAGTGAATGACGCGAAGTTGCAGCTTCGTGTCTTCGTGGCTTCGTGGTTCAAATTTCTTCGATCACCCCATCGAATGCAGCCCGACGAGATTCCCCTCGCTGTCCTTGAACAGGCCGACGAAGCCCATTCCCGGCGCGACTTCGCGCTTGGCGACGGTCACGCTGCCGCCCGCGGCTTTCACGCGGTTTAGCACGACGCCGAGGTCTGCGCCGGCGGCGAGGTAGACGAGCGTGCCATGGTCGCTGGGTTTGCGGCCGCTCTCGAGGATGATCGCGCCGCCGACGCCCTTGCCGCGCTCGTGCAGGAAGAAGCCCATGCGGTTCGGGCCCATCATCATCTCGGGCATGTCGAAATCGAAAATCGTGCCGTAGAACTTCTTCGCGCGATCGAAGTCGGCCACGGGAATCTCGAACCAGTTGAGTGCGTCTTTCACCATTTCCATGTCTGCTCCTGACTTTCTAGCTGAACGTATTGAAGTTACGCACCCGCAGAAATCCGGGCGACGTTGCCACGGTCAAGCGGGCACCTTGGTCAGCTGGGATTTCGGCACCACCGAAGCGGCCGCGCGCGGCAACAGCCGGGGCGCCGCCGCGCGTCGGATGACCACCTGTTTCGGCACGCTCCTGCGGAACGACCAGACCACCATCACGATCGCCAGCGTGAGCACGACGTACCCGATTGCCGGCTGCATGCCGCGGAAGACGTCGGTCCACCACGCGAGCGCAATGAACTGTTCGCCGCGGCCGTGGCTCGAGGACATTGCGAAGATCAGCATCGCGAACTGGATCGCGGTGAGCGTGAGATGAACGAGCAGCCCGCCGATGCCGCGTGCGACCAGCATCGCCGACACGACTGCGCCCCACGTGAGATAGCGCTCGTGCATCTGCGGCAGCAGCGCGTAGAGCAGCGTCCACGCGGCCGCGAAGGCGATGAGCGCGTTCGGATCCTTTCGACGCGTCTGGATCGAAAACGACAGCGCACACAGCGCCAGCCCGATGCCGGCGATCGCTTTGAGCAGCGGGCTCAGCAGGATTGGCGTCGAGAAGCAGCCGAAGTTGGACACCGGCGTGTCGACACCGAGGTTGTAGAACTCCGCGAGGATCGCCGGCAGATTGCTCACGCGGCCCATGAACAGCGTGTCGTAACGCTCGGTCTGGAATCCGACATGAAGCCACGCGAAAGATCCGTTGAACGCCAGCGCCGCGAGAAAAGCCAGCGCCGCGAAGGCCGCAACGGTTGCCGGCAGCGCGAAGCGCCTGCGGGCAAGAAGCGCAACGCCGCCGATCGCACAAAGCACGCCAAACACGATTTTCACCGTGCCGGAATCGAACGCGAAATCGTTCGAGAACCGCCAGCGCGGCATCGCGATCGACAGCCACCGCGGCGGCGCGGCGTTGATCCAGTGGCCGAGCGAGGTCGGCAGGATCGCGGTAAGGCAGAGCATACACACGGCGAGGATCGGGAACGTCCATATCGCCCGGCGCGGCAGGATGAGCAGTAATGCCGCCGCGAGAAACGTCGCGATGCCGCTGGCGATCAGGAGCCTGGGATGAACCGCAGTCGCCAGCAGCGGCGAAGCGATCCAACCCGCGAGCGCCGCCAGCGCAACCGGCGAGAGCCGTGAACCGCGGCGACGAAGAAGGATGAGCGACAGTGCGAACGCCAGCGTTCCGCCGACCACCCAGATCGCGGGCAACGCGTCGCGGAGCAGCCACGGCGAGAGGAGCAACGCGGCGGCCGCGAAGAATCCGCTCGCCAGCCGCAGCAAGGCGCCCCACCGCCACGCGAAGAGTGCCCAGAGCGGCAGGATCGGCATGAAGAGCAGGACTTGCCCCTTCAACATCGCGCCGACGGCAATCAGCACGCCGGCGAAGAGCCAGCAGTCGATCAGCGCGAAGTACGCCGCCCAAAGCGTATACGGCAGCACCCACGCTTCCCACTGTGGCCAGCCGTGGGCGTTGAGGATCAACGCGGGGTTGAACCAGACGAGCAGTGCCGCGAGCATCGCGAGCGCCTCGCTGGCGAAGAGCCGGCGATTTGCGTTCAACAGGATTCGCCGGGTGAGGAAAAACGTCGCGAGCGCGGCGGCAAACTCGTGGCCGATGTTGATGTCGCGGAGCGGCGTGGCGAACGCGTCGTCGTATCCGCTCACCATCCCGCGCGGCCGCGTCTGGCCCGGCGGAACTTCGCGGGTGATGTGCATCGCCCACGCCGAAGCGATCAGCAACCGGCCCGGCGGATAGTCGATGCTGTAGCGCCGGCTCGGGACGGGCTGGCCGTCCGGCTGCGGGCTGAAGCGATTGTATTCTGCGTCGTACCGGCCGAGGTACGACTTCCAGAGCCCTGCCCAGCCCGGCGGCTCGGGCGTCTTGCCGTACTGGAAGGCAATCGCGCCCAGCACGGTCGTTCGGCCGACGTTGAGGGCGTTGCCGACATCACCATAGAACCGGATGGGGGCAGAGGTTTTCCACGTCCAGTCGCGCAGCGTCAGGCCGGCGATGACGCTCACGGTGGCAATGAGTGCCCACAGCGCCGTCAGGTTCAGGCGCCAGATCAGCGAGATTGCCTGTGCCCTTCGCAACAGATGCCTACTTGAACGGGGAGGACGCCCCGGGGCAACCCGAAAAGTCTGCCCGGCGATGAATCGTCAACTGGCCGGAACCGTGGCCGGCTGCGGCTCTGTGGCGGCGGGCGTGATCGGCTTCTCGATGCGGAAGGATTCGATGAACGGCCAGTACGGGCTCTTGGGTACATCGATCTCGATCGGCGAAATGAGCGTGACCTGGTACCACTTTCCGTCGCGCTGAAACTGCATCCGCCACTGCCAGTCATACTTCGCGCGCACCGACGAGAAGAACGCCGGCTGGGACTGGAACGTGCCTTCCTGCACGTTGGCGACGGTCGCCGTGCGCATTCCGGTGTAGGAGACATTGATGGCGGTTTCGCGGCCACTCTTCCGCTCCGGTGCGAGGCGGATGTAGTTCGCATCGCCTTCGATTCCGTCGCCGATCGGCGTGCCGCCCCACCCGCGGGGATAGCAGATCGAGAAGCCGATCATGTGCCGCGTCCGGTGCGCATTGTCCGGTTTGCCCAGGCCCGGATCGAGCAGCGCGCTCACGACCCCTGCGATCATCATGATCAAGAGCACGAAGATCACGACCTTGATCCAGCGTCCATCCATCGCGGCCTTCCTCTAAGGTGATGGGCGCACGGCAGCGCGCCCTGCAGATCGTCCCTAG
Organism: Phycisphaerae bacterium; assembly: GCA_031411495.1. Classification (GTDB taxonomy): domain Bacteria; phylum Planctomycetota; class Phycisphaerae; order Tepidisphaerales; family Tepidisphaeraceae; genus JANOBD01. Next base: position 73,171 of record JANOBD010000101.1, on the reverse strand, counting down.
GATAAGAACTCGGCGCGCGTGTGGAAAGCTGCAGTCGCGATGTGCGGGAAGGATGGCGGTGGAATCGATTGCTCAAATCGACTTATTGACCGGGAACGACGACACCCGCGCGAGGCGCTGCTGACGTCGCTCGTGGCGGCGCTGCGATTCGGATGGCTTGGGCGCTTCGGTCGGCCGGCGGTATTCGACGAGTACTTCGTGGCGACCGGTGGTGAGCGGCCGAGCGCGAACGACTTCCGCTTCGCTCGCCTCGCCGACGGCGTGGCCGTCTTCGAAGCACTGAAGCCTCACGCGCTGTCCGACGCGCAGTTCCGCTTTCACAAGAAGGCTCGCGCTTTCCGGCGAGATTTCGCGTTGAATACATTCGAACTGCTGCCCGGCGAGAAGACCATCGAGAACGTTCACACGGTTTTCGTGGACACAGGCTCTGCGAGGTCTCCGCCGACGATCATCCAATGAAGTGGGCCTGAGATTTCCGGCCGAGGGTTCGGTCATCGCGCTGCACTCTACAATCTGTATGAAATGCCAATATCCCGCGCGGCTCATCGATGAACCGCCCTGCTCGTGATGAATACTCCACCCGGTATTTCCCCGCGGCGTGGTTTATCTCTCGTCAGGATCTGCGGCGCTCAAACCTTTTCCCTGATCGCTCGCAGATGTTCAAAAGATTAGATGGAGCCGAATCGACTTGCAAGTCCGGTTTTTCCTGATTCGTTCAGGCGTGTCTCACGTCGATCAGATCGTGTCGGCGATCTCGTCGATCCAGACACACAGGGCGTGGAACAGCAGCTTGTGAACCTCCTGCACCCGGTGTGTCGCCTGGAGCGGGACGAGGATCTCAACATCACATCGCCCTTTGAGTTTCCCGCCGTCTTTGCCGATGAAACTCACGCATTTCATGCCTTTTTCGCGGGCAGACGCCAGCGCCGCGAGGATGTTGGGGCTGTTGCCGCTGGTGGTGATGCCCACGAAAACGTCCTCGGCCCGGCCGATCGCGTCGATCTGCCGCGAGAAGATCGACTCATACCCCAGGTCGTTGCCGGCACAGGTGATCATGGCCGAGTCGAGCAGCGCCATTGCCGCCAGCGGCCGACGGTTTTGGCAGAAGCGGACGACGAACTCCTCGGCGAAGTGCATCGCATCGGCCGCGCTGCCGCCATTGCCGGCGAAAATCACCTTGCCGCCGCGCCGCCAGCAATCCACCAGCGTCTGGCCGAGCACTTCGACCACCGGCGAAAGTGATCGAAGGCTCGGAAGGATTTCCTGCCAGTCGTCGAGGGCGTCGAGGTAAGCGGATGCAGCGGTCATCGCCGATATCTTCTTCGCCGCACCGATCCGATCAAGCACATCAGGCCCGGTGGGAATAGAACCAGAGCGCGACCGCCGCGCCGAGAATCCCCAGAACGCCCAGGACGAATCCGGTCGGCGTCGATTTTCGCTGCGAGGCGGTGACGTCCACATCCAGCCACTCCGCGCCGTTGCCCATCGTGCGGTCGCCTTTGACGAAGTGGCCGAGCAACTCGACGGCGCGGCCACGCGTGACGGGTTCGCGCAGCGCACGCAGCGCCGCTTCGTCGGCGTTACAGACTTCCACCATCCAGCGCGGTTCATCCGTCACCGCCATCGCCTGGATGAACGCGCCCGTTTCATCATCCGATTCGATTAAGAGGAAGCATTCGTCGAGATCCGGATCGGCCTGCTTGAGCTGGGCCAGGTCATCGATCGCGTTGCCGACGTCGACGATCGTCGGTCCGCTTACGGTGGAAAGATGGGGCGAGGTCAACTTCATGCGCATTTCATTATGCGTCCGGTTCTCCTGCTTTGAAGATGCACAATCCAAAATCGAAACGCAAAAGCGGATGATCTGTGTCCGGCACTTTGCCTGACTGGATCGGCCCGCGCAGCTTCACATTTGCCGGACGGCCGCCCGTGAACTTGTAGGGAATGGCCGGGCGGGTTCACAATGCCCGCCATGAAACACGCGTCAACGCTCCGTCACCTGGGTCAGTTTTCGGTTGTGCTCGAGTCCGCGTCGAGCCAGGCCGCGATGATGAATCTCAAGCCCGGAGAAGTAAGCGGCGCATTTGGAAACGAACACCCCAGGGCCGAGCAGTGGTTGTTTGTGATTTCCGGAGCCGGCACCGTCCGCCACGGCAGGCGGAAACGCGCGCTGAAACGAGGCGACCTGGTCCTCATCCCACGTGGCGAGGCGCATCAGATCATCAACACCCAAAAGCGAGGGTTGCTGCGGACGCTGAACCTGTATTGCCCGCCCGCATACACGAAGAAAGGCGATGTGAAGCCCAGTGTCGAGGCCTGAAGAACGGCGCCGTTTCAGATGGGAGACCGAATCGGCTACTGAACCTGTCCCATCAACTTGATCGGCGACGTCGGCGCCAGGCTGCCGCCCGCCGGCTCCTCGGTGATGGCCGCCACCTTGATCTCATTCATGCCATCAGGCACCGGCGAATCGAGCTGACCCTTTCCGCTCGCGTCGACCGTAAACGTCCCGGCGGGAATCGGCTTGCCGTCGGGTCCGATGAACCAGAGCTCGTAGACCTTGCCGTCCGCCGGCGGCGCAAGATCAAAGACGAAGACGTGTGATTTTCGATTGTCTTTATCCCACACCACGCGCCCGCCGCCCTTGGGCAGATCCTGCCCCTGCAGCGCCGTGAACTGCAGATTCGGCTGAAAGAGCAATCGCGTCTGCGCGAGGATCGCGTCCATCTGCTTCGCCGAGGCGACCCTCTGGGCTTCCATCTCGTTCTTCAACTGCTGGATCTCGCGGGCCGTTTGTGTGCGCGATGATTCGAGCGTGGCCAGTGCCTGATCGAGTTGAACCTGCGCCTGCTTCGCTTCACTGTTGAGCCGGAGCGCGCTCAGCACGCTCACCACCGCGACAAGCGCCGCGGCCGCAGCGACGAGCGTCGGCCAGATGATCCGGCGCGGTGATGGTGGCGAAACGCTCTTCGCGTTCGAACGCGGCGGCGTTGAGGCGCGGCGCATCAGCCGATTCAGTACGGCCTCGGATGGTTCGCTGGGCGGAAGCGATTCCGGCAGCCGGGCGAGCGTCTCGCGCGCCGAAGCGAGCGATGCGAGATCCTCCGCGTCGCCCGCTTCGAGCAACGCGCGAACCGACTGCATCTCCGCCTCGCCAAGGGCGCCGGCGGCATACAGCCAGATCTGTTCATCTCGTTCTTCGCGTTCCATCTTTCTTACTCTTCCAGCCCCATTTCAGTTCAACGTCGCATCGCTGGCTACAAAAGAATCGACTTCATCGTCTTGAGTGCTTTGGCCAAACTCAGCAATCCCCGCCGAATTTGCGTCTTGACCGACCCAAGCGGCTTGTTCAGCTCGGCGGCGATCTCGCTGTGCGACTGGCCGTCGTAGAACGACCGTTCGATGAGGTTTCGCACGCCGGGCTCCAGCTGCTCCAGCGCCTTTTTTACCTGCGTCCGCCGCTCGGTAAGTTCGGCATCGCCGGATGGATCGGGATCGCTCGCCGAGACATCCGGTCGGTCATCGCCGACATAGCGCATCGTCGGCCGCCTGCCGGTCGTTCCGTCGCGCTTGCGGACGCGGTCGATAGCGCGCGATCGGGCGAGCGTGACCAGGTACGCCTGAACGGTGCCGCGCGAGTCATCAAACCGCTCGGCGCCGCGCCAGAGTTCGAAGAAGACGTCTTCGAGGACGTCTTCCGACTCCTGGCGGTCGCGGACGATTCGGAGGATCAGCGTGAACACGAGCCGCGAATGCCGCTTATAGATCGCTTCCAGCGCGAGTCGATCGCCCTCCTGCAGTTGACGCATCAACTGCCGGTCGATTTCGGCCTGCTGGATGACCTGGGTTTCGGACAAACACGACTCCGTAAAACGTGGCGGCCATCATAGGCACGCAACGCCGCGTTGACGAATCGAAGTCCGCTAAACCACAAGGCATCGGTCGCGCTCCCTGCCCGGAATATTCCACGGGCGTTTCTGCCGCTGTCCGAAAGCGCGCCACACGCGCGTCGTTCACACCGAGTCGATTTCGTGACGTCGGACACTGTATTCCCATCCTCACAAGGACAGGGGCCGCACGAGCTGCGCCCCTCTGCGCAAACTCACGCGGCCCGTCGTACGACCACTTCCGTGCAATCAGAGAATCGCGCTCACATCGGCGGCAGCACGACCGCGTCGATCCAGTGGATGACGCCGTTCTTCGCGACGACGTCGGTCTTGATCACCTTTGCGTTGTTGATCATCACCGTGCCGCCTTCGACCTTCACCGTCAGCGGCTTGCCGTTGAGCGTGGAGAGGCTCATCGTCTTCACATCCGCGGCCTTGATCGCTTCGCCGGCATGGACGTGATAGAGCAGGATGCTCTTGAGCTTTTCCTTGTTCTCGGGCTTGAGCAGTTCGTCGAGCGTGCCCGCGGGAAGTTTCTCGAAGGCTTCGTTCGTCGGCGCGAAGACGGTGAACGGGCCATCACCCTTGAGCGCCTCGACCAGGCCAGCGGCCTGGATGGCTTTCACCAGCGTCGTCACTTTGGCCATTCCCGGTCCGGTGGCCGTTTCGATAATGTCCTTGTCCGGCGTCATCTGCCGGGCGATTGCCGTTGCCGGCTTGAAGGTTCCGTAGATGCCCGCGCCGAGCACGAGCGCGGCGGCGATAGTTAGCGAAAGAACTCGCTTCTGCATGTGAACTCCTGTCGACCAGGACACTGGTCGATAACGATTGGTTCCCGCGCGGCCTCGAATCGCCCGTTGCGAGTCAGGTCCTGCGGATTGGTCCTCACCCTTCGATACGGACCGCCAGGCCAACCAGATTCGATCGGGGCGAGAATGCGGCTTTCCAATCGAATTCTGGCTTATGGAGTGGAATCACGGACGAATCCGATTTGACGATCGGCTCCGGAATCGCGATGAATGCGGGCCAATCCGTCGTCAACCGGCAACCGGGAAAGACGTATCGCGAATTGGCTGCCGAAATGTGCCTACACTCTTCTCGCTCTTCATGATTGATCAAGACCACAAACCGGCACGTCTGCTCCGCTCGATCGCCATTTTCAAGTGGTCGAAGGCGTCGATTCTCACCATCCTGGGAATCGGCCTGTTCGGCATGCACGAACGCAGCGTCTTCGCGCGGGCGATCTACTCGATCGGGCATTCGATCCTCGGCCATTTCTTCGTGAAGGCGGCCGCCTGGTTTACCGCCTTGCCGCACCCGACCCGGCTCCTGCTTCACTCGGCCGCATTCGCCTACGCGGGGCTGTTCCTCATCGAAGGAATCGGCCTGTGGCTGAAGAAGCTGTGGGCCGAGTGGCTCACGGCGATCATGACGTCTCTGCTGATCCCCGTTGAGATGTACGAAGTGTTCGAACGGCAATCGTGGGAGCGCATCACCCTGCTGGTGCTCAACACGCTGATCGCTGCCTACCTGATTGGCCGACTCTTGAAATACCGCGAGCCCCACCGGCACCCTTCAAGTCCCGCACGAATCGATCAGCCCGTTTCATCCACACCGTGAACGCTCACTTTTCCGGCACGTTGATCTCAACCGTACCCGGCTGCGTTGTCGACGGTTTTGACGTTGAGATTTCCTTCAGTTTGCCGTCGAGGATGTCTATGATCATCGACTTCACCTGGTCGAACGTCGGCTCGGCATTCATCATGGCATAGGTGCGGGTCTCGTCATTCGCGTAGAACCCGTCGAGGTGCCAGACGCGCTGACCGGAACTCGCCTCGACCGGTTCGCGAGCGACCTTCGAATCGTATGAGCCCAGCGAGATGCGGTACTGGGTCTGGCCCGTTTCGTCGAGGATTCGAAACGCGTATTTCACCAGCTGTTCGCCGGTGAGCTTGAAGGACTCGAACGCCATGACGCTGACGCCGGCATGATCGAACTGATCGCGACAGAAGTAGTCGGCCTTCACTTTGCCCTGGTCGTTCAGTTTGCGAACGCCGGCGATGGCGGCGTCGCGCGCGGCGACGTCGTTGAGCGCGGCGTAACACTGGACGAGCTTCGCCTGCACACGCCATTCATCCGGGCGGAGCCTGGCCGCCTCGGAAAATGCCTTGAGCGCCTCGGCGGGCTCGCGCCGGTTCTGATGAGACTGGCCGAGATTGCTCCAAGAAACGGCGTCGTTCGGATCGATAGCGATCGCACGCTCGAATGACGCGATCGCCTCCGGGCCGCGCGCATCCTTCTGTAGCTGCGCCTCGCCGAGCCGCGCGTACGCCTTCGGATCATCCGGCGTCAGCTCGATCACTTTCTGCAGCGAACGAATCGCGTCATCCGGCTTCTTGAGCTCGATATACACCCGGCCCAGCTGCATCCAGGCGACGGTCATCTTCGGGTCGATCTTGACGCACGCTTCGAGTTCAATGCTCGCCTGCACCCAGCGCTTTTCGACCGAGTGAATGCGCCCGGCCATGAAATGGAAGCCCGGGTTCTTCGGATCGAGTCGAAGGGCCTTGGCGAACGCCGCCTGCGCCTTGTCATTCTGTGCCAGATAAAAGTAGGCCATGCCTGCTCGTTGAATCAGCTCCGCGTTCCAGCTGGCGCCCGCGAACTGTTTTTCGAGCCGCTCCGCCTCGCTGCGCAGAAGTTCTTCGCCACGTTTTGGATCGGTCGCAAGCAGGTCGCGCCCTTCGTTGACGCGATCCTTCCAGACGGGCTCCGTCGTCTGCGCGAAGCCGGCTGCGGAGAACAACGTAAGGCCAAGAATGGCTGCCCAGACACGTGATTTCACTTTCATCGTCAACCTCGCTTGTCCGATCCGCGTCTCATGCGCATGCCCGTTTCGAAGCGCAAGAGTGAGTCGAACCGCGCCGCAGTCACGGCGCGGTTCGGGTATTTTGCAGATTCTGCCGACGAGGTCGATTGATGCGCTCGCTCGCGATCAACGATCCGAATCCCTCAGCACGATCTCGCCGAGCTGGCCGTTGTGCACACTGTCCTTTGAATATGATTCGCTCGATCGCTTCACGCGGATCGGCACGGCGCCCGCCGCGACCGAAGATGTGATGTCGGAGTCGGAGTCGCCATAGTAGTAATCGATGTGATGCTCGAAAATGAACGGCGTCTTGTCCTTGAGCTGCGTCTGGACGACCGGGTGCACGAAGTGCACGCCGAACATCCGCTCGTAGCGCTGCGTCACAACGTCTGTCGCGGGCGGAGGATCGATGCTCTGGCGCCTGGAAATGATCCAGATGTCATCGCCGCGCTGGATGTGCAGTGCGAGGAGCTTTCGCGCGATCTCCTTGGGCACCGATCGCTCGTCGTAATCGCGGTTGAGACGATTCCAGAACTCGTGGTACTTGGCCTTCTGCTCGGCGGTGAGTTTGGAGTAATCCCTGGGTCGGATCACGCTCGGATCGTAATCCGGCTGCAGCGCATCGAACGCCGGCGCGGTGAAGAGAAGCGTGTCGTCGACATCAAAGCCAACGACGATGGGATGCCGCGGCAACAGGAGCTTGAGCTGATCGAGACTGATCTCCTCCGCGATCGGTGCGGTCAAGGGAATGACGGCCGCAGTCGTCGGCGCGGGCGCGATCGACGATGGGGAATGCGTCCGACACCCGCCGATGGATGTGGCGAGAACGAGCAAATACGTCGCGAATCGAAATCTCAACATTCCGGGGCCTTTCCGATAGCGAAACACGCTCGGCGCACCATCACCTCAGGTAAAAACCGGCCAACGCGTGCGGGTCTGACGCCGTCCTGAAGACTTCATCTTGCGGTTAGAATCGAACCATGTCCAAGGGATCGAAAGCAAACACGATTCGGGCGATTGCGGTTTTGAAGTTGCTCAAGGCGGCCGCGCTCGTCGCGATTGGCATCGGCCTGTTTCACGTCGCCAAGGACGGATTTGCGGCCAATCTCGCCCATTCGCTTCGCTCGCCGGTGGTCGATCGAGCGGCGAATGCGGCCGTCGACTGGCTCGGCTCTCTCTCGCCGGCGGCGCGATGGCTACTCGATATCGGCACCTTCCTCTATGCCGCGTTGTTCGGCGTGGAAGGCGTCGGGCTGTGGATGCGCAAGCGATGGGCGGAATGGCTGACCGTCATCAGCACCGCGCTGCTCATCCCGCTGGAAATCTATGAGATCATCCACAAGCCGACGTGGGAGCGCGTTCTCGTGCTCATCCTCAACGTCGCCATCGCCGTCTATCTCGCACTGCGGCTTCGCATGAAGGAGTGATCCACATCGCAAAAACGAAAAAGCCCGGGCGTGCCGCGCCCGGGCATGAGACTCGTTTGAGTTTTCGAAAGACGATCAGTCGAGGTTCATCGACATCAGGAACTGAGCATTGCTCGGCACCTTGTCGAGCCGACCCTTCAGGAGTTCGACTGCTTCGACAGGATTCATGTCGCTCAAGACGCGACGCAGACGATAGACGAGCTCCATCTCCTTCTTGTCCAGGAGCAGTTCTTCGCGGCGTGTGCCGGAGCTGTTGATGTCGATGGCCGGGTAGACGCGCTTGTCGACCAGACGGCGATCGAGGTGCAGTTCGGAATTGCCGGTGCCTTTGAACTCTTCGAAGATGACGTCGTCGGCCTTGCTGCCTGTGTCGACGAGCGCGGTGCCCATGATGGTGAGCGAGCCGCCGTTTTCGATGGCGCGAGCTGCACCGAAGAAGCGTTTGGGCTTCTGCAGGGCGGCCGTGTCGATACCGCCGGTGCCGATCTTGCCGCTGTGCGGCTGCTCGGCGTTGTAAGCACGGGCCAGGCGGGTGATCGAGTCGAGCAGGATCACGACGTCCTTGCCGAACTCGACGTAACGCTTGGCCTTCTCGATGACCATCTCGGCCACCTGCACGTGACGGCTCGTCGGCTCGTCGAAGGTCGACGACACCACTTCCGCCTTCGTGTTGCGCTTCATGTCGGTCACTTCTTCAGGCCGTTCGTCGACCAGCAGAATGATCAGCATGGTTTCCGGATGATTCTTCGTGATCGAGTTGGCGATCTTCTGCATCAGGACCGTCTTGCCGGTACGCGGCGGCGCGACGATCAGCATGCGCTGGCCCTTGCCGATCGGGGTGACCAGGTCGACGATCCGCATGTTCAGATCCTTCGGATCGCTCTCGAGCACGAGACGGCGATTCGGATGGATCGGCAGAAGGTCTTCGAAGTTGGTGATCTCGGTGATGCGCTCAGGGTCTTCGCCGTTGATGGCTTCGACGCGCAGCAGCGCGAAGTAGCGTTCGCTTTCTTTCGGCGGACGGATCTGGCCCTGCACGACGTGGCCGTTGCGCAGGCCGAACCGGCGGATCTGGCTCGGGCTGACGTAAATGTCGTCCGGGCATGGCTCGTAGTTGTATTCGGGTGAGCGAAGGAAACCGAAGCCGTCGGGAAGGATCTCGAGGACGCCTTCGCCGAACATCAGGCCATTCTGGCGGACGCGGCTGCGCAGGATCTGGAAGATCAGGTCCTGCTTCTTGAGGCCGACGTAGTCCTGGATGCCTTCTTCGCGGGCGATGACGTGGAGCTTGTCCACTTCCATCTGCTGAAGCTCTTTGATGTAGAGCTTGCCGGACTTCACGCTCTCGTACTTGGCATTGGTCTCGGCGTCGACATTGGCGACGTCGTCGCGGCCGGGGCGGTTGTCCTGGCGCGGGGCTTCGGACTTGGGCGCTTCGGTTTTCGGCGCTTCGACCTTGGGGGCGGGCGGCGCGACCGGCTCCGGCTCCGGGATGGTCGCCACGTCGGTGGCCTTCGAGGATTCGACCTCGGTCGTCTTGGTATCTTCGTTCTCGTCGGTCTTGTCCGCACTGCGGCGGGATCGGGTGGTCTTTGCCATTGGGATGGCCTCCTCAGCAATAGGAATGAGTTGGGGGGTGGGATTGTTCAAAAAGTGGACATCAAAACACAGAATTCGGGGAACGCGACGCCCGTGCGGGTGTCAACGTCGGCCTGATTTACAGCAGGCCCGATTTATCTCAGGGTTGCACATGAATACGCGAGCGTTTCGCATGAGTGCGGGTGACGAACTGCGAACCGGCGTCCGACATTCGAGCGGGAGTCACGCGGCGGAATAACCGTGAGGCAAACGCTCGGAGTGAACTGCCATCTCACCGGACTCCCGGGAGATGAGCCAACCACATACACTAGTCAAGGTGCGAGTCGTGAACGAGTTGGTTGGGAAAAACTGACCCGGACAGCCCGTTGGGGCGGGGCCGTTACTTCACAAATACTATATATGCCTCGGCACAGATGGCAAGCGCCTGTAGAAAAATGCGAAACCCGTCGCGTTTTTCTCCGTCCCATCTTCGTGTAAGACGCTTTCATGCCGTTCAGATTCCCACCTCGATTTGCCCCGAAATGCCTACATGCCGATAACTTCGCGCTGCCAACACACCCGTGATCGGAGCAGACAGATGCAGGCCTATTTCCTCATCGCCCTCGGCGGAGCGCTCGGAAGCGTGTCGCGGTTCTGGCTCTCCAACCTCGTGGCGGCTGCGACGTCTGAGGCGTTCCCCTGGGGAACGATCGTCGTCAACGTGACCGGCTCCCTGCTGATCGGCATCCTGGCCGCACTCGCCGGCATTTCCGGGAGAATGGAGACCGATGCCCGCGCTTTCACGACCCATTTCCTGATCGTGGGGGTGTGCGGCGGCTATACGACATTTTCGTCGTTCAGCCTGCAGACCTTCACGCTGCTCCAATCGCGCCCGTGGCTTGCCGGGGCCAACATCGTTCTGTCCGTCGTTTTGTGCATCCTCGCGACATGGCTGGGGCATTGGCTCGGCTCATTTGCGACGGCGACCCGCGCGAGTTGACACATCGCCGCCATCGTCCTGCGCCTTTTCGCGCTGCGCTCTCGCGATCTCGATACGCCGAGCCTATTCTTCTTTGATCACCCCAGAGAGGAACCCAGCATGCAGTACACCCAACTCGGCCGCAGCGGATGCAAAGTGTCCCGACTCTGTCTCGGCACGATGAACTTCGGCCCGCAGACCACCGAACCCGACAGCTTTGCCATCATGGACAAGGCGCTCGAGCTCGGCATCAACTTCTTCGACACGGCCGATGTCTACGGCTGGAAACGCGGCGAAGGCGTCACCGAGCAGATCATGGGCCGCTGGTTCGCGCAAGGCGAAGGCCGACGCGAAAAGGTGATCCTCGCCACCAAGCTCTACAACGACATGGATGTCGACCCGTCCGACATCACGATGAAGCGCGGTCTCTCCGCAGTCAAAATCCGTCGCGCGTGCGAAGGCTCGCTCAAGCGCCTGCAGACCGACTACATCGACCTGTACCAGATGCATCACATCTCGCGCGAGACCCCATTCGAAGAGGTCTGGAGCGCGTTCGACGTGCTGATCAAGCAAGGCAAGATCGTCTACGCCGGCAGCAGCAATTTCGCCGGCTGGCACATCGCGCTCGCGAACGAAACCGCCAAGCGCATGAACGCGTTCGGCCTGGTGAGCGAGCAGTCGAAATACTCGCTCATGAGCCGCGCGATCGAACTCGAAGTCCTGCCGGCGTGTCTTCACTATGGCCTGGGCGTGATCCCGTGGAGCCCGCTGGAGAGCGGCCTGCTCGGCGGCGCGCTCGAGAAACTCTCGCAAGGTCGCCGCGCGCAGGAAGGCAACCAGAAGCGCATCGACAAGGAACGCCCGCGGCTGGAAAAGTGGGAAAACTGGTGCAAGTCGCTCGGCGAAAAGCCGGCGGACGTCGCCCTGGCGTGGATGCTCCACAACCCCGCGATCACCGCGCCGATCATCGGCCCGCGCACGCTCGACCAACTCGCCGGCTCCGTCCGCGCCACCGAGATCAAACTCGACGACGAACAACTCAAGTTCCTCGACAAACTCTTCCCCGGCCCCAAGGGCCCGACCGATGAAGGCGTGGCCGACTGGAAGAAGCAGTGGGCGCCGGAAGCGTACGCGTGGTAAGGGTGCTCGCTTTTACGTTGACGCTTCCCGCGTCGATAACGTCATGCCGAGGTAAGCCGAAATACCTGGCATCTCGAACGACATCCGAACGAGCCAGACTTTTGGGTCACCTCGGCATGAACGCTGATCATGCGGAGAAGCGGATTTTGCAGGATTTTTCGAGAGAACCCCTATGGCACTGCGGGCATTGGCATGTTCTCGTGTTCCTTGTAGTGACTTTGGCGATCCGTTGGCCTGGCGGAGGTAACGCGATATGGAGTTTCGCACTCGTGCGCAGATCGAAGAGGCTTGCGGGCCCCTCAACCGCTATTACTGTTCCCTGGCGATGGGCCGCCCCGTTACCGATGCAGAAACCCTGATGTGCTATTTCATCCGCAGCGGCGGTGCGGCCGACTTTGCGATCCGATACCGCTACGCGATCAGTCGTGAAAACCGCTGGTACTGTTCCGAATACTTCGGGTACGAAGTGACCGACCCTGCCATCCTGTGGGACTACTACACCCGCATCTCGAAAACACTCGTCGAATCCAGCGGGCGCCCATTTCACCCAACCGTTTTCGCAACCAACGCGTAGGGTCGGCTTGCGGATCATCGCACGCCGCGCAGCCTTCGCATCGGTCCGAAGGCACACCCCGCCCAAGCCGATTGTGGTTTCCGGTGTCGCTGCGGGACTGGCTCGTCACCGCGGCCAACGTCAGCACGGTGACCCCCTCACCCGAGTTTGCCGACAACCAGCGTCCGGTCGTCGTTCGCTGGGGCAAAATCGGTCCACTCGTTCACGGCTTTCACCGTCGTTTCGATGATTGCCTTCGCATCCGGCGCGCAGTCGCAGAGCAGGCCTTCCAGTCGCTCGGTGCCGAAGAGTTCATCGCTCGGCGAGCGCGCCTCGGTAATGCCGTCGGTGTAGATGACCAGCACGTCTCCCGCCCGGAGCTGGGCCTTGGCATCCTGGTAGGTTTCATCCTCAACGATGCCCAGCGGCAGATTCCGGTTCTCATCCAGCGTGAGTGTCGCGCTGCCGTCGGCTCGACGGACCATCGGCGGATTGTGGCCGGCGTTACAGTAGAGGATGGTCCGGTCTTTCGGATCGTAGATGCCGTAGAACGCCGTCACGAACGTGCCGTTGTTCGTGTAGCGCGCGGTGAGCCGGCGGTTGATGAAGTTGAGCAGATCGCTCGGCGGCGTGGGCGGCTCGTCGCGGGTGTGGGCGATGCTGTGCGTGACCGCCATCATCACCGCAGCCGGCGTGCCGTGGCCACTCACATCGGCGATGAGGATGCCGATGCGGCCGTCGTCGAGTTCGAAGAAGTCGTAATAGTCTCCGCCCGCCTGCGTGCTCGTCTGGTAGTGCACCGCTATGTCGAGTCCGTCGATCTTGGGCAGTTCCATCGGCAACAGGCTTCGCTGAATGTCGGCAACCACTTTCAACTCGCGATCGACGATTTCGTACGCCTTGCGAAGCTCCTCGTTGAGCACGAGATTTTTCGTCGCACGACCGAACAGGTTCGACACCCACATACGGTTGGGCATCTCCTCGCGATCGAAGTAGTCCGGCTCTTTCTTGAGGGCGACGATCATGTTGATGGCCACGCCGTTCTCGAACTGAGGGATTGCGTACATCGATTTGCAGCCGACCAGGTGCTCGTAGGCCGGGTCGCCTTCAGGCACGTCGAGGTTGTCGAACAGCATGGGCTTCTGGGCGTAGATCAGGTCTCCAAGGATGCCGCGGTCGAACATCGGCAACTGGTTTCGCTGCTTCCACGGGTTGATCTCGATGCCCCGCTCTTCCCACAAACCGGATCTTGTGATGCGATAGTAAGGCTGTATCAAATCGCGGCGGCTCACGGCGACGAAGCGGTCGACGGGCTGAATCGCCTGGACCCAGGTGCCGTAGACATCGACCATGTCTTCAGGGTTCGTCATGCGCGAGACTTCGCGCATCATCGTCGTGATGATCCCGAGTCGCTGCGCCCAGGGCCGATGCTTGTAGTCATCGAGAGGCTCGGTGGGGTAACTGCTGCTCATATCGACATGGTAGTCGCCCCGCTGACGCCAACGAACGACGGCTCCCGTCATTCTTTCGGGCCGGCGCTCGCTCGGGCCGGCGAGCCGACTTCGGGCGGCATGGAAGAGAACACGAATCCCTAGTGGTCGCGATCCAACCCCGCGCGTACAACACGAGCACCGCGGCCCGCTGGCGGGCGATCTGCTCCCGGCGCTCCGCGCCGCTGGCGTTCATGGCTCGAAGCATGACGACACGCGCCGACATTTCCTGGGCCGGTCTCCAGGAAATCGCCTCTCGAATTCGCCGGGCGTTTCGTCAACGGCCGATAACCCGTGCCTGCCAAAGAACCCCTGCAAATTGCCGATAATTCCGAACTTTGCGCCCTTTTTCAGCGCGTAGGCGGTGCAGATGGAACCGCGCGGGGGGCCAATCCCTGTCGAATGAGACGCTTTGACGATCGGCTTGTCGGACGCGCGGATATGATTGCTCTCACACATGCGGTCGCTGCGCTTCCTTCCCATCACCTTCCTCGCCGGCCAACACGGCTTCCTCTTTTTTGCGCCGTATCTCGCGTTGTTCCTGGCGGCGGTTCACCTGATGCGGCTGCGCCGAATCCGCCTGGCCTCGCTCGTGGCACTCGCCCCCGTCGCCGCAACCGCGTGATTCCAACAAAACGACACGTGTCGTATCGATTCGCGCGCCGTTCGGACTTTGAGTCAATTCCGCGTGACAAGTCCGCCGATTTACTCAACACTCACCAGACGATGAGTCAGGAGTTTCAACTGCGCATCGTCGATCCGGACGCAATCATTGATTTGCGTCACCGCATCCTCCGCGCCGGGATGCCGCGCGATGCCGCGATCTTTGAAGGCGATACCGAGGTCGGCACCATTCACGTCGCGGCGATTGACGACTGGGGCGTGGTTATCGGATGCGTCACCATCCTCCATCGGCCCTGGAACAATCATCCGGCGTGGCAACTGCGCGGGATGGCGGTGGACGATCAATTGCAGCGCCGCGGCATCGGACGCCTCCTGCTGATCGAGATCGAACGACTCGTGCGCTGCGATTCGCATTCCACCCTCCTCTGGTGCAACGCCCGGAAGCATGCGGTCGGCTTCTACGAACGAAACGGGTGGCGCCTGGCGAGCCCGGAGTTCGAAATCCCCACCGCGGGGCCGCACCACCGGATGACGCGGCATCTGGACGAATAACCGCTTGCGCCGCGGCTCATCGTTCACATGCCGAAATGCATTCGGTTCGGATACGCACCCTGTTCGCCGCCGTACCGCACAGCGGCACGGCGGGTAGCGATGATCGACGCGAACGGACACACGCCGCGTCAGGATTCCTTCGGGTCCGACATGCGATACACTTTCTCCATCGCGAAGCCCCGGATGACAATCTCGAACGTCGTCGGCGTCGACTTTTCCGGCGCCGCACTGGCCGGCCGAAACATCTGGCTGGCGCGCTGCAAAGTCGTGCGTTCCTCGCTTCGACTGGTCGCGCTGCAGCGACTGGAAGATCTGTGCTCGAATGCCTCCCGCGCGGCGGCGCTCGCTCACCTCATTCACGAGATCGAATCGTCAGATCGCACGCTCTGGGGAATCGATTTCCCGTTCGGGCTTCCGATCGAACTAGGCCTGGGCGACTGGCGCGAGCAACTCGCGATGCTCGATCGCTGGACCGACACCGCCAACGCGTTCGGCCGGCACTGCTGCGACCGCGCCATGGAAGCCGTGAAGAAACTTCACACCCGCCGCGATACCGATGTTGAAACCCGCACGCCCTTCGACTGCTATCACTACCGGATCATCTACCAGACGTTCCACGGCATGCGCGATGTGCTCACGCCGCTGCTGCGCGATCCGCAGACCTGCGTGCTGCCGTTCCAGATCGATCAACTCGGCTCGGCCAAGCGCATCGTGGTCGAAGCATGCCCCGGCTCGACGCTTCGACGACTCGCGCTTCCGTTCAATCGGTATAAGCAGACCAAACCCGGCAAGGTGGAGGCGAAATACATCAAGGTGCGACGCGCGATCCTCGCCGGCCTGAGCGGCAAGATCGAACTCGACGAGCCGTCGATCAAGACGATGCTGAATAACCCGGGCGGCGATGCGCTCGACGCCGTCATCGCGGCCGTGGGCGTGTGGGATGCGTGGAAGGCGCTGGATCACGAATCGATGCTTGCCCATCCGCGCTACACGCGCGAAGGGTACGTCTTCTGCTAAAGGGCGATCATGCGAGTGGTTCAGCTCGCACAGACAAGGCGTGCAACTGAAGGTCCGCCGATGGCGGAGATCAAACCCAGGGCCTGCATACAGCGCGCAATCCATCCCACGCTGCATTTGCTTCACTTCGCCCCGATCGACTTCAGGTACGCGACCAGGTTCAGCTTGTCGTCTTCGGTCATGCGATCTTCGAACTTTGGCATCTGCGGGTCGAAGCCGTCGATCACCTTGCCGGCGGGCTCGCGCATCGCGTAGCGAACGTCCGCATCGTCGACCACGCCGGTGCTGCCGTCGATATAGGTCACCGTGCTGCCGAACAGTCCTCTGAAGGACGGGCCCTGGGCGCGGGTGCCGTCGTCGGTGTGGCACTGGACGCAGCCGAGTTTGAGCACGACCTGCCGGCCCCTGACCGGGTCGCCCAGCGTCATCGAAGACTTCTCCGAGCCCGGGGACCCGCTCGAGCTCATTTTGAGCGACAACCCGACGCCGCCGACCAGCAGCACCACCGCCACCGCGAGCACGAGCAGCGCCATCCACTTGTTGGGAGTTTGTTCCTGACTCATTTCCGACATGTCGTCCTCAGTTCCGAAGTCTTTGCGTATACTGCCCGCGTCTATGAATCGTATCGTCCGATGCCTGGTTCTTCTTTCGATTCTAGCCTGCGCCCGAGCGCTCGCCGGAGCGGATTATGAGCCTGTTGTGCCCGGCGTCGAGCGCGCAAAGCTCGAAGCCCGCACCCGCGACGATGCGCCGCCGATGAATGTGTGGGTTTATCGGTCCACATCCTGGAAAACCAAGTCGCTTCGGGCATGCGTGCTGATCACCTCTTCGGGCTCAACCGGAATCACCGGCGGCAAGCTAAGCGAAGACGATGTCGCGGAGCATGTGCCCTACGTGCTCGAAGGATGCATGGTGATCGCCTACGACACCGACGGCGCCTTCGGGCCCGATGCGCCGCCGGACCAGTACGCGAAAGCGATGTCGCTTTTCATGAAGGCCGACGGCGGTGTGGAGAACGCGAAGGTCGCGCTGCGCGCCGCAGCGGCGTTCGAAGAGCGGATCGATCGTCGCCGCGTGATCGCGGCCGGCCACGGGTCTGCGGCGAATGTCGCCCTCTTACTGGCGGCGCGCGAGCCGAGCATCCGCGCCGTCGTCGCGTTCGCGCCGATCAGCGATGTCGTCACGCAGGTCGGCGACGTGATGGTGGATGCGCTCGACCAGATGACGCCCGGATTCAAAAAGTTCATCACCGCGGCACAGCCGAAAGCGATCGCGCCGCAGATCAAATGCCCGACGATGATCTTCCATGCGACGGACGACGCGATGGTGCCGATCGAGCAGACACATGACCTGGTGAGCGCGATGACGGCGGCCGGCAACCAGCCGTCGTTGGTGGAACCGAAAACGGGTGGGCATGTGCGCGGGATGCTCGATCACGGCCTGACGCAGGCGGCAGCGTGGGTCGGCGAGCTGGCGCGGCGAATGCCGACCCTACCAACCACGCATCCGAGCGATGGAAACTGAGCCCGCGTTCATCGGTCAGCAGACCTTTACCACTTCCATTTCGAGAAGTTTCCCGAGCTTGTCGATCCGGCTGGCGATATGGCCGATCCCCACGGCGCAGTGATGTGCCGGACCGTGCCTGTTCCATTCGTTCACGAAGCGCCGGGCGCCGATCGCGAAGCGATACCGGCTGTTGGTGTTGCCGATCTCCAGGATCGGCCCGGGTTCGCTCGTCGCCTCGGCCACGAGCAATTCCAACTTTCCATCGACGGTCTGCACGACGCTCAACAGCGTCACCGGGCCATGCTTGACCGACATCTCGACACTGAGCCCGCGACCGACCTTCCCGTGATACACGCTTAGCGGCCTCACCTTGGTTTTGCCTTGCGCGATCTTGATGTGCCCCGGCCCGTCGTGGCCCATGAGCACGACGTCATCGGCGAAATCCACCGCGTAGTACTCGGTGAACGACCCGCCGACGCCGAAGCTGTCCAGGATCTTCATCGCCTGCGCGTTCTTGATTTCCAATTCTCCGGCCACGGGAATCCCGCGCGCCGTGAGGAGCGAATTGCCGAGGATGATCGAGCTGATGGCGTCTTCGTTGCCAGATGTCCCGGTTGAAGACGCCTTGGACACGCCCATGTAGTAGTACGCCATCGAACCGAGATCGTGATTCGCCACGAGCCGATCCAGCGCGACGCTGGTTCGCGCGGCGCGCTTGAGTTCGTCGATCGAACAATCGGCCTGGACGTCAAACACCTCTCGGAAATGTTTCACGCACGCGTCGATTTCCGCATCGCTCACACGCGTCCGCAGGTCCGCGAGTTCATCCACTTCGACGATCTCGATGTGGCCGCCGAAGTAGGCGCACTGCTGGGTGAGATCGGAGTAAATGTCGAGCATGCCGCCGTAGTAGTGACCCATCACGCCCAGGCGGTTGTGTTCCATCACGCACTTCACGCGGGCGGCATCGATCCATTCGCCGATCTCGTCCCACGCGACCGGATCGTTCTCGAGCATCCCTGTCACCTGATGGAACGGGATTCGGCAGCGGTTAAAGACATTGGCGATCTCCGGCACCGGGCAGGCGGCGCAGTATGCGAGCCATTCGCCGGTCATTTTGGTGCGATCCCCCATCGCATTGAACGCCTTATAGTCGATCGAGGCCGCGGGCGCGAGATTCAGGATGATCACCGGCACCTTCGCGCGCCTGACAACGGGAAGAACGGTCGACGAGAGCGCGTAGGTCGTCACGTGAAGAATGATGAGATCGACATCATGCCGGCGAAACTCATGGCCGGCGGTCATCGCCTTTTCCGGCGTGTCGATCAGGCCGAGATTGACAATCTCCACGCCCGGCCGCGCGAGCTGCTTTTCAACGATCGAAAGATAACCCTTGAGACGATCTTCAAGCCCGGGAAACTGCGGCCAGTATGCGTCGAGGCCGATGCCGAAGAGGCCGATGCGGACGGGTGCGGATGATTTCATAAGCTCGAGTTCTCCTGCTGGCGATGGCGTGCGATTATGTCTTCTCAGGACCGAGACATCGCTATCATGCCCGCAAAGGAGTTCATTTGAATCCGTCCGCCGTCTTTGATTGTTTTACCGCCTACCAGAAGACCGCCGCCATGCAGGCAGCTGTCGATATTGGCTTGTTCTCCGCGATCGGCGCTGGATCGACTACGGTCGCGGCAATTGCCCAGACCTGTTCAGCTTCGCCTAAGGGCGTTCGAGTGTTGTGCGATTACTGGACCGTCCACGGTTTACTGCGCAAAGCGAGAGGCGAATATCAGTTGAGTCCGGAAGCCGCCAGTTTTCTCGATCGCAAATCCCCCGCCTACATGGGCGGCGTCATGGGATTTCTCAACGGTCCGATCAAGCCGTTCTTTGATCGGCTGACGCACGCGGTGCGAAACGGCGGGTGCGAAAGTGTCGGCTCGGTCGAGGCGGAATATGAAGGATGGATCCCCTTCGCTCAGGAGATGGGGGCGATGATGTACCCCTCCGCGCAGGCGATCGCCAAGCTGGTGAGTCCGGTTTCCGGCGACGTACTGGATGTCGCGGCCGGACACGGGCTGTTCGGGATCGTCCTGGCCCAGGAAAATCCGGGCGCGCGGATCACCGCGCTGGATTGGCCAAAGGTGCTCGATGTGGCGAAGCGAAACGCCGCTCAACTCGGCGTGCAGGACCGATACGCCACCATTGCAGGCGACGCGTTCACCGTCGAACTACAGGGGCCATACGACCTCATTCTGCTCACCAACCTGCTCCACCACTTCAGTGCCGAGCAATGCATCGTGCTCCTCAAGCGACTGCGGACCGCACTTCGTCCCGGTGGACGACTCGTAACGCTTGAGTTTGTTCCGAATGAAGATCGAGTTTCGCCGCCGATGTCCGCGACGTTTCCACTGGTGATGCTGGCCACCACCGCCAGCGGTGATGCGTACACCTTCGCAGAATTTCAGCAGATTTTGCGGTCGGCCGGATTCACGACCAACGAGCTCCATCAGCACGACGACAGCCCGCAGCAGATCATCATCAGCACGTGAGGCCCGTACAAAAGATGTGATCTGCATTCGTGATCACGACGGAACGATCTCAAACGCCGCCCCCGGCAGCGCGACCACATTCACCAGCGCGTTCACGCCGATCGCGCCGTGATGCAGATCGATCGTGTCCAGGCCGGTCGGCAGTTCAACGACGAAGATCGCGGCGGCTTTCACCGTGATCGTCTTGTCGTCGAGGTCGATGACGCGGCCTTGGATGATGCGCGGCGTGCCGAGGATGGGCTGGATGAAGTTACCGCCGCTGGGAACGCCGTAGATCTTCCGCGCTTTCACGCGCACGCGGCCGCGAACATTCCGGCCGAGTTGCATGGCGAAATCGTCGCTTGCTTCGAGGGTGAGCTGGTAGCTGGTGTCGAGCGGCTGAAAGACGACGCGTCCCGGTTCGGCGCGGACGATCGTGCCGCGGCTGGACTGCAACTGGCTGCTGGTCATGCTGGGGAATCTACCGCGGATGGGCTGTGAGTTGAAGCCGCGTCGGACTTGCCGCAGTGTGAGCCGGCGAAACCAACGCTTGAACATCACGCGATCGTCGGCGTCTGCGAGAGGGGGCCGTGATCGGCGGGGAAATCATCGGATTCCGGCGGAACCGGGATCCGGTTGCGATGTTCCATGAACGAGAAGGCGCACCCGAGGGAAAGAATGACCAGACAGGCCAACCCGCCGAGGCGAAGTCGCGGGTCGTACTCCTCGGTGCTGAGGATCACCGGCTTGCCCGGCTGGACCGGAACAACCGCGAGATTGAGCTGGGCGACCACCTGCTGCTTTTGCGCGACGAGCTCGCCTTGTTTCGCCTCGAGCTCTTTGAGCTTCTTTGCCAGTTCGTCATTCTCGACGGTGGCGGCTTTGTAATCGACGACCTTGCCGGCCAACGCGTCGTAAGCTTTCTGCTTCTCGTAGTACTGTCGTTCCACCTCGTCGCGGGCGGTACGCGCGGCGAGTACTTTCGCACGCGCCTCGTCGACCTGCCTGGCGATCTCGGAACGCTTCTCCATCTCCTGCGACTGGGCCAGCGCCTCCTGCTGCGCTTTGGCTTCCGCGGCGTTGATCTGTGTGTCGAGCGATGCGAGCTGGGCCTTGGCATCGGCGATCAGCGATTCATCCGTGCCCGCGACCGCAGCGAGCGAGTCGGTGTAGCGCTGCCGGGCGAGATTGATCTGCGCCAGCCGGTCGGTCAGCGCTTCGGTAGCCTGCCGCTGTTCGACCGGCAATTGTTCGAGCACAGGCTGTCGGCTCTGGAACGCGGCCTGCACCTCGCCGAGCAGCACTTCGTTTCGCTGGCGGTCGGCGGCCATGTCGCGCTTGGTTGTGTCGATCATCTTCTCGAGTTCGACGACGATGGACCGCTCTTTCGGATCCGTCAGGACTTCCTGCTGGGCGGCAATGCTCGACTTGAGGAACGAAATGTCCCGTTCGATCTCGCCGATCGCTTCTGCGTCCGCGTTGGAATCCTTCGCCACGCTCAGGCGTCGCTCCTGGAACGCCAGGCGATCCATCCACTGCTTCATCTGCGGATCGTTGTTGACCCGCTGTTCCTTGTTCGACTCGGTCAGTTCCTTCAACCGAACCTGGAACTCGCCAAGCCTTGTGACCTGTTGCTCCTGTCGGCGGACGAGCGTGTCGGTCATCTCGCGGATCTGTGCCTGCAGGCGGGTTGCGGATTGGACGTACTCCAGCACTTCGGGCCGATCGCCGAGCGCGGAGCGGGCATCTTCGACCTGTTTGGAGAACGCGTCGAGCGCCTTGTCGAAGCTCTCGCGTGCCGCGGCCGTCTCCGGAGAGCGTGCCGCGGCGAGTCGCTCAAGCCGTGCCTTGACGTCTTCCCGCTGTTGGCGAAGCCGCTGCAGATCGTCGCTTGCCGCGATCGGCTGCGTTGAAGGCACGCTGCCGGATGCATCCGCGAGGACGACGCCTTCGATAGGACGCAGGTAGAAACCGCGGCCGGCGATGCCGGAGGAAAGCATCTGTTTCTCCAGCCGCTGCAACTCCGCTTCGAGCCGATCGACTTCGCGCGTGGCGTTCTTGCGGGAATCGTCGAGGGTGGCCAGTTCGCGCTTCGCCTTTTTCAACTGGTCGTCAAAGACCTGCCCGCTCTCGTAGATGGCGGTCAGTTCGCCCTGCCGCTTCTTGATGGCCACGAGTTGCGTTTCCACCTGCTCGCGGGATGAATCGATGGATCGAACCTGGTCCTTGAACTTGTTCTGGCTGTCGAGAAGGTCGCTGTTGGCTTTGACGAACTCGTTCAAGAGTGCTTCGAGGCGGCGCTGGTCGGCCGGCGCCTGGTTGCCGTTGGAGGGAACCTCGATCACCAGCAGTTGCTTGCTTTGCTGGTCAAAGCGGGCCTTGTGGATGATTTCGCGATACGACTCGGGATTGTCGAGAAATCCGCCGCCGTCGGTGTCTTCGAGCCGTTTCCGGGCCGCGGTACGGAGGTCTTCGAGCTTGTCGATGATGGCGCGCTGTTTGTCGGTACGCACCAGGTCGGTCACGCGATCGAGATTGACGAACGACACCTCGCCGCGCACGACGCGTGGCACAGGGAGGTACCACGCGATCGCGCCCGTACCCGCCATGGCCAGGAACGTGCCGAGCAGGATCAGTGGCAGTTTGCTCACGCGTTGGCGGACCCGCCGCACGGAACCCGAAGGCTGCGCGATCGGAATCTGCGAAGCGAACGGCGACGCGGGAACTTTGACCGTCTTGCCGTCACCGATCGGCCGATCCTGCGAGATCGGCGGATGATCCTTCACCCCGCCGCCCATGGGATTGAGCCGCGCCAGCACTTCGTCGAGCGCCGGCGTGGTCGCCTGGCTGAAGGCATCGACCAAGGGCAATTCCTGTGCGGCGAACGGCGAGGACGAACCGGAGCCCAGCGCCTGTTCCACCAGACCTTCACCCTTGCGCGGACGCGACGGGCGCGGCGGCAGGATCGTCGGGACGCTCGGCTCGCTTTCGCCGATCGGCCGGCTCTTCTTTGCTTCGTCCGTTACCGGGCTCGACGTGGCCGATTCGATCAGTCCTGCGGCGGCATCGGACTGGGCCTTGAGTTCGTCAACCGCATCCGCGAGATCGGACTCATCGATTTCAGATTGAGATGCCTCGAAGGAGGACGGCTCGTCATCGAGCAGGTCGCTGTGCGTGACCAGCGGTGCTTCCCCGAGCGTCGATGACTCGCCGAGCGGTGCGTGTGCTTCGTTTGCGGGAGACTCGACGAATGTCGACGGCTCAATGGACGGAATCGCCTCGGCGGGAGGTGCGAGCGGTTCGGCGGGTCGCGATTCTAGCGCCGGCGCCTCCGCGTGCGTCTGCGGCAACTCGGTGGAAGGCTGATCTCCGACTTTGCGGCGTTGGCGCGAGCGGCGTTTAGGTTTGGCCGGACCGCGATCTTTGATCTCGAAGTCGTCGAGCGTTTCGTCGCCGATCCACCCGATGCCGCCGAGGTTCATGAAATCGGTCTGGGCCGCGCCCATCTGGAACCCGCCGAGCGGCGAGACGTTGTGGGCCTGATCGAGCAGGGACTCGTCGAGCTTGAACTCCCGCACGGGCCGCGGGGGTTTCGCGGGAACGCTCGGCGTGGACGGGCCGGCTGTCGTCGGCGGGACCTCGGGCGTGTGAGCCACTTGGGACACATTCTTCGGCGCGTCGGCGGCGGGCCTGGCGAACGATCCGCCGTCGGCCATCTTCAGCGCGTCCGCGAATGCGTCGTCGAACTCGGACTGCAATTCCTCGAGCGTGGGAACTTTGAGATCCAGCACGCCGGGCTTTGCCGTCGGCCTGCCGGATTCGGCGGGAAGCTCTTCGACGTGATACGAAACTTTTGGCGACCCGGACGGCGGCGCTTCGGGGGCCGGCTTGGGAGGCACCGCGGGAATCGCAACGCCGTCGGCCATCGCCAGCGCTTCGCTGAACCCGCGATCGAACTCCGCCTGCAAGTCCTCGAGTACCGGCGCATTCACGTTGAGGACGGTGGTTGGCGCACTCGGATCGACCAGCGTCGGATGAGCCGCCTGCGGCGACGTGCCCGCGGCGAGTTCGGGTTCCAGCGGCGTCGGTGCTTCGGCGCGAGCCGTCGGAGCAACGTCCTCGACGGGCACCACTTCGGCTTCGTGGAGTTCGAGGGTTGGTGGCGCTTCGGCGAGCGGCGAAACCGTTTCCGGCGCCGCGATCTGCCTGGCCGACTGAAACGCGTCAACCGCTGGCAGTTCTTCCAACTCGTCTTCGGTCAGATGCTCATCCGCCGCGATCAGCGGACGCGACTGCCTTTCCAGTGGCTCTTCTTCTTCGGCCTCGGCGATGATGCGCTGCTCGGCTTCGGCAAACGTTTCGGAGACTGCAGGCGCGAGTTCCGCAACCGTTTCGAGTTCCGCGGCGGATTCGACTTCGGCTTCTGGCACGCGCTCCGCGATCGACTCGCCCGGCAGCGCGATTAACTCGCCCGCCTGCGGCCGATCGGCTTCGATCGGACCGACGGAATCGTCCACTTCGACAACCGATTCATCCGGCTGCGCGACGAGATCCGCAGGTGTCGTCACCGGCTCGATCTCAAGAGATGCCGTTTCTGTCGGCGCTTCGGACGCGAACGACACTGGTTCGGAATGTGCGATCGGCTCCGCCGTGTCTGCGAGCGCATCATCGGCAGACGCACTGAGCGGCTCGGCCGGGTCGAGCATCGGCGCGACGCTGACCGGCTCGTTCTCGATCACCGCTTCGTCGCGAATCTCATCGACTTCGGCGAGCGCCGCTTCGATCGGCTGCTCGGTCGCCGCATCGGGTTCGACATGAGAGAGGCCTTCCGAAGCGTCAACGGGCGTGAGTTCCGCGGTCGGCTCGGCGCGGATGTCGATCGACGCCTTGTCGAACACGTCTTGCGGTCGCGGCGATTCATCCGACGACGTTGCCGTATCGATCTCGTCGAGTTCGAACGGAACATCGAGCGCCTCGGCCGCCGGAAGTTCCAGTTCGGCTTGCGGCGACGACGACATCGGGAGCGTCAGGCCCAGCGTATCGGCTGTGTGAACGCCCGGCAGTTCGGACAACTCGACCGCACTGGGCATCGGGGAGGCTGACGACTCGACGTTCGCGTCCGCGTCTGGCTCCCGCGGGTAAGCCTGTCGGTGCGCGGCCTGCAGCAGATCGGCCGAGGGCGCTGACGGTGCTTCCTCGCCGCGGGCGATATCGGCCGGAAGCGTGTCGTCGAGGTCTCGGGGCTCGTCGATTTCGAACGCCTCGGTCGCAGGAGGCTCCTCGACGGTCGTTGCGGAGGTTTCAATCGGCTCGGCTTCATCGACAGGTACGACGTCGTCGATCGGAGCCGCTTCATCGACCGGGGCGATGACGACCGGCGGCGGGATCGTCGATTCATCCACTTCGAATGCGATCGACTTGGCTTCACGCTCGGCTTCTTCTTCGATCGGCTCGTTCGCGTCGAGCATTTCCGCGATCAGCCGGGCACGACGCGCGGCGGCATTCATCGCGCTGGCCGGATCGCTCACCAGCGGCGCATCTATCGGCAGGACCGGGTCGGTGACAATGCTGGACGGATCACGCAGCGCCGCGGCGATCTTGGCCTGAAGGTCCGCGAGCTGACGAAACTCCGCCGACTCGGCCAGTGATTTCTTTGCCGCAGCCTGCGCAGCGGCAGCCTCTGCCGCGGCAGCTTCCGCGCGCGCTTGTGCGAGCGCCTCGGCCTTGGCGAGTTCGTCGGCCTTTGCCTGCGCTTCGGCTCGCGCGCGTTCTTCGGCCGCCAGTTGTTCTTCCCGAAGTCGCGCTTCTTCTTTTGCGCGTTCTTCTTCGCGGACGCGTTCTTCTTCGCGGGCAAGCGCTTCGGCCCTGGCCTGGGCTTCGGCTCGCGCACGTTCTTCGGCCGCCAGTTGTTCTTCCCGGAGTCGCGCTTCTTCCTTTGCGCGTTCTTCTTCGCGGACGCGCTCCTCTTCGCGGGCAAGCGCTGCGGCCCTGGCCTGCGCTTCGGCTCGCGCGCGTTCTTCGGCCCTGGCGCGTTCCTCTTCCTTTGCGCGGGCTTCTTCCCGCGCGAGCGCTTCGGATCTCTCTCGCTCTTCTTTTGCCAGCGCTTCGGCTTTGGCGAGGGCTTCCGCCTTTGCCTGTGCCTCGACACGTGCGCGTTCCGCTTTCGCACGCTCTTGGGCTCGAACGCGTTCCTCTTCCGCCGCTCGTGCCTCTTCTCTTGATCGTGCCTCGATCCGCTCTCGCTCTTGGGCGCGCTCTCGCTCTTCCCTGGCCAGCGCTTCCGCTTTCGCGGCGTGTTCGAGCCGGAGGCGCTCGTCTTCCTCGGCAAAATCGCGGCGAACCTGGTCCGCGAACACCTGCGCATCGAGCGGCGGGAGCGGCTCATCCGCCTCGGGCTCGTCAACCACATCCGCTGTATCGCTGACCTTCGCAAATGTGTCAGTGACGTTTGCCGCAGGCGTTTTGCCGACCGGCGCGACTTCCACCGCCGGGGTTGTCACTTCCCGGGCCGACGTCGAATCGGCTTCGTCTTCTTCGGCGAGTTCGACTTCATCCGCGAGATCGATTTCATCGGCCGCGTTCGCGGCGGTGCCGTGATCGAGCGAAACCGTGTGCGACACGACCGGCGCGGGCTCAGCCTCGATCTGCCCGGCATCCAATCCCGCGTCGGCGACCGCCTCCAGCGGCTGGTTCGCCACCGCAGGCGAACCGACATCCGCGCGTACGTCGTCGCTGGCGATCGTGTCGGGCGCTGCGCTGGACGGCAGCGCGACCTCTGGTTCGCGATCCGTCGCAGAAGCGTCGTGTTCGATTAATTCGGGCTGCACCTCGACGGGTTCACGGAGTTCATCCACCTCGGGCGCGATCGAACTGGGCTCAATTTCCGCTGGCGGTTGGGCGGGCGGTGCGTACGCGATCGGTTCGCGCCGGCGGAGCGGGACGACCAGGTCATCGTCCGCGATTTTGATCGGCGGGTGACGCGCTTCAGGTGTCTTGCGACCCACGGGCATGCTGCCCGGCAATTCGTACAGCAGCGACGAAAGCCCCGGCGGCAAATTGGCGAGAATCTCCGCGGGCTTGGTCTGTGGCCTGGGCCCCGCCTCGGCCGGCACGACATCGTCTTGACCCTGCTTCGGCTCGCTGGGCTCGCCTGCTTTCGCGGCAGGGGCGATCGGCACCTCGCGGGCTTCGTCTTCGTCAGGCTCCGCATCGTTGACCGACACCAGCGGCGCGTCGTGCGATTCCATCGATTCGTCGAGGATCGAGATCGCAGGTCGCGCCTCGGCCAGTGCGCCGGTTTCGAGATCGCCGTCTACTTCAGCGCTGCGGTCGGGGATGTACTTGATCGTCGTCTCGCCGATGACGACGACGTCGCCGAAGCGAAGTTGTTCCTGATGGACCTTCACGCCGTTGAGCAGCGTCCCGGTGCGGGAGTAGAGGTCGCGGATGTAGTGTCGGCCGCCGGCTTCGTAGATGACGGCATGCGCGTTGGAGACGCCTTCTTCGAGCAATCTCACTTCGCAGCCGTGCCGCTTGCCGATCAGGACGGTCTTGGTTTCGATCGGCACCGGGATTTCTGCATCGGTGATGTCGAGGGCGGCGGGTGGGACGGGTGTCGGCGGTTCCGCGACTTCTGGCGCTGAGAAATGGAAGACGAACGTGCCGATGGTGATCGTGTCGCCATTCTTGAGCACCGATTCGCGGATGCTCTTGCCGTTGAGAATCGTGTGAGTTCGCGAGACCAAATCTCGGAAAAACCACCGGCCGTTGCTGTTGATCAGGAGCGTGTGAACCGAGCTGACAGAATCGCTTTTCAAAAGAATGCGCGAATGCTTCGCGGAACCGACGACGATCACCGGGCGCGTGAGCGGCAACGCCGGTTTGCCGGCGAACTGGCCGATCGGAACCAGCGAGGCGGGATATTTCACAGTCGATTCAGCCATCCGACCATCCGCAAACGTTTTTGCCGTCGATACTTATGTCATTCGCCGGTCGACGCGGGCTCGTCCCGCCACGACGAAATCGATTGGAATCATTCTCCAGCGCAGACCCTCCGCGCCGGTCAGTCGTTTCACTTTAACAGACGATGCCCCCAGAGATAAACAAAAGTAGCCCTGCCGCATCAGAAAAGTCTGATAACCGAAGGGGTTGTAGTCTGTCTCGCGGTTGAATCCTCCGTTGGACGGGTCTGATTTCCGCCCATGGACTTGAAGATCGGACTCGTCGAAAGGTTTCAAGCAGGATTTCAGGTGCCGATAATTATTTCGCTGTCATGGGTGGCGGATCGAGTTTTGCCGCTGGAGTGTGTGATGAAGTTGTTCATCTCAGCCATCACGAAGGATGGAAATGACAACTGCCCGCCGCGAACGGCGAACCGCTTGCCCGCTAAACCCGTCGCGGGCCCGCCCGTCTTTTGACGTGCCCACATCCCCTCCTACATTCGGTTCGTGCCGACGATCGCCCACCTGTCCGACCTCCATTTCGGCCGCGAAGATCGGCGTGTCGTCGAAGCGCTGGTCCGGCATTTGAGCGCGAATCCGCCGGATCTTGTCGTCGCCAGTGGCGATTTCACGCAGCGCGCCCGAGAGGGGCAATTCCGCAAGGCCGCGCAATTCTTCTTCTCGCTGCCCGAACCGCGGCTGGCGGTGCCCGGCAACCACGACGTGCCGCTTTTTAACGTGCTCGCCCGCGCGTTCTGGCCGCTGCGGAAGTACCAATCTCACATCCACGGGTCGCTGCGCCCGGTGTTCGATGACGGCCAGCTCTGCGTGGTGGGCATCAACACCACCCGCCGGCTCGCACCGCGGCTTGGAGGTTACTGGAAGGACGGCATCGCCCGCGAAGAGGACCTGGCTTTCGCGTGCAGCGTCTTCTCGAACTCCCCTTCGCAGGCGCGGATCCTGGTCATGCATCACCCGATCCGGACGGGCGCAGACCAGAACCGGGCGGATGTGATTCCCAATTCGAAACACGCGCTGGAGCAACTCGCGTCCGCGGGCGTCGACGCGATCCTCTACGGCCATCTGCACACGCCCCACGCGCTGGTGGAAATCGAGGAGGCGCTGCAGACCCCGCGCTCCATGCTCTGCATCATGGCCGGCACCGCGACGAGCAGCCGGCTGCGGGGAGATTGGAAGCAGAGCTACAACCGCATCTGGTTCGACGGCGATCGTTGCTCGGTCGATGTGTTTGCGTTCGACGGGAAGGAGTTCGCGCACAAATCAACGACGCCGTTCGTAAGCGACGCGAGTGGATGGTCGCCGGCGTGAGATTCGACGTTGGAGATTTGCGAAGTCGTGATCACTGACGACTCACGAGGGTCGGGCAGCGCTCAGAAAAACGTTGCGCCGACGTAGTAGCCGCCTTCGTCCGTATCGCGGCAACTGACGATCTTGACCCGCGTGCTCATGCGCATCGCGCCGCCGTTCACGACCAGCCAATGGGTTGAGCCGATGCGGTAGTAGTTCGCGGCATCGTGGAAGCCGACGCCATGCATGGAAATGTCGGTTACCACCACCGCCTGCCCGCGCGAGGAGCGGTTTGAGCTTTCGCCGCTGATCCAGCCGGGGATGCGCTGGCCGACGCGTTCGCTGCGGCGACGGTCGTCCACCGATGTCGCCGACGAATCCTGGGGCGCAACCTGTTCCGCACTTCCGATGATCTGAGCGTTTTCCACGTAGTTCAGATCGGATTGGGCAGACGGTTATCAAAATGATTCGATGTCCGATAGTGTGATTCAGACGGTCCTGATCCCGCGGCATGTCAAGCGGCGCGGATTGCGACGAACAAATCGCGCACGATGTGTGAACTTGGTCCGGATAGGATGTGCGAACGCGTAGCCCCGTCGCCTGCGACGGTTCTGGAGTTGTGAGCGCTTCGCGAGCGACGCGGCTAAATGTGGGAGACAGATGATCTGCACCGATCGAATTTCGTTCGTCCTGCTCGCGCTCGTCTGGGGCGCCTCCTGTGTCCACGCGCAGGTTCCCGCGACCCAACCCGCAAAAGACGTCGTCCACTTCCCTGCCGTCTCCATCGACCGTGCCGCCCGGCAGGTTCGCGTCGAATGCCAGGCGCTGGCGATCGATGCGCCGCTGGAGTTTTTCTGCGTCACCAACGGCGGGCCGGAGCACGAATCGGTCGTGCGTTCGCCCGCCAAGCCCAGCCACATCCACGCCGGCCTGTTGATGCTGAATCAGCAGCCCGGTTCGCCGATGTTGTATTCGGAAGCCAAGAAGAGCTGGAGCGCGCCTTACGGCCCGCCGATCCGCATCAGCGTCGAGTTCAGGAATGCCGCCGGAGAACTGATCCAGCTTCCCGCGACAAAGCTGATGCGCCATGTCCGCTCGCATGACCCGGTGAAAGAGCTCACATGGATTTTCGCCGGCTCACACCAGCGCGGGGATGGCGCGTACCTCGCCGACATTACCGGCTATGTGGTGAGCCTCGTGAACTTCGAGCATACCCTCATCGATGTGCCCGCACTCGTCAGCGCTTCCAACGACACGCTGGAGTGGGAAACGAATCCCGATGTCGGACTCACCCGCGGGCAGGCGGTGACGATGATCCTCGAGCCGCTCGCGGAAGGGACGACGAAGCCGACGCGCGAAGGCACAAGTGAGGCCGGCGGAGTCGAACCACATTTGGACGCATCACAGATAGACGATGCGGAGATCGCCGCGCTGCGAAGAAAGTGGGAGCAGGCAGTAGCGCCGCACGAGAGCGCGCTCAAGGATGCCGCCCAGACGCATTACGAGGTGATCGGGGAACTTCGACGTAAACAGCAGGCGCTGATCGAGGACGCCGACAAGCTGCAGCGGCTGATCGACGACCTCGAGAAACAGTATTCCGAAATGACGACGCCGAAACCGAAGTGAGCGTCGGTCTCCTGGTCGCGAATTGAGACGAGTACGGCGAGCAGGCTCGCCGGCTACACGAAAAGCGTTGGATGGTTCGATTACATCCGACGTCGCCGGGTCATCGCCAGCGGCGCGAACGATCCGAACGCGAGCGTCGTCGGCTCGGGCACGAGCGACCGCGCCAGCGCCCAGTCGGCCGCGAAGGCGGATCCGAACTGATTCGCATTCACGATCGCCGGCGCGCCTTCGTAATGCTGGGCGAGGGCGAGCAGGTCGTCGAAGTTCACTTGGCCATTCAGATCGAAGTCGCCGACGTGGACGTT
This sequence comes from Phycisphaerae bacterium, assembly GCA_031411495.1. Lineage (GTDB taxonomy): Bacteria > Planctomycetota > Phycisphaerae > Tepidisphaerales > Tepidisphaeraceae > JANOBD01. Next base: position 41,845 of record JANOBD010000101.1, on the reverse strand, counting down.
CTGGCGCGCGTTCGCTTCGCCGTAGTGTTGGGCGAGGATCAGGAGATCATCGAAGGTGACGTGGGTATCGAAGTTGGCGTCGCCGCGGCCGTAGGTGCCGGCTTGGGGGACGAGGATCGTCCAGAACCGGTTACCATTCGGCTCGCCACCAGCGCTAGATATTCCCGTACCGGTGATGAAGCCCGTGTCGCTGATAGCCGTCGCTTCGTTGAGTTGCCAGAACGCGGTAGGCGAGATCAGCGCGTTCAATGCGATTGGCGTCACCGATCCCGGCAGCCAAACCACGGCGGTTGCGCCGTTGCTTCCACAGATCGCGCCCAGCGCATTGATGTCATTCGGACGGCCACCCAACTGCCCTGCCGACAGGTCAACCGGCTGGCTGGAACCGGGATCCCATCGAACCGGGACGACGATCGTCCCATTGTTCTTTGTGGAGAGACCGATCGCCGCGCCAAACTCATTCAAACCAGTCGTCGACGTGCAACTTGCCGGGATGGGTGCGTCCAACGGCTCGAGCACGCTGATGTTGCCCGCCGGATCCCAGCGATAGCCGCGTTTGCCGGCAGACATCCAGAGATTAATCGTGGAAGTGTCATATTCGTCGGTTCGCCCCGCGATGTATCCGGAATTGGTTACAAATAGCGCCACGGATCTATTTCCCGGCGATGACTCAAGCGCGGATGCACTGGTGCTGTTTGGATCCCAGCGAACGGCCGTTCGGCTGCTCCCGTTGTCGTAATCGTATCCGACCGCCAACCCCGCATTGTTGACCGCCATGACTTGCCCATGGCCCAGGACCGTCGCGGTTGGATCGCCTGGAAATTGGCGCGTCGCCCCACCCGATGCTTGCCCGATCACGATGCCGTTGTCACTTGCGCCCCGGATAAATTGGCCCGTTGATGTCGCCTGGCCGGAAGCGTCCCAACGATAATTCGCAAAGCCACTGGAATAGACGTTGCCTTGCTCATCCGAATCGAGGCTCAGGGTGATCGGCTCGAATCCGCCCAGGTTTGGTGCCAGAAGCACCGAACTGCTTCCGTCGCCGGCCCATCGCGCGACTGCGACCGAGTACGAATAAACGGGGGATCCTGAAAGTCGGTATTTGAATCCAGTGATCCCGATGGCGGTTCCATTGTTCCTGAGAACGGAGGGGCCGCTTAGGGTGACATGATCCGCGGATGAGTCCGGCTGATAGATCTCGCTGCCCGCTACCTTCAGCGGCAACGCGTTCGCTAGAGACGCAGTAGCGCCGAAGATCGCCAGAGTAATGAGGGCAAGGTGGCTTGGTGATCCCATTTGAACTCCCCAATCTCAACTTGAACGCAAAAACAAAAATAGCGTTCCGCAAACTATCAAAACGCGATAGAAAACTGAACTCAGTTTTCCCCGATAATGCATCTGCCGGCGCCTCATTTTTTGGGCTTTCATTCGATCTCGCACGAATGATATGACACGGGGTGATTTCGTGAGCGCGATGCGATCAGTCCCACAAATTCTCGCTCGGCCACCCGGTCGCGTCGTCGCGGGAGACGTGCGCGCCGCGCGAACCTGCCCTGCATCTCCGCCTGGCCGGAAACCGGGCCGCTCCGAACGAGAGGAAATGAGATGGTCTGAGAGGGTTTCGCGAACCAAGCCGATCAGCTCTCGTGGATGGCCGATTCCGTCTTCATCCTCAATTCAAATAACGAGTTATGCACGCGAATCATCAAGGGCGAGTGGGCGTTCAATACGCTGGCGAGCCGTCAAGGCTCTCACCGGCCTTTCAAGCCACGATTCGACGTTCGGCGAGGACTCTTCTTGGCTCGCCGACGACGGAAGTCGATCATCGGGCGCCATCGCAAGCTCACCCGGCACTCATCCGAAACCGCTCTCAAGCAAACTCAACCCAAGCGACCGACGCGCTGAGGGGAGCAGAACACGCGTTCGTTCATCCCTCCGCCCTCATCCCTCATCCCTTTCTTCCCCGCCCCGTGACGCTTGGCCTTTCGGTCGCTATACTGCCGGGCTCTTTTCACGCCGGGCCTTGGGGTCGCGTGTAAACAACGGGTTTTTCCCGTGTGGAAACTTGTGTCTCCCCAGCGGGGCCGAATTGACGCTCCCGGGTACTCTTTGTGTTTTTCAGACTCAGCCAGAGCTTACGCTCAGCAAAGCAGAGCTTACGATCATGAATCAGGTGCGAAACGATATCCGCAACGTTGCCATCATTGCCCACGTCGACCATGGCAAAACCACCATGGTCGATGCCCTTCTCCGCCAATCCGGAAACTTCCGCGACAACCAGGTCCAGGACACGATGCTCGACTCCAACCCGCTCGAGCGCGAGCGCGGCGTCACCATCCTGGCCAAGAACGTCGCCATCAACTACACCGACCCGGAAACCAAGCAGACCTTCAAAATTAACCTCATCGACACGCCGGGCCACGCCGACTTCGGCGGCGAAGTCGAGCGCGTCCTCTCGATGGCCGACGGCGTGTTCCTGCTCTGCGACGCGGCCGAGGGCCCGCTTCCGCAGACCCGCTTCGTTCTGAAAAAGGCCTTCGAAAACCAGCTCCGCCCGATCGTGGTGATCAACAAGATCGACCGGCCTGATGCGCGCATCGACCAGGTTCTCAACGAAGTGTTCGATCTCTTCGTCGAACTCGGTGCCGACGATGAAACGCTGGACTTCCCGGTCATCTACGCCTCGGGCCGAAACGGCACGGCGACGTGGGACATCAAGAAGCCCAACAACAACATCATCCCCGTGTTCGAAGCGATTTTGAAGCACGTGCCCGCGCCGCACGGCGACCGCGACAAGCCCCTCCAGCTCCGCGTGAACTCGATCCTCTACAACGACTATGTCGGCCGCATCGGTGTCGGGCGCATCTACAACGGCTCGATTAAGAGCGGCCAGCAGGTCGTCGTCGTCGACCGTGACGGCAAGCAGACCAAGACCAAGGTGCAGGAAGTTCACGCCTTCGAAGGCTTCGGCCGCAAGAAGGTCGAGGAAGCTTACGCCGGCGATATCGTCGCACTCGTGGGTCTGGATAAGGTCGATATCGGCAACACGGTTTGCCAGCCCGACAACGTCATGCCGCTCGAACAGGCAGATGTGGAACCGCCGACGCTGGTGATGATGTTCAGCGTCAACGATTCACCATTCGTCGGCCGCGAAGGAAAGTTCGTCACCAGTCGCAACCTTCGCGATCGCCTGATGAAGGAACTGGAATCGAACGTCGCGCTCAAGGTGGAAGAAACCGAAAACCGCGACGCGTTCAAAGTCAGCGGCCGCGGCCTGATGCACCTGGGCGTGCTCATCGAGACGATGCGCCGCGAGGGCTTCGAACTGAGCGTCGGCAAGCCGCAGGTGATCTATCGCCGCGAGAACGGCGTGCTGATGGAGCCGATCGAGTACCTGGTCATCGACGTCCCGGAAATGCATCAGGGATCCGTGATGCAGCTCGTCGGCGGGCGCAAGGGCGAGCTCGTTCGCATGGACAATCGTCACGGCGCCGTCCACCTGGAGTTCACGATTCCCGCCCGCGGGCTAATCGGCCTGCGAACCCGCATGCTGACCGCCACCCAAGGCATGGCGATCATGCACCACAACTTCCACGAGTATGCCGAGAGCCGAGGCGACGTCCCCGGCCGCGGCAACGGCGTCCTGATCTCAATGGCCAATGGAAAGGCTAACGAATACTCGATGAACACCGTGCAGGAGCGCGGAACCCTCTTCGTGAAGCACAACGACGAGATCTACGAGGGCCAGATCGTCGGCGAAAACGCCCGCGACAACGACATGGCCGTCAACATCACGATCGCCAAGAAGCTGACCAACATGCGGACGACCGGCAGCGACGAGAACATCTCAATCCGCAACCCGCGCATCATGACGCTGGAGCAGGCGCTGGAGTACATCGAAGATGACGAGATCGTCGAAGTGGTGCCGAGCGCGATCCGGATTCGGAAGGTCTACCTGACCGAAAACGAGCGCAAGAAGATGGGGCGCAAGGCCGCCCAAGCGGTCGAGGCATAACACAACTCATTTACTGACAAATGCTTGCGACGCAAACTCCTGAATAGGCGTTTGTCGACTAAGTCGTCTCGACATTTTTCGGAGTCGTGGCAGAATGTGATCTCACTGTTATCGGGCCGTTGTTGTAGGTTCAATCAGTGTGTTTCTCACGTCTTGTTTTCGAGGAAAAAATGCGAAGTTCTTATCGGACAGCGCGTCGCGGTCTCGTCGTTTCAACATTTCACCCCAGCGTTCGGCAGGTCGTTGAGCAGCTTGAATTGCGACAGATGTTATGCGTCGACGCAAACATCCCGGCATCAGAAAACTGGAGGTTGATGCCGCAGACGGTGCTCGATCCGAACAATGTCCTGGACGTTGCCAACTTCAAAAGCTCGATGATCACCCAGTCGCCAACGCCGGCGACGCCGGCGCCGTACTCGCTTTCGGCTCAGGCGCTGGCGCTCGGAAAGCAATTGAACTATCTCACTGGCGGCGGGGAGAACGCGTCCGTCAACCTCGCCAAAGGCGAGACGTCTCATATCGCCGGCTCCGGCACGACAGCGGTGAGGTCAGGCGGCAGCGGTTCCGGCGACGTGGCGCCGATCGTCTGGACGAATCGCGGCGTAACCAGCGGCACAAATAACGACCGGTTCAATGACGTGTTCGGCGTCAACGCCAACATCGCACGTGCCGTCATGGACGCTGCGATCAACATGTGGGCGCGAACCATCGGGGCATTCAACTACGGTGGCGGCTTCGCCGGCTCGACCTACCAACTCACCGTCAAGATGGCCACCGGCGCAAGCGGAAACGGGGCCAGTGCCGGCGTCTCGAGCTGGGCAGGCAGCAAACCGCTCAGCGGCGGCATTACCATGGGCAGCGGCGGTGACGGCTTCGGCAGCGGCTGGTTCATCGACCCGACTCCCTACGACAACAGCGAATACATGGGCACCATCGACAATGCCTTCGCCGCCGAAGCTCAATCCGGTTCCCCGGGATTGGGTAAGGGCGATTTCCTGACCGTCGCGCTGGCGGAAATGGCCCACTGCATGGGGCTGTTCACCGCCCCTTCAGGTCTTCAAAGCTTCGTCACGAATACCGGCGTCAACGACGCCGCGGGCGGTGCGAGCGGTGCGAAACTGTTCGTCGAAAACTCGGCAAACATCAACCACCTGATGACCGCATTCAACTCCGGCTCTCCCCAGAACTTCAATGCCGCCATTCATACCGCCGAGCCGCAATCTCTCACCTTTGGCGGCACGGGCTACAACGGCACCGACGACGCCGGCAACGCCTATTACTCGTTCAGCCAGCGCTGCCTCGTTCCTGAAAACCTGCGGCTGATCTTCCACGACACGCTCGGCTATAGCACCGTTTCGCCGGCAAACTTCGAAACCATGTATGCCTCACTCGATTCCAGCGGCATCCTGCAGGTGCGCGGCGGACCGGGTACCAGTTCCGACGTGATCGCCATCTCGGTCAGCGGCTCCAACATGATCGTCGATGTCGACGTGTCGGCCGACGTCGCCGGCTCGGGATCCCTTCCCGGCGCGGGCAACCTCGGCTCTTGGCGCACGATCGTCCCGCTCGGCTCGATCAGTTACGTCTCCATCCAAGGCGGCGACGGCAATGACTACCTTCGCATGGAAGGCAACGGCGGCAAGACCGTCTATGAAGACGGCGGCGCCGGCGATGACTACTTTGATTTCGACTTCTACTCCAGAAACCTCAGCAATTCGCCAAGCGGCTCGATCAACGTGTACGGCGGCACCGGCGCAGGAGACCATGTCTGGGTCTACGATGACGGCCTGAGCACCGCTCAAACCTATACCATCACCAGTGCGCGCTTCGATCGCCCGGGTTGGGCTGGCTTCTTCTACGATGCGGCTCTTGAAGGCCTCACGCTTACCACGACGACCGCGGCAGATACGGTGAACATCCCGAGTACCTATACGGGCCAGCCGATCGATGTGCACTCGGCGGGTGGCGGCGATGTCGTCAATGTCGGCGATAACGCGGCCGGCATCGGTCTCCAGAACATCAACGCTGCGGTCTACGTCTACAACAATCCTTCGTTCACGACACTCAATCTGCTCGAAGGTAGCGACACGGTCGCCCGCACGGGCACGATGGGATTCACGACTGACGGTGGCGGCGCACCTCTGGGTTATTTGAGCGGCGTCGCTCCGGCCTCCATTTACTGGGATCGAAACGACATCAGTTCCATCAATCTGACGATGGGTTCCGCGGCCGACATGCTCCGCGTCTACGACAACTCGGAAACGCTGAATATTCACAACACCGGCAGCGGCGATACCGTTCGCATCGGCGATGACACATTCTTCATTTCGTTCCCGTTCTTGATCTTCGGCGACGGCCTCGACGGGATGACAGGCAACATCACTATCGACAACGCCCCGAGCTTCACCACCATTGAAGTCACAGACCTCTATGGCTCGGTTGCCCGGAATGCGACCTGGTCGGTGGCGAGCGGATTCACCAACATCGCCGGACTCATGCCAGCGGGCACGATCAGCTACAAGAACGCGGATGTCAGCTCGGTGCGGGTGGACGGTGGCGCGCAAGCGGACTCGTTCACAATCAACGACTTCTATCGGAATACGACGATCAATAGCGGCGGCGGCAACGATACGGTTACGCTCAACGGCAACAGCGTCGGTTGGACATTGACGTTGGATATGGGCGCCGCCGACGACACGGTCAATATCGTTGAGACGTCGACGCCGGTGTATCTCACCACCGGTGCCGGTTCCGCCGAGCCGGTCAACGTCAACGCCGACGGGGTTGGAACCGCGTCCGTCATTTTCAGCGCCAGCGATGAAATTGGTGTTCTCTCGCTTGGCGCTGGCGGTGTGGTCACGCTCCTCGCCGGTCACGACAAGATGCTCTCCGTATCCGGCGCCAACATCACCGGCCGGGTCGACGTGAACGACAACGCCTACCTCCGCCGCGGCGCGGCAGACGAAACCTTCTACCGTACGCGTCTGATCAACGGCCGCAACGGCGGACTCTGGAACGGCGCCCAGCCATCCTTCATGTCCACCTTCGTGGGCGCGTCGGCACTTGCCGATTCCCTCGGTTATGCATTCGCGGGCACCGGAACAGCGCTCACCACGCTATACGGTCTCCCGATCGCCGCCGGCGACCTGCTGATTAAGTACGCGCTCAATGGCGACTTAAACCTCGACGGCACCGTGAACTTCGACGACCTGCTGGTGATGGCGCAGAACTACACCGGAACCGGCAAGGGCTGGTCGCAGGGCGACATCAACTACGACGGCTCGGTCACGTTCGATGACCTGCTCGCATTGGCACAGCAATACGGCAACTCGGCCATCGCAATCGTCAACAGCATGGTCGCGGCAAACTCCGCCCGGACGCGCCGAATTCCGTCCGGCACAACCGCGGACAGCGTCCTGACCTGAACTCGGTTCCGACCGCGCTCGCAACGACCGATCGAAATCTCTTCACGACAGCTTGTCTTTACGACAAGCTGTCGTTTTGTTTGGCCCGAACTGCTTTTCCATGCACGCCAGGCATCGCGATGCCTCCCCCAACGACAATGTTGGTGCCGCTTCGTCCGAACGTGCAAATCAAATTACGGAGGATCGCTCCTCGAAGCGACTCGGCACGCACTTCATTCCGCGGGCGCGGTCGTGGCATGGTGAGGTCTGACTTCAGGTCGTCGGGCGTAAATATCATCGAGATCGAAGACGAGGTTGCTGTCGCCGATGATTGCGATCGGGCTTTCGCTTCGCAGAAAGTCATACAGCCCCGGCTTCTCGAACATGCCGGCAACGTACACGGGGCTGGTGATGAGTATGCCGTGATCCGGCGGGCCGACGTTTCGCGGGACGCGCGTTGCACTCGTTCCCTTCAGATAATGCTCTACGTTCGGCGAGTAATCGAGGCCGAAGTAGCGAACGCCGATGGGCCGTCCATCCTGGTTCCAACTCTCGCGCGAGTAGACCCACTTTCGGATCTGCTTGAGCCCCTGACCCCAGTCGAGGTTGGAATCGTTCAGATCCATCCAGACCTTGTCGCGCGGAAAATTGATGTAGCTGATCAGGTTCGGGAAGAAGCGGGCCGAGTCGATAAGTGCGACCGCGAGCAGCGCCGGCACGAGCAGGCGAATCCATTTGAGGTCGATCAACATCGATCGGCAGCAGAGCAAGAGCAGAAGCGCGTACGCCGGAATCGCATGACGAAAACCGATGTTGATGCCGCCTTTGGTGATCAGGATCAGCAGCAGCACCATCGGCACAAGCAGCGCGAGTTCGCCGAAGCGCGGGCGGATCCGGATCAGCGAAAGGACGCCAAGCACGATGAATGCCATCAGCGCGATCGGCACCTTGTAGAACGCGACGACGGGGTAGTAGTACCAGCTTCCGCTGTCGTTGCGATGGCCCAGCAGCCACGACGGGTGCCCTTCCCCACCATGAAAGGCCGCCGTCTGCAGGCTCTTGATGTAGTAACCTGCGGGAAGCGGGTAGTTAAAGAGCTTGCCGAGCAGCGACGATTCGGAGATTGATTCCGGCCGGGCAACTTTGATGAAACCGCCGGAGAGAATCGTGAGCACGATGAACGCGATCCCGATCGCGCAAACTGCGTGGAGAAGGTCGCGGCGCAGCGTGCTCGCGAGCAACGTTCTGGTTCCCTCCCCGTTGTGGCCAGGGGAGAGAGTTGGGGCGAGGGGTCGGTCACTTGCCTGTTCAAAGGACTTGTGGGCGCCGCCAGTCGCTACCCCGTCACCCCGCCCCTCCCCCCCGGGTACGGGGGAGAGTGATTCGCGCCATCGCTTCAACCACCACACCGCCGCATAGGCCAGCGCGACAATCGGCAGGATGATCCCCGTATGCTTGATGAGCATCGCCGCCCCGCTCACACAGGCGGCAACGACCAACCGTCGCCACGTCTGCTTCTCGAAATATCGCCACCAGCAGAAGCAACCGGCCAGAATCGCCTCGAACCCGAGCACGTCCAGCCCCGCCGGCACGATGTGGGCGCTGATCGTCGGTTCGATCAGCAGAATCGCCGCCGCGACCCACGCGGCGCGTTCATTGTACAGCCGGCGAACCCACACGAACGCCAGCAGCACGCCGGGCACGAACAGGATCGACTTCCAGAGCGCGACGCGCATCATCAGCGTCTCGACGGGCACCTTCTGGCCATGAAGGATCTGTCCGTACTTGTAGTCCCGATTGGGATGCGCATCCGCCACCCACACCGGCAGCGCCATGATTGCTTCGCCCAGGGTCGGATCGTTCAGCGGCAATCGTCCGAGGTCGCCGCTCAGAAAGCGCACGCCGCGGACGAGGTGATACTCGTCGTCGATGCACTCGCTGTGGACACTCGCGATATACGCGCTGCGTGGCAGGAGCACGAGCAGCGACACCATCACCACGAGGACGATAGACCAGTTCCGTTTGAGCCAATGAATAACCACGCGAGGCCGAGCATATCCGCACCGAATCGGGATAACGAAACGGCGCGGGCTCAAAAGAACCCGCGTCGGTGGCCGGATCGGCAATGAACTGCTGGCTACTAGCTCAAGATCTCGCTGAGCACCTGATCATCTTCACCGACAATTGAAAGCGCCGCCCCGCCGATGGGGACACGCGACCAGCGCACCGCGACCGCTCCCGAGGCCTGTGTGACATTCACCGCAACGACCGGTCCGCGTCGCGAGAGCGCCAGGACATCACTCAGGCCGTCACCGGTGACGTCGCCGAGCAGGGGGTTCATGAGCACATCGGGCGGCGTGTTCGCAGCCGCAATCACGTGCACGGGTCCGAACAGCGTGTTCGCACCGTTGTAGCTGGAGTAGCGAAGAACGGATCGTGTCCGGCCCACGAGCTCGGACACGCCGTCGTTATTCAGGTCTGCCAGCCCAAACGTTTCGATCGGGGCCGCGCTCGGGGTGGGCGTAGGCGGCAGCGCGTTGAGCAGGTTGATGCCCTGCCGAACGACGGCGGTGTGATCGACCGGGAACCGCGCGATCACCAGATCGCTTCGGACCACCGCCAGAAGTGATGGCGGCATCGGCGTGCGGTTGGTCGCCACGAGATCCAGACGCCCATCGCCGTCCAGATCGGCCGTGTTCAACTGGTTGATGATCACCAGCGAATTGAAGGCGATCACCGTCGGAGGCACCGGCGCGAATGTCGGCAGCGTCGGATCCCAGTTCACGACGATCGCCGGGTTCAACGACGTCCCGCTGCTGGTCGATCGATTCGCGCCCAGCACGCTCACTTCGCCGAATCCGTTGTGATCGAGGTCGGCAATCGAGACGGACATGGCCCGCGCAATCTGGGGGACGAAGGTGGTGACCAGGAGGGGGTTGCCGTCCGTGTTGGAAGTTCCGCCCGCGGTGCGTTTGAACTTGCCGTCGCCGTTGCCGAGCGCGGTGAGGACGAAGGTGCCGGTAATCGGCGCCATGGAAAGCGGGTTGTCGCCGGCGACGGCGACATCGAGGCTGCCGTCGCCATCCAGATCGCCGACGCCGAGCCCGAAGCCGGTGTTCGCGTTGATGAAGATGCGATCACTCGGCGCGAAGGTTCCGTTCCCGCGGCCGAGCGCGATCGAGACGAATACGCCGACCCCCACTGCAGTCGGGTTCCGCGTGATGCCGACAAGGTCGGCCTTGCCGTCGCCGTTCATGTCGGCGAGTGTCGACTGCGCGCCCAACGCGACGACATCCGCGAGCAGGCGGCGGGACTCCAACGACTGGATCATAGCGTTTGGATTCGAAGCCATGGCACACCTCATCAAATGAACAACTCTTTGTCGGCGATGACCGGGGAACGTCGCCGCGCTGCTCGCCAAACTCGAATGTTCGCGCGCCGGGGATTGGGAAGCAATGCGATTTCAGCCCTGATCAGCAACACTGGACAATTAGCCGCGTCCGATCGAACCGTCCGGCCGCGAGGTCGGCGTTATGGAGGACGAAGTAGATGGTGCCGGCGTCGCCCCACATCCAGCCGGCGCCGTCGTGATCGGTGTCGAGCTGCAGCAGCAGCGAAAAGTCGTTGCCGAGCCGGGCATCTTCATTCCCGCGGAGCCGCCGGCGTGCGGCATCGGCCTCGCCGCGTGCGGCCTCAGCGCGCACATCGCCTTGGATGGCACGCGGATACCCCAGGAGGTAATGCCGTGCCCCATCCGTAAGCCGCTCCTGAAGCTCGACGTACGACTCGACGCCGTCATCCAGGAACGTCATCCGCTGCGCGACGCAGAAGTCGTGCGCATCGGGCAGGCTGAAGATCGGCTCGAACTCCAGCCGGCAGGTCCGCGCCGAATACTCCCGCGGCACCTGCGTCGCCCAGCGGGTGAGCGGCTGGGGTTCGACATAGATCACCCGTCCCTCAAACGACCCGAGCCGCGCCGCTTCTTCGCCGGCGAAAAAGAGCAGCCATCCCGTCGACGGCAGGCGCGTCGGGCCTGCTTCGCGATGCACTTCCGCGAGGTCGATCTGGGCCAGGCACTCCAGCAGCGTGCCATCGGAATGGCACGGCCACTCGAAGCCGATCGGCACATCAGGAACCGGATCGAACCGCGAGACGCCGATCGGCAGCGTGAGTTCATCAAACACCGGAACCGTCGCAACGGCCGGCCCATCGGACGGCGTCTTGAGAAGCCAGTCGAGCCAGCGGCCGCGCTTGCGCTTCGGATCGGAGGCATACAACACGCGCGGTCGAACCGCGATCGCAGGCGCGAGCAGATCTTCGAGCGCCTCGAACCGTGCGTCGACGACGAATTGTTTGGCCAGCTTCGGGTTCATCGCAAGTTTGCGAAGTGTACCCGTGTGTGATCGCGCAGCGCAACAATTGCGGGGAGTTATCAACAGCGCGCGGACAATCAGCCGATCCGACAAAGATTACAGCAGCGCCTGGATCGACTTCTGGATTCCGTCGCTGCCCAAGCCCTGATACGGCATCTGTTCCCACAGGCCGCCGGAGCCTTCCTTGTGCGTGCCGATGTTGTTGAACTTGCCCTTGAAGCCGTACTTCAGCAGCGCGCTGCCGAAGCGTGAACCTAGGCCGGTCTTGACGTTGAAGCCTTCGACCACGAGCACGAACGGCGCGGCCGCGAGCTTCTTCATCGTCTCGTCGTCCCAGACGTTGAGCGTGCTCTTGTTGATCAGGCCGACCTTGGTGCCCTTCTCCTGCAAAGTGATGACCGCATCGAGCGAGCGATAAAGTGCTTCGCCAAAGCTGACGACGTAACCTCCACCTTTCGCATCGCGGACGACGTCGTCCTTGCCGGGCTTGAACTCATAGCCGTCGCCGAAGAACGGCGTCTTGCCGTCGTCTTTAAGAATGTCCGGAACCGGCGCGCGGGTGGAGAAGAGGAAGCGCAGGCCTTCATCGTTCCAGATCTTCTTGATGCACTTGGCGAACTGGTGTTGATCAGCCGGGAAGTAGAGACGGGTGGTGTCCTTGCCGTGGCCGGGCTCGACGCCGCCGTCGGCGAACATGCTGTTGATGCCGAAGTGGCACGTGTTGTCGGCCATGTCGTCACAGCCGCTATGAGAAAAGTGCGCGAGCACGTTGCTGAAGTTCAGCCGGCTCATGGTGATCTCGCTGATGCACATTTCCAGGAACGCGCTGAACGTGCCGAACAATCCCTGTTTGCCTTTGGAGCTGCCGAACCCAGCGGCTGCTGAAAAATTGCCGCGCTCCATGATGCCCGCCTGCACGAACACTTCCGGGAACTTCTTGTGGATGTGGTGCAGGCCGCAGCTGCCTTCGAGGTCGTTGTCGAAGACGCGGACGCTCGCGAGGCGTTGCTCGGGCGTGAGCTTTTCGAGGATCTCGTTGACGATCTTGCCGAAGTCGTCGCGATTCTTGCCGACGCCGCTCGAACCCTTGAACGTAAGCGGGCTTTTCTCCGGCTTCGCGGTCTTGAGCAGTTCGATCGCCTTGGCGTACTTCGCCGCGTCGCGTTTCTCCAGATATTTGATCGCGATCTCGGCCTTGAGCACTTCGTGGGCATGCGGATGGCCTTCCGCACCTTCGATGCCCGGCGCCATCGGCCGCTTGATGATCAGCCCGTGCGGCTTGGTCGTCTGGAAACATCGGCTCAGCGCGGTATAGAGCGCCTCGAGGTCTTCGCCCATGACGGTGTCGGCCTGGATGCCGTAGCCGTTGATCGTGCGCGTGAGGTCGTAGCCGACCATGTATTCCTGCGGGTGTCCGCCGATGGTGACGTTGTTGTCGTCGATCAGGATCTTGACGTTGAGTTCCTTGCCGACGGCGAGGCGAGCGGCCTCGGCGTTGTCGCCTTCCATTTGCGAGCCATCCGAGCCGAGCACAATGACGGCCTTGCCCGGGTTCGCCATCGCCACGCCGTTGCAGAACGCCCACATGTGCCCGAGACGGCCGGAGCTGAACTCCACGCCGGGCGTGAGCAGCTTTTCAGGGTGGCCCGGCAGGCCCTGGTTGTATTCGCGGTAGTGCCGCAGCTTCTCGGCGGGCATGTGGCCGTCGATGGCGCTGAGCAGGTACTGCGTCGCGACGCGGTGTCCGGCCTCGTCGTAGAAGATCGGCACGATCGGCGCGCCGCCGGCGATGAAGGCCCGGCAGATCATCACTTCGGGAATGGTGTCGTACGCCCCGCCGCTGTGGCCCGAGAGTCCGCGCGCGCCCGCGAGCGAGGTGAAGAAGACGATCGCATCGCGAGCGAGTTGAATGTTGTGCCTGAGCGCGGCCAGTTCGTCCGACGTGAGTTTCTCACGGTCTGGCGAAAGTTTGAGGGGCTTCAATGCCTTCAAGTCGATAGGGAATTGCTCGGTGGCCATAAGTCCGTCCGTTATCGCGGAAACCCACGAACTTTCAATTGCCGCAACGTTTGTAGTTTTGGAACAGGCGTCGGAGTAACCCGGGGGATCGGCTCATCGTGTTCGGGAAATGGCCGCGCGGTTCCGAGTTTGCCCGCGCGGCGATTCATACCGGCTTCAAAAGCACGGCCAGCACATCCGCGGCGGTGTACGAATCCCGATCCGCCCGCATGAACTGGGTCAGGTCGATCGCGGAACTGCCGGCGGTCAGGATCGGCGGCTCGGCGACGCCCGCCTTGTCGCGCTGGCCGATTCCGATCGTCGCGAAGAGCGCGTTGCAGATGCACTTCTTGCCGACCGTTTCGAGCGCGGTGCCGCCCTTGCGGACGTACGCGTCGACCGGTTCGGCCGCGCAGCGGTGGCCGAGCGTGCCATCCTCTTTGCGGTAGGCGCGGCGCAGGTAGCCGAGATCGCAGATGCGGTGTCGGTTCTCGTAGACGTCGATCTCGGAGAGCGTCCCATCCATCTGCAGGACTTTGAACGGAAACGACGTCGGCGACGCGGAAGGATCGGTGAAGACGCGCACGCCTTCGCTGCGATGGAGCGCGATGACCCGCTGCTTGAGATCCTCCGCGATGCCGGACTCGTTACAGAACGCGAACGCGGTGCCCACCTGGATGCCGCTCGCGCCCGCGGCGAGCGCATCGGCGAGTTGGCCGGCGGAAGAGCGTCCGCCGGCGAGATAGAACGGCCTGCCGATGGCGGCGATCTTGTCGAGTTCGGCCTCGTCGCGTGGGCCGTAGATCGGTTCGCCCTCGCTGCTCAAATTCAAAGGCCCGCGCGGCGGCGCGTTGTGGCCGCCGGCGTGCGGGTTCTCGACCACGAAGCCGTCGACGTGGCCGTTGGACTTGCGCGCCAGCGTCATCGCCAGCGTGGCCGAGGAGACGATGGCGAGGAACTTCGGGCGTTTAAGCTTGGGTGCACTCCCGCCGCAGAAGGCGGCCGGATCAAAGCGGTTGATGAACTCTTCGCCCGGCAGCGCGCCGTCGACCGCGAGCCGGAGTTCCGCCGGCCGGCCCTCGGCCAGCGCATCGATCGCGCCCGGGATCGTGATCGGGATTCCCGCGCCGATCAGGATGTAATCCACGCCGGCGAGCATCGCGCCGAAAATCTGCGAGGGCATCGGCAATTGAATCTTCTCGAGGTAGTTGATTCCGACAACGCCGCCGTGCCCTTCCTTGGCGAGATAGACCTCGACGAAGTTGGCCAGCACGGTGAGCTCGGTGAGTGCAGCGCCCATCGGGTGATCGGGGATGGGTGTCGGCTTGAATGGCGCATCGTTCGGCTTCCCGCCGGGGACGAAGTAATGGTTCAGCCATCGCTGAGCGATCTCCTGAATCGGGAATGCGGCGAGGGCGCGGCGGACATCGCTGTTGGGATCACCGGCTTGAAGTCGGCGCGTGAACACGACGGCCAGACCCGTGCCCGAGGCGACGCCGAGTTGACCCGCGGAGGAGACGCCACGCGCCAGCGTCCAGTTGGAGACGCCCACGCCCATGCCGCCTTGAATGATTTTGAAATTGGACACCAAGCTCCAGACAGCGGTTTCGCTGAAATACGAACAGCTCACGACGATACCGGGAGGCAAGCCGAGATAGCCCAACTTTGCGCGCTGTGCGACGTTGTGAAGCAGCGTCGCAGTCTGGATCGAGCAATCAGGGCCGCGATTGCCGATCGAACGCCTTGCGTTTTAACCGTAAACGGTGGCATATCCAGCTCTGGCATCAACCCAAAGCGAGACGCTCTCGATGCGAATGTTCGCTCACGTCCCCGCATCGGTCGAAGCAGCCGCGCCTTCGACGGCGTCTTTCTTTACCGCAACCGCCGCCGCGACTTTCTTTTCGTCACGCATGCGCTTCACGTGGCTCGGGCTGTCTTCATCGCTCTCGTGCCGCGCGAGTTGCGCGAGCGCGACCTCGCGGTAATGCCCCGGCTCGTTCAGGAGCTGCTGGTGGGTGCCCTGCTGGGTGATCCGGCCGTTCTCGATGACCAGCAGCAGATCCGCGCGCTGAACGGTGCTGATTCGATGCGCGATGATGAACGTCGTGCGGCCCATCATGACGAAATCCATGCCGCGGCGAATGAGGTCTTCCGTCTGGCTGTCGATGGCGGCGGTGGCGTCATCGAGGATCAGGATGCGCGGGTTGGTGACGATCGCGCGGGCGATCGCCAGTCGCTGGCGCTGGCCGCCCGATAGCGTCGTGCCGCGTTCGCCGAGCAGCGTGTCGTAGCCCTTGGGGAGTTGCTCGACGAACTCATGCGCCTGCGCGAGCCGCGCGGCGGCTTCGACATCGCCGGCGGAAATGTTCGGCCGGCCGTACGCGACGTTCGCCGTCACCGTGTCGGAGAAGAGATACGTCTCCTGGAACACGAAGCTCACTTGCGTGCGCAGCGAATCGAGCGTCACGTTCTTGATGTCGACATCGTCGATCAGCACCTGCCCGTTGCTCGGCTCGTAAAACCGCGCGACGAGATTGACCAGCGTGCTCTTGCCCGACCCCGTCGGGCCGACGATCGCGACGACCTTGCCGGCCGGAACGGTGAAGTTGATGTCGTGAAGCACCTTCTTCGAACTGGTGTACCCGAAGTCGACGTTGCGAAACTCCACCTTGCCACTTCCCGGGGGGAGCGGAATCGAATCCGGCGATTCCGGAATGGTTTCACGGGCTTCGAGAATCTCGTACAGCCGCCGCGCGCTCACGATCGCGTTCTGGTACTGCTCGTTGATACCGGCGATGTTCTGCAGGCGGCCCAGGATCGCGCCCATCGCGCCGCCGAGCACCATGAGATCGCCCACCGCCATCTTCTCGCCGCGGTAGACGACGATGATGATCGACGCGACGAAAAACAGTGACAGGTGAGAGGCGCTGGCGATGCCGCGGATCACCGGATGAAAGTTCGCGAAGAGTCGAATCCGGCGAAGGACGCGGGTCTTGAACTCGTCGGCATTCTCGTTGTATTTGCCGACCTCGTGCTTCTCCGTCGCGAACGCCTTGATGACGTGCACGCCGGCGATGTTTTCGGTGATGATGCTGACGTTCTTGTCGTCGGTTTCCATCGCGGCCTTCTGGGCCGGCTGGACGCGCTTGCTGAAGCGCATGATGTAGACCGTCCAGAACGGCAGCGGGATGAGCGCGATCAATCCGATCCACGGGCTCTTGGAGTAGATCAGCGAGATGTAGATCAGCACGCCGGCGACGATGTCGACCGCCTGCATGAGCGAGTTCTGGACGAAGTTGCGGACGTTCTGGAGATCGGTGAGCGCGCGATTGATGAGCTGGCCGGAACTGATGGCGTCATGAAATCCCAGGCCGACGCGCTGGACGCGGTCGTAGACCGCTTCCCGGATGTAGAAGACGCCGTGCATCGAAAACCGGTTGCTCATGACTTCGCGCACGAACCGCAGCACGAGCATGAACACGATGACCGAGGTCCAGAGCAGCAGGATGTTCTTGAGCTGGTTCATCCGCGTCGGGACATCGCCCGACTGAGTCGCGTAACTCGTGGAGGAGAGATGCTGCACCTGCGAGATGGCCCGACCCGAGAGGTTCACGCCATACGCCTCGAGCAGGTTGTAGACGACGATGAGCGAGCAGCAGGTCACCGCCAGGCCGGCGACGGGCTTGAGGAACCGCGTCATCCACTTCAGCAGCGCGCGATTGGAGACGGTTTCCGAACTCAAGGGAGAGAGCGCGGACGCGGGCGGAGAGGTCGAAGGATCGGACTTGGACACGGTTGTTCGCTGGTGAGGCCGAAACCCTAGCGGATTTCGCCGTGGAATTGAAGCCGGCGCGGTCGTTCAGACCAAAATCGCCGGCCAAACGTACAAACCGTGTGACCGGTGGATCAAGTTCTTCGAGCGTTCGCGAATTGCATGACCAACTTTTCGACAATCGCGATCTTCTGTTCCAGATCGCGATGGGCCGACACCAGCCGCACATTCGGATGGGCCGACCAGAGCGCCGCGAGCAGCTTGGCATTCTCCAGCGCCCCTGCCGCATCTTCGAAACGCACCAGGTTCGATACGTCGCCGTCGTACAGGCCGATCGCCGCCGAGCTTTCGAGCACGATCACCATGGCGTATCGCGCGATCTCTTGCGACTCCGTCGTGCCGAGGTCGCGCCAATACTCTTTCGGCCCGTCCGGCCAATAGGCGGCGCCATCGATCGTGCCGCGGTCCATCAGCAACGTCTTCTCCGGGTGCAGCGCCGCGATCCGCTGTTCCTGCTCCACCTGCAGGCGATAGATGCCGCGCTGCGCCTCCCGTTGCTGCTCGATCTGCAACTGGTCCCACCGGAAGCCGAGCGCGGTGTAGTACTGCGTGGCCGCCTCGGGGACGACGACGAACAACTGCGGATACCGCCTCGCCAGCTCGAAGGCGATGGTGCTCTTGCCCGATCCCGGCGCCCCGGTCAGTACGATTTTCGCCGGGCCCGAAGTTGGGAGTGCGGTGCGATCAACCATTCGGCGAGGCACTCTATCGAACGATCGCGCGAGTCTCCAATCGTCGAATCGGATCCTTTGATAGCCGCGCCAATTGCGAGTTGCCGTTCGCGCCCGATAATCCCCTGCATGCGCCGCGCGTTCGTCCAGGCACTTCACCTCGGCTCCGTCTCGCTCGATGCGAACGAAGCCCATCACGTGCGCGATGTGCTGCGCCTCGCCTCCGGCGAACCGATCGAGCTCTTTGACGCCGCCGGCCGTCGCGGCAGCGCAATGCTCGACCGCGTCGATCGCGATCACGTCACCGCCATCGTCGATCGGATCGATGAACACCATCTCGTTTGCTCCATCACCGTCGCCAGCGCCGTCCCAAAGAACGAGCGGGCCGACTGGCTTGTCGAAAAGCTCAGCGAACTCGGCGTCGCGCGGTGGGTGCCTCTCAAGACGGCGCGGAGCGTGGTTCATCCCGCCGGCACCAGCAAGTCCGACCGCTGGAAACGCATCGCCGTCGAGAGCGCCAAGCAATCCCGACGGGCGGGCCTCATGGCCATCGCCGATCTGTCTCCAGTCGAATCACTTTCCATTGACGGCACGCAGACGTTTCTCCTTTCTACGCGCGAAGCCGTTCCCTCGCTCGCGTCATCGATCAAGCCCGGCGCGGTTCAACTCCTGATCGGCCCGGAGGGCGGCTGGACCGATGCGGAAATCGAACTTCTCCTCTCGCGCGGCGCGATTGAGGTATCGCTCACCGCGACCATTCTGCGACTGGAAACGGCGGCGGTCGTCGCGGCCGGGCTCGTCGCGTGTATCAGTTCAGCCGCCTCCCAGAAATGAGGCCGGGGACGGGCGTGAGCATCGCTCGACATCCGTCCCCAACTCAACCTCTTTCGCGAGGTCGCACCTTCTCCGTACCGGAAGCTGGCGTTCGGTTCGGAAACCTCACTTGCGTCGACGGCGTACCATCCAGATCGCGCCCGCACCCGCCGCGACCGATGTCGGCTCGGGCAGCACGAGCTTGTAGATGATCCCGCCCGTGCCGTTCGCAGGGGTGTTGGTCATCATCGCGTAGAGCTCGCCGTCAGGGCCCTGGCCGAAGCCGTGAATGGTCAGGCCGTTGGGGATCTGGTTGTTTGCGAACTGCGGGAGCAGGAACTCCTTGATGGCGCCGGTGTCGAGGTCGGCATAGAACAGCCGGCCGTCGACGCGGGTGGGCTGGGCGCGGAGCGCGAGGTCGCCAAAGACGTATTTCCCGACCAGCTGCGGGATCGCCGTGCCGCGGTAGACGAATCCGCCGGTGATGGAGATGCCGTCGCCGTGGTCGTATTCGAGCGTGCCGGCCGGGCCGGAGATCGGATCGGTCAGTCCCAGCGGAAGTCCCGGGCTGCGCGCGCCGACGGTGCCGGCATTCCCGCCGGGGCCAGTGACGCGATTGAACAGGAAGTCGCCTTCCTTGATCGGCCAGCCGTAATTTCCGCCGGCGACGACGCGATCGATTTCCTCGATCGTGTTCTGCCCGACGTCCGCCATGATGAGTTGACCGTTGGCCTTGTCGAACGAGTAGCGATACGGGTTGCGGAAACCCATCGCGAACATCTCGGGAACGCTGCCCTGCGTCTGGCCCATGTTACTGATCGGGATGCGGTATTGTCCGTTGCCGCTGACGGGGTTGGCACTCAAGGGCGTGAGTGCTGGGTTGACCGGGTCGATGCGAATCATCTTGCCGAGCGGCGTGGTGAGGTTTTGTCCGTTGCCTGTGGGCTCGATATGGCTGGCTCCGACGTCATTGGCGTTGCCGCCATCGCCGAGTGCCAGGTACACGAATCCGTCCGGTCCGAAGGCGATCGTGCCGCCATTGTGGTTGTTGGCGTTTTTGCCGAACGAAATCACCTCACGGCGCGAAGTGGGATCGATCGCACTTGGATTGCTCGGATCCATCTTCCATTCGTTGATGACGGTCTTGTAGTTCTGCGTGGCGCTGTTGGGCGCGGCATAGGTGATCGCGCTGCCGGTCGCGACCGGCTGAGAGTTAAACGTGTAAAGCGTCTGGAACCCCGG
This sequence comes from Phycisphaerae bacterium, assembly GCA_031411495.1. Classification (GTDB taxonomy): domain Bacteria; phylum Planctomycetota; class Phycisphaerae; order Tepidisphaerales; family Tepidisphaeraceae; genus JANOBD01. Next base: position 21,497 of record JANOBD010000101.1, on the reverse strand, counting down.
GCTTGTCGAGTCGTTGAAGCCGGGATGAAAGGCGAGCCCGAGCAGTCCGCGCTCGTCATTGGCGTTGGCGGGATTCATCGCGCCGCCGATGAGCGAGGTCATGTCCAACGCATTGCCAGGTTGAAGAACATCGTTCTGGAGGATTCGGATCAACCCGCGCTGTTCCAGAACGAACATGCGGTTTGTGTCTCCGGGGGCGGCTGTGCCATAGAGCGGCGCGGACATACCGGTTGCGACGGCTTGGAGTTGGACCGAAAGGTCGCCGCGAGGAATTGGCGTCAGCGGAACGGCACTCGCGATCGACGCGACAGAGAACGCGGCGAGCGAGGCGGCGATGATCCTGCGATGTCGAGACAGCATTTGATTCTCTCCTTTTGACTTGACCGCAAGCAGCGGCGACGGGCAAGGCGCGCAGTGCACCGTGAGACGAGCCTGCGACTCGCCCGTTGCGCATTGCACCCGGTTTGCGCAGAGTGGGTTTTCGTCCACGCTTCAAACCTTTTGGCCGCTCGGAATATTCCATCGAATTGACAGCGTTGTGGCGGAGGCAGGCGCACCGGATCCGCCGGGGGAGCGACCACTCCGATTTCATGGCCACGCCGCAGGCGCCGGTCCTGGGATTCCCTGGGGGCGGAACACCTTTCTGAAACTGGCTCGCCCAGCGATCCGCTGTCATTCGAACACGCACGAAGCGCTGCGCGGCAATCTGGGCGGGTCGAAACGGGCGCGAATGGGTAATCGTGGGTCATTCCGGGCCGTCGCCACCGCCCCGTTTTGACGGATGGTTCGGGCGCGAATGGTCGATTCTCCCAGGACATCTATCCTTACGGTCGGCGCTGCGCAAAACTGCATTTTCGCGCAGCGCGCCGCCGCGGCCGCTTCCTCGGTCGCTCTGATCGTGTCTGCGGCAATCGAAGCAAGACGGCGAATTGCCCCGTCATCCGCGAAGTTCAAAAACCCGCCGATCGATTGCGAGCGGCGCGGGAATTTGACCGCCCTGCGTTCGAACCGCTCTCACGGCTTGAACTCGTACACGTACACCGGCGTCGGATCGAGCGCCTGAAGCGTTTCGCCGTCACCCTGGCCGACCGATTGGACATACAGATCCAGCACGTGGTCCCGCTCCCAACGGACGTGGTCGTAGCTGGGCTCCCAATATCGAACGCTGAAATCCGTGATCGCTTTGCGCGTCCACCCGCCGGCCGAAATGTCGTCGCAACGGGCGAGGATCGCCTTGCCGTCGTTCTCGGTCACGTCGCGATAGATGAGGTAGACGGATGTCTTGCCGGCTTCACTTTTCGCCAGCACCTGAGGCCGCGAGATCGGGATCTGCTTACTGCCGCCGCCGCTCAGACTGAACGCCACCTTCCGGTCCGAGACCTGCGACTTGCTCCACGATTTTCCGTCGTGTCGGACGATGAAGTACTGGACGACGTCGGTCCCTTGAGGCCGCCAGTAAGTGGCGATGATCGGATGGCCTTCGCCGTCGACGCACATCGACGTCTGGTTGATCAGCTCGTGTTTCTGCGGAATCTCCTGGGCGATCTCGGCACTCGCCTGCGTGATCGGGATCTCGTAAGGCGCGCCGTCGGTCTTCGTCCACGTCACGCCGCCGTCGATACTCTTCGCATAGCACAGGTCATGGTTCGTCTCGACACCCGGGGACTCGCGCCACACCCACGAGAGGTGAATCGTGCCATCGCCGCCGACAGTGCACTGCCAGTAGGCGTTGCGCGTTCCCTCGCCGGAGATGAGGTTCCGATGGACCTGCGTCCACTTCTTCGCCTTCACGTCGTAACGGTTGAGGCAGAGATTTCCCCGGCCGCTCGCGCCGTCGCGATAGAAGAAAATCAGGTCGCCGTTCGCGAGTTTGAAGAACTGCGGATAGGTGACATTGGTTTCGGTCTGGCCGGTCATCGGGACGGGCGGTCCGAAATCGGGCGACGCCGGCGTCGTGCTGACCGCGTAGCGGAGCGGGTTGCCGTGATGATCCCAGGAGATGTGCAGAAACCCTTCGCCATCGGCGATGAGCGAGATCATGTTGTGTGCGTCTTTGAAGTTGCCGTGGAGTGCTGTGGTCGTGAGCGACCAGTCGCGCTGTCCGATTGTTCGCATGCCGATGACGACGCGACCCTGGGCATCGTAGTAGGAAACGAATTGCTTCTCGCCGACGGTGGTGATCGGGTCGTTGCGAAAGATGGCGGCGTTGACCGAGTTCGCGGCCCAGGCATCGCCGACCCGCATAAGTTTCGTCGGGTCCTGTTCGGTGAAGACACGCGCATTCGCAAGGGCTGCGAGGGCGACCGACGCGAGACATCCGCACACTACGTTCGTCATAAGTTCTCACTTTCGCCGCCGGCGAATCCCGCGGGAGGGCGATTGCGTTCCCTGCGGGACGGAGTGCATTGCTTGGAACCAGAGTAATCAGTGATCGAATAACGACTTAGAACCCACGACGGGCGTGGATCTCAGCGGCCATAACAATGTGCGGATCCGATTTTACCCAATCCCGTCTCAGTTTCCCGGATTTTTCTCGAAAGAATACCTTGCCTTATTGCGAACCTGTCCCAAAATAGCAGGATATGGCGGGGCGAACCGCTCCACCAGCACAACAAGTCTTTGGAAATCGCGGAGGAAAGAATATGAAAAAGCAGGTATATGTAGGTCTGGCGTCGCTCGCGCTCGTTTCTGCAGCCAATGCGGCACTCGTCGGCCCTTATTCCGTTGATGCCAATACGATGCACCTTTGGCACCTCGATGAACTCGGCACTCCCGCCGTCGATCAAGCCCATTACAACTATAACGGCGCGTTCACGGTCAAGCCGGATTCGAACCAGCCGCTCAACGCCCTCTTCGGTGGCGCGACGCTCAACAACGGTTCATTCACCGGTTTCGGATACAACTACGGCGGCGGGCTCAACACCACGCCCTCGACCCTTCCGCCGTTCCCGGCCAACAGCGTTCAGCCCGGGCTCGGCGCTCTCACGCCGGCCAACGGCACCGCCGACAACGCCGATCACACCTTCGATCACCCGACGACGCACGCATTCACGATGGAAGCTATCGTCAAAGTCGGATTCGATCCGACCCAGAACTATTCGCAGCCGCAGGAAATCATCGCCGGCGAAGGCGATGCCTCGGACAGCTCGGATCGCTCCTGGCAGTTCCGCATCGAGGCCAACACGTCGGCCGTCACCGGCACGGCGTGGAAGCTTCGCTTCCAAAAGATCAGCGGCTTTGGCGGCGTCGGTGGAAGCACCGCGAACTACAACCTTGATGCGAACATCCCGAATATCGCCCAGGGACACTGGTATCACGTTGCCGTCACCTACAACGGCAACCTGACCGACACGTCGAGCCTCAAGCTCTATTGGACCGAGCTTGACGGCATCAATACCCAGGCCAGCGTGATCGGCAGCGGCAACATGAACGGCTGGCTCCGTCAGCAGGACACGGACTTCGCGCTCGGCAACGAGATGCGCGATTTCAACGGCAACACCGAGCCGTTCAACGGACTGATCGACGAAGTCCGCATCAGCGATGTCGACCGCGCCGCGACCGCCATGCAGTTCACCACACCGGAACCGACATCGATCGCATCGCTCGCCCTGCTTTCCGGGCTGGTGATTCGCCGACGCAAGTGAGAACATATTCTGGCACATAAGAGAAGTCGGATCGGCGCAAGTGCCGATCCGGCTTCGTTTTCTGGTAGTCCAGATGTTTTTCCGAGAAACTGGAGGGAAAAATGCGTTGAATTTTCCCTGCATCGCTCTAGAATGGTGCCGCCGATGCAACCCCCGCGTCGGCGACAGCGGAGTCCAGTGAATCGGCGGAACTTCACGAGGTTTTCCATGCATTCCCCCCTGAATAGCCGTGGCCATCGCGCTCTTCGGCCGACCGGCTTTACGCTTGTCGAGGTGCTCGTCGTTATCGGAATCATCGCCCTGCTGATCTCGATCCTGCTGCCGGCTCTGAATAAGGCGCGAGGGGCGGCGAATGAGGTGAAGTGCCTCGCCAACCTTCGCACGCTCGGCCAGGCCGTCGTGATGTACTCCGTCGCCAACAAGGGCGTCGTCCTGCCGACCGTCATCTGGAAGAACGGCGGCGTGGACTATTGGCCCTCGCTGCTGATTGCCAACAAACTGTTGCCTCCGCAGGACGCAAGTGCCGACACGACCAATCCCAACGCGCTCAGCAGCGTGCTGATTTGTCCGAGCGTTTTGGACGTCGTTCAAGAAAACTCTCCAGGCGATGGCGCGAAGAAGGACGACCCCACGTTCCTCCTCGACGGACGCTGGACGTTCAACACCTACGGCATCAATGGCACGTCGTTTACCGTCGGCGGCAATGGCGGTGAACCCGCCACCTCGCAGCAGGTGAACGCGTTTCCATCGTCGTCGATCTCGTTCGGAACGGACGCCGTCTATCCGCTCAAGAAAACTTCCAGGATCAAGCGATCCGCGGAAGTGGCACTGATCTTCGACGGAAAAGAATGGAACATCTGGGCCTCGCCGGCGGCGGCGAACATCATCGTCAGCCGGCTCAGCGGACAGCGCCACGGCAAGTGGGATCCGACCAAGCCGGACAAGTCCGGCCGAACCAATGTCCTGTTCCTCGACGGCCATGCGGCCGGGTTTGCCCGACAGGATCTGCCCGGCATCACTGAGGCGGCTTTCTTCACCGACTTCTCCGCAACTGGCGCGGCCGTCGTCCACGCCAAAGACAAGAACGCGGTCTTCCGTCTCGATTCATTCGGCGGCACGCAGGCCCCGCGCTGAAGCCAAGACGACACTCCTTCTCCGCAGCGCCCGTCGAGATCGCACCCGCGATTTCCGCGGGCGTCTTTATTGATATGGGCCTGGCGAGCGAATCAGGAGCGATCGCGTTCCGGCCACTCGCGGATCGGCCTGCAAAAACCCGCGCCGCCGATTACAGTCACGCCTGCCCGGCAACCCTGCATGTTTACCTCGGCCACCCATTCGCGCGTCCTTGATCTCATCGGCAACACGCCGGTCCAGGAGCTCTCCACGCTCACACGGTCGCTGGGACTGCGCGGACGGATCATCGCCAAGCTCGAACATCTCAACCCCGGCGGCAGCATGAAGGACCGCGTCGCGCTCGCCATCATCCGCAGCGCGCTCGCGTCGGGCGCGCTGCAGCTTGGACAGCCGGTGATCGAGGTCACCAGCGGCAACACCGGCATCGGGCTCGCCCTGGTTTGCCGGGCGCTGGGCCACCCGTTTTTCGCGGTGATGAGCAGGGGCAATTCGCCGGAGCGCGCGCAGATGATGCGGGCGTTCGGAGCGGAGGTGTTGCTGGTCGATCAGGCGATGGGCGGCATTCCCGGGCGCGTCAGCGGGCAGGACATGGCACTGGTTCGCGAGCGCGCGGCCGAGCTGCGCGAACGCATCGGCGCATACTTCGCGAATCAATTTGAGAATCCGGCGAATCCACAGGCGCACTACGACTCGACCGCGCCCGAGTTGGTCGCGCAGTGCGGCGAGCTCGATGCCGTCCTCGCGTTCGCAGGAACGGGGGGCGCGCTCGGCGGGCTGGCGCGGTTTTTTCACGAGACCGACCCGCGCGTCCGCATGTACGCGGTCGAGCCCACCTGCGCCGCTTCGCTGGCGATCGCCTGCTGCATCGAGGCGGCACACGCGATCCAGGGCGGCGGATACGGCAAGCCCGTGCTGCCCCACCTCAACCCCTCCCACATCCGCGGATACCTCAAGTGCGACGACGATCAGGCGATCGCCGCAGCGCGGCTACTGGCGCGCGAGGAAGGAATCCTCGGCGGCTACTCCACAGGCGCGCAGCTTCACGCCGCAATCGAACTGCTCAAAGGCCCGGAAGTCGGCGGCACGATCGCGTTTCTCGTCTGTGATTCGGGGATGAAGTATTTCTCGACAAGCCTGTATGCGTGAGCGAGCTTCTCCGCGGAAGCAGCCCCGAGTGTCCGGGCTGGCCGGTTGACCAGAGACATGCCGCGATGAAAGATCGCGGCTTCATGATCGATCGAACGCGAACGCGATGGGCGGGGGATTATTCGGTCAGCTCGGCATTGTGGTAGACGTTTTGCACGTCGTCGTTGTCATCCAGCGAGTCGAGAAGCCTGTTGAACTTCGCGGTGGCCTCCGCATCGAGTGAGACGGTGTTGTTCGGCAGGTTGGTGACCTGGGCATCCTCGATGACCAGGCCGGCCTTTTCGATCGCCTCTTTGACCTTCAGGAAGTCCGTTGGCGAGCACTGGACCTCGAAGAACGCATCGACGGGGGCCACATCTTCTGCGCCGGCTTCGAGCGCGACATCCATGACGGCCTCTTCGGTCGTACCCTGGGCCTGGACGAGGACGACGCCCTTCTTTGCGAACACGAACCCGACCGATCCGCTGGTGGCGAGGTTCCCGCCGGCCTTTTCTAGGATGTGTCGGAGATCCGGCGCGGTACGGGCGCGGTTGTCGGTAAGGGCCTCGACGATCATCGCGACGCCGTTGGGACCGTAAGCCTCATAGGTCACGGATTCGAAGTTGTCCGTGCCGGTCGCGCCCGAGCCCTTGTCGACGGCCTTCTGGATGGTGTCCTTCGGCATGTTGGCCGCTTTGGCTTCATCGATCGTGTAGCGAAGCGCCAGGTTCTGGGCGGGATCGGCGCCACGTTTGGCGGCGACCATGAGCTTCTTGGCGATTTTGCTCCAGATCTTGGCGCGCTTGGCGTCTACTGCATTCTTGCGGCGGGCGACATTGGCGGAATGACTGTGACCGGCCATCGGTGAGAGGTCTCCAAAGGGTGAAAGACGGGGAATTGTATCGAAGGGACGCGAGCAGAGTAGATCCAGGCCGTCGTTTGCAGGCCCCACCCGTTCTAAGCAATTTAAAGATAATTCAATCGCGAACCGCTGGATCTGTACGCACACTGCGCAATTAGCGTGCACTATTTCGCCGCTAATTTGCGCACCAAAGCCAGCTAAGTGCTTCCCACGCCGCGCCAGGCGCGATTTTATTCCCCTCCGCACTTTCGTGCCGGCTGGCATCGCCCTTGCGATAACACCAGTCAAACGCACCGGTTGCGTTTCCTTACTGAAGAAAGAACACCATGAATCCCACTCCCGAACAAATGGCCTTTGCCTTTGCGATGCTCAGCCTTCGAAGCCGAGATCGTGATACCTATGGCGAGCAAGACTCATCCGAACTCTGGTCGTCGGTTTTCCGCATCGCGACAATCGTCGTGATCGGCTTGACGACCGGGCTCATGGCCCTGAGCTATCTGGAGACGCGCGTCGCAACCGGGGGCCGCACGGCCGCGGAGATCGGCGCGATCAGTGACCCGAGCCCGAACTTCCACGGCGGCGACGCCCGGGGTGATCGCCTGACGAGCCTTGCCGAGACCGCGTCGGCACGCTGATCCCGATCGGCACGCTGATCCCGATTCGCCGCCTTAATTATGGAATCACTTTGTTCAGCGGGTAGGTGATGATCCCGGTCGCGCCCGCGCGCTTGAGCCTGGGAACCAGGTCCCGCTCCTGCTTTTCGCCGAGAATCACTTCGATCGCGATCCAGCCTGACTCGTTGAGCTTGCTCACGGTCGGGCTGCGCTCGGCGGGCAGGATCTTCGCGACCTCTGGAAGGTTTTCTTCTGGCAAATTGAACTTCAGCCCCACCTTGCTGCGTGCCTCGATCGCGCCGCGAAGAAGCATCGCGATGTTTTCCATCTTCTCGCGCTTGGTCGGGTCGTTCCACGCGTTGCGCGAGGCGATGAATCGCGTCGTGCTGGAAAGGATCGTGTCGATCACGCGCAGGTTGTTGGCGCGGATGCTCGACCCGGTCTCGGTGATATCGACGATGCCGTCGAGAATTCGGGCCTTGATTTCGGTCGTCCCCCAGCTGAACTCCACCGTCACGGGGATCTGCTTGTCGGCGAAGAACTTTTTGGTCGTATTCACCAGTTCGGTGGCGACGATCTTTCCGGCAAAGTCTTCGACTTTCTGAATGTCCGATTCTTCCGGAACGGCCAGCACCCAGTTGGCGGGGTTGCTGGATGCGCGGCTGTATTCCAGCTCGCAGATCTCGACCACGTCGTCCTTGTTGCCGTTCTCGACCACCCAGTCATGACCGGTCAGCCCGCAGTCGATAATGCCATCGACGACATAGCGGCTGATCTCCTGGGCGCGGAAGAGGACAGAACTGATCGTCGGATCATCCCACTGCGGAAATACCGAACGATCCGCGATGCGGATGCGATACCCGGCCTTGGCGAAGAGCTCGACGGTCGCGTTCTGAAGAGAGCCGCTCGGGAGACCGATGCGGAGGGTTTTCTCGGGAAGGTTTTTCATGATGGGTCGGCGGTCTGCGGTCGACGGTCGGCGGTGAAAACGGAAGGTAGATCTGCCGCCGACCGCCCACCATCTACCGCAAATCTACCCGATCACTTCTTCTTCGCTATTTCCTTGCGCGGCTTCTTGCGCTCGTGCGTCAGGCCCTTGGCGCGCAGCGCGAGGAAGGTGCCGTACATGTCGTCGGCCTTGATGTGGCTTTCGAGGAACGCCTGGGCGTCTTCGAGCGTCGTTTCGCCTTCGATCACGTCCTGGTCGATCAGGAAATCGAGCGTCGAATCGTCGATCGGAAAGGCCGCGATGTCGAACGCGTGCAGCGAGATGAACGCCTCGACAAACGGCGGCATGGTTTCCATGTCGCGAAAGAACTGGCGGACCTCCGCCTTTTTCAGCTCGCGGATGCGGTCGAACTTGAGCGTCTGCTCGCGATCGAAGATGCCGTGCATGGTGGCGCGGATGATGGTGGCCTTTTCGTCGATTTTCGGGTGCGCTTCCCCGAGGAGGTCGACCACTTCCAGCTCGGTCGCCACTCGGAGTTCGTTCAGATCGACGAACTCGGCGGTGATCTTTTCCATCGCCTCGTCGACGAGCATGTCGTCTGCGTCCATCGAGAGCGCGCCGCGGACGATCGCCACGAGCGGATCCATCTCCGGCCGCTCGGGCCGATCCTTTACGAGTTTTTTGCAGAGCGCTTTGAGTTCATCCGCATGTTTGCCGGCGTTTTTCATAGTCATTTCTCACCACTGAGGCAAAGGGGATTCTGGGAAGATTCCGACTGCTCAGTCGATCTTCTTCGCGTCCTTCGCTTCATCGCTTCTTACTTCCGTTTGTTCCGCTTCGCCTTCAACTGGCAGGTCTGATTCCTGTGGGTGGAGCGCCGCCTCTTTTTCTTTTCGTTCGACTTCGAGCTTGTGCAGCAGCTCGAGCATCTCGATCTCTTTGCGATGCCCTTCGTCGATCTTGAAGTTCAGGAACGGCATCTGGCGGATCGTAAGCATCTTGGCGAGCCTCGTCCGCAGCATCCCGGCCGAGTGCTTGAGCGCGTTGAGCGCTGCCGTCTGCTGGCCGGGCGTGCCCATGATGGTGACAAAGATGTTGGCGACGCTCAGGTCGTCCGCCACTTCCACGCGCGTGATGCCCGGGAGCATCTTGATGCGCGGGTCGTCGACCTCGCGCATGATGATCATGGCCAGTTCCTGCTGGAGCGTAGAGGCGAGTCTTTCGGTTCTTCTGCTCATCGGTTGAGAGTGATGAGTCGAGAGTGAAGTGTTAAAGAGTATTGAACTCTCGACGCTCCACCGGCAACTCTTCAATTCCTACACAAACTCGATCTCATACTCTTCCAGATCCGCCTGCCGCATTTCGCGGACGTAGTCGACGATCTGGCTGAGCGCACCCTCAATGTAAGCGTGGTCGTTGCCCACCATGGCAACTCCGACGGTCCCGTGCCGCATGCTTTCCAGCGAATCGACCTCTGCCACCGAGACGTTGTAGCGGTGAGCGATCTTGTCCTTGAGGCTCTTGATCGCCCGGCGCTTGTCTTTGAGGCTGAACGCGTCGTAGATGCCGAGCTCGAGACGGAGGATTCCGATGATCATACGTAAGTGGGCAGCAGGCAGTGAGCGGTGGGCAGGAAAGGCATTCACTGCCCACTGCCCACCGAACACTGCCCACGCTTAAAGCATCCGCTTGATCTCCTCGCGGACGTACGCTTCGAACTTGTCGCCGACCTTGATGTCGTCGTAACCGGCGAGCTTGATGCCGCACTCGAAGCCCGTCTTCACTTCCTTGACGTCTTCCTTCACGCGGCGAAGCGTTTCGATGGCGACGCCTTCGGTGATGACCTTGTCGTCGCGCACCAGGCGCATCTTGCTGCCGCGCTGCACGTGGCCTTCGGTGACATAGCAGCCGGCAATGTTGCCGATGCGGCTGACCTTGAACACCTGGCGGACTTCGACCCAGCCGTGATGCTTCTCGCGGATTTCCGGCTCGAGCATGCCCGAAAGCGCCTTCTTCAGATCGTCGAAGATCTCATAGATGACGCGATAGGTGCGAATCTCGATGCGCCGTGCCTCGGCAAGCGCCGCGGCCACGGGCTCGGCGACCACGTGGAAGCCGATGATGACCGCGTTGCTTGCGCTGGCCAGTTCGACATCGCTCTCGTTGATCGGTCCCACTGCCGAGTGGATCAGTTTTACCTGAACCTCGGCCGTGTTGTTGTTGGTGACGGTTTCCTGCAGCGTCTCGATCGAGCCCTGCACGTCCGCCTTGATGATGAGATTGATCGTCTTGATGTCCCCTTCTCGGATGGTCGAGAAGAGGTTTTCGAGACTGACCCGGCTCGCGCCGCGCTGCTGCGAACGCTCGAGCGTGACGCGCTCTTCGGCGATCTGCTTGGCGCGATCCAGATCATTGACGGCGAAGAACTTGTCGCCCGCATCCGGCACGGCCGAAAGGCCCGCGACGATGACCGGCGTACTCGGGCCGGCTTCGGTGATGAACTTGCCGGTCGAATCAATCAGCTGACGAATACGGCCATAGCCCTGGCCGGCGAGAACAACATCGCCGACTTTCAGCGTGCCGTCCTGTACGAGCACCGTCGCCACCGGGCCCAGGCCCGGATCGACGCGGGCTTCGATCACCGAGCCGCGAGCGGGCGCGGTCGGGTCGGCCTTGAGCTCGAGAATCTGCGACTGCAGGTCGAGGATTTCGATGAGTTCATCCAGACCCTGGCCGGTCTTGCCGGAGGTCTTGACCATTTCCGTCTGGCCGCCCCACGCGACCGGATTCAGTTCCTGCTGGGCGAGCTGGCCCATGACCATGTCGGGGTTGGCGTCCGGCAGATCGATCTTGTTCATCGCCACGACGATCGGCACGTTGGCCGCTCGAGCGTGATTGATGGACTCGAGCGTCTGCGGCTGGATGCCTTGCGCCGCGTCGACGACGAGCACGACCACATCGGTCATGTTCGCACCGCGTGCACGCATGGCGGTGAACGCCTGGTGACCGGGCGTATCGATGAATGTGACGCGCTTCTTCGTGCCGCTGCGGTCCAGTTCGACACTGAACGCGGCGATGTGCTGCGTGATGCCGCCCGATTCGCCGGCCGCAACATTCGCGCTGCGAATCTTGTCGAGCAGGCTCGTCTTGCCGTGGTCGACGTGACCGAGAATGGTAACCACCGGGGGACGCAGGACCAGATTTTCTTCCAATCGCTCACGGCTGTCGAACTCGGCCATGAGTTGTTCTTCCAGCGTCGGCGCCTTCTTGATCTTCAGCTCGACGCCGAAGCCCAGCGCCAGTGCGCCGGCGGTGTCGAAGTCCAGCGCCTGGTTCTGCGTGACGAACACGCCCTGCTTGATGAGCGTCTTGATCAGTTCGCCGCTCTTGACGCCGATGGCGGAAGAGAGCGTCTTGATCGTGATCGGTTCTTCGATCTCGGTCGGACCGCCGCGCTGCTGCGGACTCTGCGCCGGGCCGCGCTGGCCTGGCGTGCTCTTGCGCATGTGCTGATCGACGCCCGAACGATAACGAGTCGCCTCGTTGAGGCGGTCGCGACGCTCGATGAGATCGGCTTCGGTGAACTCCTTGAGCTTTTCTTCGGCGAGACCGCGGCGGCCGTCGATGCCTTTGCGGCGGACGGCGGCGGGCTTGACGCCGGTCTTTTTCTTTTCTGCCGATTCTTCGGTTTCGCCTTCTTCGGTGACGCGCACGCCAGCCCCGCCGCGATTGACCGCGGGACGGAACGATGACGGACCGTCGCTGCCGCCCATCGGTCGCGGACCGCTCGGGCGAGGCTTCTGGACGAAGTCGGGCTTCTCTTCGCGAATGAGCGCGGGGCCCTTCACGGTGGCCTTGGTCGGAGCGACCATCCGAGGCGCCGGCGTGGTCTGGCCGCCCATGGAATCGAGTTTCACGGTCGGACGCGGCGTGTGGCCGCGAATGCCCGAGGTCGTTGGCGCAGCGTGGGTCGGCCCGGACACGGTCGGCGTCGCCGCGGCAGGAGATCCCGGCGTCGCGGCCGGCGTGAAGGTTGGCGTCGTAATCGTGGCTGCCGGTCGCACCGGCGGCATCGACACGGGCGTTGCCGGGGTCGGCTTGATCGTCGGCGCGACCGGCGTGGTGACCGTCGCAGCCTTTTCCGCTGCGGGCTTGATGCTCGGCGTTACGGGCGGCGCCGCATGGGTCGGCGCAATCGTCGGCTCGACGACTGCTGGCGGCGTGATGGGAGGCGGCACGGGTGTCGTCGCGATGTGAGGCTGAGGAGCCTCGGCAACAACGGGCGGCGGTGTCGGTTCGGAGGGCGCCGTCTCGTGCGCTTCGGCTTCGCCGTCGGCGTCGTCGTGGCCGGCATCTTCGCCGTCGGCGCGCTTCTTCCTCGGAACGGTGCGCTTGGGACGCTCTTTTTCGGCGACGGCGACGTTGGAATCGTCGGCGAGCTTGAACTCACCGCTGTTCTTCCAGTCCTTTACCGTTTCGGCCAGACCAAGAGGGATCGACGAAGAGGTTTTGAGTTCCTTGTCGGACTCAATCCCTTCGGCGTGGATTTTCTCAAGGATCGCCTTGGCGGGCACGCCAAGATCCCTGGCTAAGTCGCTGATTCGAATACCTTTGGCTTTGGCCAAACTCAACTCCCAAAAAACGCCGACGGGTCACCTCTGGGGATGCCAGAGAACCGTCCAATACGCCGTATTTTACAACCCGTGTCAAGCACGAACTGTGCAATTGACCCAGTTCCTGTCCAAACGCACCCGCTTGACACACTCTTGCGTCAAACGGACCCGAACACCTGCCGCACGAAACCGTGCGGGATGGCTCGATCACCGCCCTCACTGGCCGGCACCCTCGGATTTCGCCTCAGTCCCAACCACTTCGGCAGCGACCTCTGCGGCCGGCTGCACTTCGGGAGGTGCCGATTCCTCTACACTCGCGCCGACCACCGAAAGCAGATCCGGCACCGGCACGGCACGTGTACTCGAGAAGGACATTCGACCCGCCGCTTTCGCGGCTTCGTCGACCTTCTTCTTCGCTTCCTGTTCCTTGACCACGATCTTCGCCTCTTCGATGCAGACGTCTACCGCCGCCTCGGCCATCGCTTCGTCCATGCCGATGTCTTCCATCAGCGGACCTTCGCCGACTTCCTCGATATCCCGTACGTCGATCAGGCCCAGCGCGACGATCTTGTCGATCATTTCACGCTGCATTCCCGGAACGCTGTTGAGCGTGCGCTCAAGTCGTTCGACATTCGCCGAAAACTCCGGCGGCGTGAGGATGTCGATGTCCCAGCCCGTGAGCCGGGCAGCCAGACGGACGTTTTGGCCGCGTTTGCCGATCGCGAGCGACAACTGATCATCCTTTACCACAACTGTAGCGCGACCGAGTTCGAAACAAAGAGAAACTTCGGCAACTTCGGCCGGTTTTAGCGCGTTGCTGATGAGAATCTGTGACGACTCGTTCCAGCGGACGATGTCGATCTTCTCGCCGCCGAGTTCCTCGACGATGTTCTTGATCCGGCTGCCGCGGACGCCGACGCACGCACCAACGGCATCGACCTTCGAATCGATGGACGACACGGCGATTTTCGTGCGGTGGCCGGGCTCGCGGGCAAGCGCTTTGATTTCGATGGTCCTCTCGCCGACTTCGGGCACTTCGCGCTCGAAGAGGCGGCGGATAAGCTGTTCGTGCGTGCGGCTCAGGATGATTTTGACGCTGCTGGGCGTGTCGCGCACTTCGGTGATCAGCGCCTGGATGCGTTCGCCAACTTCGTGATTTTCGCCAGGAATCTGGTCGCCGCGCGGCATGATGCCTTCGGCGCGGCCGAGATTGACGATCAGCGTCGCGCCCTCGCGACGGGCGACAGTGCCGGTCACGATCGTACCGACGCGGTCTTTGAACTCGTCGTAAATGCTGCCGCGTTCATCCTGCCGGATGAGCTGGATCATGACCTGCTTGACGGTCTGGGCGCCGATGCGGCCCATGAGGGAAAGCGGGATCGGTTCGCCATGACGCGATGCCGTGATCAGCCCGGAGGTGCGGTCGAGCGAAACGGCGAACTCACTGGCTTCTTCGACGTTGAAATGCTTGCGCAGACCGGAAGCGATGGCCTGTTCAATGTCGGCGTAGATCAGGTCGCGGTCGATGTTTTTGTCACGGGCGATGCCGTCGACGAGTCGAATCAGTTCGGCGTTCATGGTCGAGTTCCTTTCACTGCTATTCAGTTTTGGGGGCAACGGGCTTTTCGAACCACCAGAGAAACAAAAAGGCCGCCCGATCGAATCGGCGGCCCGTGGTTTGATTGACCCGAGTTGCCCGCGGCGGAGGATGCCTCCGCCACGCATGAGGCATTATACTTCGCTCGGGTGCCGAATCCAGTCGAGTCCGCCACTGTTGGTTGGTTTTGCTATATTAAACCGGTCGCCCCGCTGGAGCCCCTGGCGCGCCTACGCCAGCGCAGAATCGCTGTCGGGACATTCCTGATATGGCATATGGTCGGCGTAAGGAAGATTACCGCCCATACTTGGAGATTTTGCCGATGCGCACGCACCCGAGAATCGCCTGGACCGTGCGCGTCATGGGTGCGTTCGTTTTTTATATCGGAACCATCGGACTCCTGAATTGGATAGATGGACGAAGGAACGCATTCCCATTCCATAGCGACGTGACGATGAAAACCAATACCGCGATCGGCGTGCAATGCTTGTCGGTCGCGGTCATTCTGCTCACTTTCTCCGGCCGGGCGGTGTTGCTGGGTCGAGGCCTGGGACTTTTCGCATCGCTCATCGGATTCGCAACGTTTTGCGAACACCTGTTCCGAATCGATCTGCACATCGACCAGCTGCTTTTCGTAGAAGCGCCCGGAGCGATCGCGACCACGAGCCCCAACCGAATGGGCCCGCCTGCCTCACTGATGTTTGCCATGCTCGGCCAGATCGTCTTCTGGATTCCGGATCATGCGCGGGTCTCGAGAAACGTGCAGTGGCTGGCGCTTGTGACATTGGCAATCGCGATCGTTCCGCTCATGGGTTTTTTCTTTGGAGCTACGGATCTTTACTCCATCTCACAATTGACGGGAATCGCACCCCATACGGCACTATCGACGTTGATTCTCTCCATCGCCGTGCTTCTGCTCCGACCCAACCGGCCGCCTGTGGACCTGTTGTTCCGTCGCGATGCCGGCGGGGAAATGGCGCGGCGATTGATCCCGGCGGCGCTTCTATTGCCCCCGGTCGTGGGGTGGATCGTCAGCCAGGGGCGCGAGGCGAATTGGTATGACATCCCAATGGCGCGCGTGCTGATGCAGGCATTGCTCGTCATTCCGCTGGTCGGGTTGGTATGGTGGACGGCCCGCCACCTCTCAACGCTCGCCCAGGCGCGGGACAGCGCCCAGCGCAGCTTTTTCGAAGCACGTGTGGAGGCCGAAGGGCTCGCAGCGCAGAACGTCGAGACGACCAATCTCCTGGACCGCCTTCTGGACAATGCTCCTGTCGGTTTCGCCGCGTTTGACCGGTCGTTCCGTTATATCCGTGTCAATACATATCTCGCCGAAGTGAGTGGCAAACCGCTCGAGGCACACATTGGTAAGCCGTTGCGAAGCGTCTATCCCGAACAAGCCGATCAGTTCGAAGCGATGATCGAACGCGCCTTCACGACCGGCACTTCGATCCAGAACATTGAGTCGTCTTACCGATCGTTGACCGACCCCGAGATCGAACGCCATTTCAACTGCGAACTCTTCCCTGTGCTTGGCCGCGATGGTTCGGTATCGCTCGTGGGCCTGGTGGCGATCGACGTGACGGAACGGAAGCGGCTCGACGCCCAAAGGGCTGCGATCCTGGAAAACGAGCGCAACGCCCGCATCGAATCGGAGCGCGCCGGCCTACTGAAGGACGAGTTCCTGGCAACCCTCAGTCACGAACTGCGCACGCCGCTCACCGCGATCGTCGGCTGGGCACAGATTCTTCGGCGCAAGACGCCCGACCCGATCGATCTGAATCGCGGCCTGGAAACGATCGACCGCAACGGCAAATCGCTCTCGCAATTGATCAACGATCTGCTCGATGTGTCGAGCATCATCAACGGGAAGATGCACCTGAACATGATGCTGATCAACGTGCAGTCCATCGCCGCGGCGGCGATCGACTCGGTGATGCCTTCCGCGGAGACGCGGGGCATCACGCTGTTGAAAAGCTTCGACGAAGAGCCGCTGCCGGTGCATGCCGATCCCGCACGACTGCAGCAGGTGGTGTGGAATCTGCTCACCAACGCGCTTAAGTTCACGCCGCGCGGCGGGACCGTCCACGTTCGCGTTCGCCGTGCCCAGGGGCGGGCGGAAATCGTCGTCAGCGATACCGGATGTGGCGTGAAGCCGGATTTCGTCCCGTTCATGTTCGAGCGCTTCCGTCAGGCCGATGCGTCAACGACCCGCCGCTTCGGCGGGCTCGGCCTGGGGCTCTCGATCGTGCGCCAACTCACCGAATTGCACGGCGGTACGGTCCGCGTCGCCAGTGACGGGATCGATCGCGGTGCGACATTCACCGTCTCGCTCCCACTGGCGAAGGCGCCAGCGCCGTTGCCGGATCCGGACTTGGCGACCGCGAACGATCATTCGCTACTCGAAGGCGTTCGGGTGCTGGTGGTTGACGATGAAGCGGATTCGCGAGACCTGGTGGCGCAAGTCATCGAGCAGACAGGTGCGTCGGTCAGTCGCGCATCCAGTGCGGATGAGGCACTGCTGCGTGTCGAATTGGATAACCCGCAGATCCTCATCACTGACATCGGCATGCCTGACAAGGACGGGTATGAATTGATTCGCATGCTGCGATCCCAGCGCAGCGCTGCCGACCTTCCCGCCATGGCGCTGACCGCCTTCGCGCGACCCGAAGACAAGGATCGGAGCCTGAGTGCAGGGTTTCAGCTTCACATCCACAAACCCGTTTCGCCGAAGGAACTTGTGCAGGCCACCATTTCCCTGTTACCCAAGCGAAAGCCGCCCGGTTCGACATAGCCCGGATTAGCGCCATTTCCGGCCATTATCGGGCGTCGCGTTGGGCTGCGGAATATTGCGCATCGCCGAGCGTTCTCGGATACAGACCCATTTCAAAGGAGACTCATGTTTCTCGTAGAGCCGATCGAGCGTCGTTGCCTGTTAGCCGCTTCCATTTCAATGGTCGGAAATACATTGTTGGCACGTTGTGCCGAGCAGGTCCCGAGCACGGTCGTCGTGGCGGCCAACAGTGACAATGTCCATCTTGACGTGACGATCACGTCCACGCCGGGCGTCGGATCGCCGGTGGTCGTCAGTCAGCAGTTCAATGTGGCTGACGTCGCGATGGTCAAAGTGCGCGGCGGGCATCGCGCCGACACCATCACCATCGGGTCGATCGATCATCCCGTCAGCATCAACACCCGCGTGAACGGACTCGGCGGATCAGACTCCATCACCACCGGCGGCGGCAATGACCGCATCGCCGGCGGACAGGGTTACGACACGATCAACGCCGGCGGCGGCAACGACCTGGTCTTCGGCCAGCGCGGCAACGACCTCATCGACGGCGGCGACGGCAACGACTCGCTCTGGGGCGGTGTCGGTGAAGACACCCTCAACGGCGGCGCGGGCGCCGACGTGCTCGGCGGGCTGCTCGGCACCAACCTCCTCACCGGCGGCGCAGATGGTGACACGTTCGTCGTCAAGGCGGGGCATCAGTCCCAGGCCAGCGACTTTGTCGACGGCGTCGACACCTACAAGGTCCGCGGCAGCGGCAGCACCGACGGCAGCGAACCGCCGCCGACTGCCTGATCCGGGAAGCCGAAATCGCGAACTCCGATCGGGCCTCGGCACTCGCCGGGGCCCGTTCTTATTGGATCACGCTGCGACAGTTATGCCCGATGCGTTTTGATCGTCGGGAGCTTCCGATAGAACAGATAGCATTCTCGCTGAGGAAGTTTTTCCATGCTCAGTTCATTACCGCGCGTCGAAGTCCAACGGGTCGGTCCGCCCGCGATCCCATCGCCGCTGCTCGACCATTTCGGCCCGCTGCTCGAGCTATGCGTCCCCGACACCGCTTACGTGCTCGATCCCGCGCGCTACGACACCGCACTGGTGAGCGATTACCGCCTCTTCGAACGCGCCGGCCCACGCTCGATGCTTCACTTTGCTCCCAAGGAGGTCGTGGCCGGCATCGTCACCTGCGGCGGGCTCTGCCCCGGGCTCAACAACATCATCCGATTCGTCACCAATCAGCTCACCCATGGGTACGGCGTGCAGCGCGTGCTCGGCTTCCGCTACGGCTACTCCGGCCTGAACCCCGCGCTCGGCCACAAGCCGATGCAACTCACTTCCCAATCGGTCGAAGACCTCGCGAGATTCGGCGGCACGACGCTCGGCAGTTCGCGCGGGCCGCAGGACCCGAAGGTCGTCGTCGATTACCTCGAATCGCTGGGCGTGAACATGCTCTTCTGCGTCGGCGGCGACGGAACCCAGCGCGGCGCGATGCGCATCAACGAAGAAGCCCGGAAGCGACAGAGTTCGACCGCCATCGTCGGCATTCCCAAGACCATCGACAATGACGTCCCCTTCTGCGCCCGCTCGTTCGGCTTTTTGACGGCCGTCGACAAGGCCGCGGAGATTCTGGTCGCGGCTCACGAAGAGGCGCGGGCGAGCGACCGCGGCGTAGGGCTCGTGAAGCTGATGGGCCGCGACGCCGGCTTCATTGCCGCCGCCGCCACCAGCGCATCCGGCGTGGTGAATCTCACTCTCATCCCGGAGCTTCCGTTCACGCTGGGAGGTGAACATGGCGTGCTGAAGTACCTGGAAAATCGCCTGGACCAGCGCAAGCACGCCGTCATCGTCGTCGCGGAAGGCGCGGGGCAGACGCTCTTCGAAAACCGTGCGGTGAATACGGATGCGTCGGGAAACAAGAAGTTCAACGACGTCGGCGTGCTGCTGCGCGATCGGATCGTTGACTACTTCGCGAGCATCGGCAAACCGATCTCGATGAAATACATCGACCCGAGCTACGCCATCCGCGGCGTGCCGGCGAACGCGGCCGACGCCCTGCTCTGCGAACGCTACGCCCGCCACGCCGTCCACGCCGCCATGAGCGGACGCACCGGCATGTTCATCGGCTACATCCACGATGAATATGTCCATATTCCAATCGACCTTGCGGCCCAGTTCCAGCGACGCGTCGACCTCGGCGGAAGCGTCTGGAACTCGGTCATCGCATCCACGGGACAGCCCGCGGAATTGAAGTGATCCGTGCGCCCGCATCTCGCGTGAATTCTCTTCGCTCCGCATGCGATCGTGATTACGCTTCACGGCGGAGACACACTTATGCAGAGCAAAGCCGCCACCGTCGAGGAATACCTCAAATCGCTTCCGGAGGATCGGCGCGAATCGATCTCCGCCATTCGCGACGTCATCCGCAAGAACCTTGGCAAAGGATTCGAAGAAGGGATGACCTACGGCATGATCGGCTACTACGTGCCGCACTCGATCTATCCGGCCGGCTACCACTGCGACCCGTCGAAGCCGCTGCCGTACATCAACCTCGCGAGCCAGAAGAACCACCTCTCGCTCTACATGATGGGCCTGTATGTCGGCCCGGACAAAGGCAAGCGGTTTGTCGACGCGTGGAAGAAGACGGGCAAGAAGCTCGACATCGGCAAGGTCTGCATCCGCGGAAAGAAACTCGACGACTTCGCGCTCGACGTGATCGGCGACACGGTTTCGCGCGTCAGCGTGGAGGAGTACATCAAAGTCTTCGAAGCCGCGATCAAAGGCGCGGGCAAAGCCAAGGCGGCGAGAAAAGCGGCGAAGAACACAACCGCGGCGAAGAAGCCCACACCCAAAGCCGAGCTGAAGAAGCGTGTCACCGCAAGGAAGGGGTGATCGCCTAGTGCCCGTCCGCGACGGCCGGCGCGTTGTCTTCGTAGCGTTTCAACAGTCGATCGACGAGTTCGAGCTGGCGGTCGATGCGGATGAGCGCAATGCGCTCGGTAACCAAGTCAGCGTTTGATGCAAACGCGTGATCCGCACGTGCGATATGCTCCTGATGGAGCTGTCGCTGCTGCTGAAGCATTCCGACTGAACGCGAAAGCTGCTCGGCATTGAGTGAGTTGTCGTTCACTGCAGTCGGGTCGGTCGCACGCTCGAGCTGTCGCTGAACTTTCAGCGCGAACGTCGAAAACGCTTTGTCTTCAGCCAACGAAGAAGATCCGGACGGCTTGTCTTTGCAGCAGCCGATGAAGAATACGCCTGTGAATAGACACGAAATGAAATGGCGAGGACCCATTGACGACCTCCCTGTCGTAAAAGGACGCCCCGAATCGTAAGTTCAGGAATCCAGAAGCACAATTGATTGGCTACAATCCTTCCATGGCCAAAAACGTCCTCGGCACCGATCTCCAGCCCTGCTCCACCGACCCGATGACCGGCTGGTTCCGCGACGGATGCTGCAACACCGGCAAAGGCGATGAAGGCCTGCACCTGGTCTGCATTCGCGTGACCGCAGACTTTCTCCGCTTCTCAAAACAGGCCGGCAACGATCTCTCGACGCCGATGCCGCAACATCACTTCCCCGGTCTCAAGCCCGGCGACCGCTGGTGCCTGTGCATGAGCCGCTGGGTGCAGGCGTTCGACGCCGGCGCCGCGCCGAAGGTGGTGCTGGAGGCGACGCACATCTCGGCGCTGGAGTTTGTGAGCCTGGAACAACTGCAGGAGTACGCGGTCAGGGAAGTGTGATCCTTTGGCGCGTCAGTCCATCGGCTCGGGCAGGACCGCCAAAGCCGTTCGATCCACGCCCCGCGAAGACGACACCTTCGGTGCGACAGCGAAACGAATTTCGTAAACGAACATCGCGGCGAAGCACGCTTCGCCGCGATGTCCATCTTCTTCAAGTTCGAACGTCTCTCGCTGAACGAGATTACATCGCGCTCGTCACCTGTGCCGTCGGCGCGGGCGGCGTTTCGCCTTGAATCTTGCGCTTCGCTTCGCCGACGAGATAGAAGCTGCCGGTAATGCAGATGAGGTCTTCCTTCGTCACCGCGCGGTTTGCGATGGCGAGAGCTTCCTCCAGTGAATCTGCGACCTGGGCCATCTTGCCGTAGAGCTCCGTGTACTGGGCGGCAAGCTCGGTCGGGTTGGCGGTGCGGATGTTGTCGACCTTGGT